>CAZUAL010000222.1:0-6743 GCA_964618305.1 uncultured Dongia sp. | reverse complement strand
CATCCCGACGCAACCCGCCCATCGGCGCGGGACAAAAAGCCGACCATAGCTGCCCCAAGCGATTGCAGATGTGCGGATTGAAGATGTGCGGATTGGAAATCAGGCGGGAGAGAGACTGAAACCGGCCCCCCACCCAACCCTCCCCCCTGAAGGTGGGAGGGCTTCCCGCCGAGTTCGCTTCGAGACCTCGCTCTAAACTCCTTCCACCTTTAGGGGGGAGGCCCGTCGGCATATGCCGACATGCGTCGGCGGGTGAGGGGGGCAGCAACTGACGGGTGTTCGACACCTTCCACACCCCGCTTTTCACCTCGCCGGCTTTCCAGTAACATCCTTGACCGAACGATCAAAAAAGCTGCCGGCCGCTCCCGCCTCTCACTGGGCGAAGGGGCGATGGCAACAAGGCGGCGGGATCGAAGGGAAGCCAGGCTTGCGCGGGGTAAGGCCCGCCGGCCAGAAGCCAAGGGAGCACATCATGTCATTGCTGATTCGTGGCGGGACTATCGTCAATGCCGACGGCGAAACCCGCGCCGATGTCTATTGCGAGAACGGCAAGATCAAGGCGATCGGGTCGAATCTCGAGGCACCGTCGGGCGCCCGCATCGTCGATGCCGGCGGCCAATATGTGATGCCGGGCGGCATCGATCCCCACACGCACATGCAGCTCCCCTTCATGGGCACGGTGGCGTCGGAGGATTTCTTCACCGGCACGGCGGCGGGGCTTGCCGGCGGCACCACCATGATCATCGACTTCGTCATCCCGGCGCCGCAGACGTCGCTGCTCTCCGCCTACGACCAATGGCGCGAATGGGCCGAGAAATCCTGCGCCGATTATTCCTTCCACGTCGCCGTCACCTGGTGGTCCGACAAGGTGCGCGAAGACATGGGCGTGCTGACGCGCGAGAAGGGCGTCAATTCCTTCAAGCATTTCATGGCCTACAAGAACGCCATCATGGTGCCGGATGAAAATCTGGTGCAGAGCTTCCAGCGCTGCCTCGAACTCGGCGCCATCCCGACCGTCCATGCCGAGAATGGCGAGCTCGTCTATCACCTCCAGGCCGAGATTCTCAAAAAAGGCATCACCGGTCCCGAAGGCCATCCGATGTCGCGCCCGCCTGAGGTCGAGGGCGAGGCGGCTAACCGCGCCATTCGTGTGGCGCAGGTCATCGGCAACCCGCTCTACATCGTCCACAATTCCTGCAAAGAGGCGGTCGAGGCGATCACGCGCGCGAGGCTCGAAGGCCAGCGCGTCTATGGCGAAGTGCTCGCGGGCCATCTCCTCGTCGATGACAGCGTCTATCGCCATCCCGATTGGAACGTGGCGGCGGCGCATGTGATGAGCCCGCCCTTCCGCCCGAAGGAAAACCAGGAAGTGCTGTGGCGCGCCCTGCAATCGGGCAATCTCCACACCACGGCGACCGACCATTGCTGCTTCTGCGCCGATCAGAAGGCGGCGGGCCGCAACGATTTCACCAAGATCCCGAACGGCACCGGCGGCATCGAGGACCGCATGTCGGTGCTGTGGCATCACGGTGTCGGCACCGGCCGCCTCACGCGCTCGGAATTCGTCAAGGTCACCTCGACGGCGGCGGCACAGATCTTCAACATCTATCCGCGCAAAGGCTCAGTCTCGGTCGGCGCCGATGCCGATATCGTCGTCTGGGACCCGGCGGCGACGCGCACCATCTCGGCGAAGACCCATCACCAGAAGGTCGATTACAACATCTTCGAAGGGATGAGCGTCACCGGCAACGCCTCGGTCACCATTTCCCAGGGCAAGGTGGTCTACGAGAAGGGCGAGCTCAAGGTCGAGAAGGGTGTCGGCCGCTATATCGACCGCCCGACCTTCCCGACCATCTTCGACGCCGTGAAGAAAGTGAACGACATCCGCGCGCCGAAGGCCGTCAAACGCGCCCAGGACAAGGCGGCGGAATAGATCAGCAAACCGTATAGAACGGAAACGCCCGCTTCTTCCGCACGGGCGTTTCCGCCGGCTTGTTCCAATTGGCGGCGAAGGCGAGGAAGTGCCGCGTCTGCCGTGCAGCCCCTTCGGCATAGGTGCCGCGCAGCGCGCGGTCCCAGAAGCGGGCCAGGGGTCCGCGCAGTTCGACGGTCGAGCGCACCAGCGTCCCTTCCGGCATCGGGATGAAGGCATGCTCGGTCTTCATGCGCGCGAAGGGCAGATAGGCGATGTCGGTGAAGCGGTAGGGTGCCACCATCGTCTCGACCTTGAGCTTCACCGAGGCGCGCCCGCGGGGTTTGAGCGCGAACTCGGCGCCCTCATTGGCGGGACCATTGAGGATCACCGCCTCGATGCCATCGTCCCATTGGGGCCAGTTGGCGACGTCGCTGATGGCGCCGAACAATTGCTCGGGCGGCAGGTCGGTTCGGGTCTCGTATGAATGGCGCCGCATTGGGTCCTCCCTCTCTTCTCGGAGAGGGAACCTAGCGGGCGCTGCTGCCAGATTCTGTCAGCAGCGTGCGTCTCACCAATCGATCGGCACGCCGCGCGCGGCCCAGGCCTTGTCCTCGCTGTGGCCGAGGATGCCGAGGATCGCCGGTTTCTCGCCATCGAGGCGCAGCGTGTAGGTCGTCTCGAACGCGACGATGGGCTTCTCCGCCTTGTCGATGAGCCGCCAGGTCAGATGCGCCTGGCCGAATATGTCGGAAAGCTTCTGGAAGGCGAAATCGGCGATCTCGGCGCGGGCGAAATCGACCTTGTCGTAGAAGGCGACAAAGCCCGCCATGTCGGCGAGCATCTCGTCCTTGGACCGGTACACATAGCCCGATTTTTCCGAAAGGACTTGGACCGGGAAAGCATAATGCGCGCAGATCGCCGGCGCATCCTGCGCGGTAAAGGCGCGGGCATAGTTTTCGAAGAAGGCGCGGACATCAGAGAGGGAAGCGTTCATCATTCGGTATCGACCGGATCGTTGGGATTGAGCTGCGGAATAAGACTCCGCTGCGCGCAAGGGTCAAGCTCCATCAGCGCCTCGCGGGCGAGGTTGGCGAGATCGTCGCCGTGCCGCTCCGGCCGCGCCTTGATCCAGTCGATGACGGAATTGATCATCGCCATGTCGTCGCGCGAAGCCTGCTGGCAGGCCATGTCGCCGTTGCTTAAGTCGCTCATCAACGACCGCACCGCGCCGATGGTGGCGATGCACTTGGCATGCGCATCCGGATCGGCAGCGAGGCAGGCATCTCCCGTCTCGGCAAAGGCGGGTGAACTGATGAAGAGCAGCGCGGGCAGCAGGAAGAGGCTGAGATTGTATCTCACGCGTCCGGCGCCTTGAGGCCGAGGCCCTTGAGGGTGATCTGCGTGATCTGGCGTGCGGCCAGCGCAAAATCGCTTTCCGTCAGATCGCGCTTGCCGAGGACGGCAGCGATCTGGCTCGCGAAATCGGCATAGGTCTGGGTCGTCGACCAGATCATGAAGAAGAGGTGCTTGGGATCGATGCGGTCCATCTTCCCCCGGCTGATCCATTCTTCGATGATCGCCGATTTGCGCTCGACCCAGTCCTTCAGATCCTGGCGCATGAAGCGGTCGAAGCGCGGCGCCCCGTGCAGCACCTCGTTGGCGAAGACGCGGCTGGCAATGGGCCGGTCGCGGGCGAGGTCGATCTTCTGCCCGATATAGTGAGCGAGCGCCGTCGCCGGGTCGGCATCGGGCTGGATCTCCTGCGCCGTGTTGAGCCACAGCTCGATGATGTCGCGCAGCACGAACTGATAAAGATCGTTCTTGGTCTTGAAATAATAATGGAGATTCGCCTTGGGCAGCCCCGCGCGCTTGGCAATGAGGCTGGTCGAGGCGCCTTCGAAGCCCATCTCGGCGAAGACCTCCTCCGCCGCCTTGCGGATATTGGCCTCGATGCGGGCGCGGCTCCGGGCGCGCACGCCGAGCTGGCCGTCATCGCCGTCGCCTGGGCCGGACTGCGTCTCTCTCTCGTCACTCATATCGTGCTTGATTCCCCGACTGACCCGGAGCCAAGCGCCGGCCTTGACCCAATGGGCACCTGCCGCCCAGTAAAACCGGATCGGGCGGGGGGCTCAACCACTAAGTTTGACCTGACGGAAAAGGGATCGGTCAGGAATCGGGAAGGGGTGCCGAAGCCCCCTTCAATCGAAGCTGCGCCCGTAATGGACGACATTGTCGATGTCGCCACGGCCGATGCCGATATCGCGCAGCTGGTGGTCGCTCATGCGCTCCAGCGAGGCGATGGCCTTCCGCCGCGCGATCTGGCACGCGATGAAGGTGAAGAGCGCCGCCGGCAGCGCCAACAGGTGCGCCTTGCGGCGGGTGCGCTTGCGGGCCTGGGTGGCGGCGTAACTGGTGATCATCTTTTGAACTCCTTGCAACGATGGGGCGACTAACGCGCCCTCATGCCCATGAGATAGGTCGGCGCCGGCCATCCGGCTGTGAGCCTCTTCACAGCCCGTTGCATTCACCTGCGGAGCCTTTCGAAGAAAATCTATCCAATCGGTCAAGAATAATTGACCATGTGGACAGAATGTGTTTCCATGGGTCCGAACAGGTAGCCAGACCGCCACCGATCGATGAATTTGCGCCCCGATTGATTGGAGGGCGCCGGGGCGGTCCGGCCGATTGAGTCTTTCGACGTCAACCGGGAGGATCGCCGATGAGCGAGCAAGCCGCGCCGGATATCAAGGCTGGTCGCCTCAGCGCCAGCACGCTGGCGGCCAATTTCGAGGATGTGAAACCGCCGCTCGACCGCAAGCGGGCGCTCGTGGAAAGCAATCGCTGCTTCTATTGCTACGACGCGCCCTGCATCGAGGCCTGCCCCACGGCAATCGACATACCGAGCTTCATCCGCTCGATCGCCGTCGACGATCCGATCGGCGCCGCCGAGACGATTCTCGAAGCCAACATCATGGGCGGCATGTGCTCCCGCGTCTGCCCGGTCGAGATCTTGTGCGAGCAATCCTGCGTGCGCAATCACTCGGAAGACAAGCCCGTCTCGATCGGCGCGCTGCAGCGTTATGCGACCGACGCGCTGATCGCCGCCGGCCAGCAACCCTTCACCCGCGCCGCAGCGTCGGGGAAGAAGGTCGCGGTGGTGGGCGGTGGGCCAGCCGGCCTTTCCGCAGCCCACCGCCTCTCGCGTCTCGGCCATGATGTCACGGTCTATGAGGCGAAGCCGAAATTGGGCGGGCTCAACGAATACGGCATCGCCGCCTACAAGACGGTGCATGATTTCGCACAAACCGAAGTCGCTTTCATCCTGGCGCTGGGCGGCATCCATGTGGAGACGGGCAAGGCCTTGGGCCGCGACGTGACGCTGCAGGATCTGCGCAAGAAGTTCGATGCCGTGTTCCTGGCCATGGGCCTTGGCGGCGTCAACGCGCTGGGGGCGGAAGGCGAAGATTTGAAGGGCGTCGAGGATGCCGTCGCCTATATCGCGAAACTGCGTCAGGCGAAGGATAAGACCGCGTTGCCGGTGGGGCGCAAAATCGTCGTCATCGGCGGCGGCAACACGGCGATCGACATCGCCATCCAGTCGAAACGGTTGGGTGCCGAGGATGTGACCCTGGTCTATCGCCGCGGCCCGGAGAATATGAGCGCCACGCATCACGAGCAGGAATTCGCGCAAACGAACGGCGTCAACATCAAGCATTGGGCGCGGCCGGTGAAGCTCTATGGCCACAATGGCGCCGTGCGCGAGATCGAGTTCGAATATACGCAGCTCGACGCGCAAGGTCGCCTGATGGGGACGGGCGAGAAATTCACCATCCTCTGCGACACAATCTTCAAGGCGATCGGCCAGACGCTGGTCAAGGACCCGGTCAATGGCAAGGCGCAGGATGTGCTGGACCTTGCCGGCAACAAGATCGCGGTCAACGAGGATTTCGCAACCTCGATCAAGGGCGTCTTCGCCGGCGGTGATTGTGTGGCGAGCGGCATCGATCTCACGGTGCAATCGGTGGCCGACGGGCGCGATGCGGCGATTGCGATCGACGCTTACCTGCGCGGCGAGAGTTGAGGGAGGAACGAGATGGCTGACCTGCGTTCGAACTTCATCGGCATCAAATCGCCCAATCCATTCTGGCTCGCCTCCGCGCCGCCCACGGACAAGGAATACAATGTCGTCCGCGCCTTCAAGGCGGGGTGGGGTGGCGTCGTGTGGAAGACGCTGGGCGAGGATCCGCCCGTGGTCAATGTGAGCTCGCGCTATGGCGCCTTCCACTTGGGGCCCGATCGCATGGTGGGCTTCAACAATATCGAGCTTATCTCCGACCGGCCGCTCGACGTGAACCTCCAGGAGATCAAGCGCGTGAAGCGCGACTGGAAGGACCGCGCCGTCATCGTCTCGCTGATGGTGCCGTGCGAGGAGAATAGCTGGAAGAACATCCTGAAGCGCGTCGAGGAAACGGAGGCCGACGGAATCGAGCTTAATTTCGGCTGCCCGCACGGCATGTCGGAACGCGGCATGGGTGCCGCCGTGGGCCAGGTGCCGGAATATGTCGAGATGGTGACCCGCTGGTGCAAGCAGCACAGCCGCATGCCGGTCATCGTCAAGCTGACGCCCAATGTCACCGATGTGCGCAAGCCCGCGCAGGCGGCGAGACAAGGCGGGGCGGACGCCGTCTCGCTGATCAACACCATCAATTCGATCTGCTCGGTCGATCTTGACGCCATGGCACCGACACCCGTCGTCGACGGCAAGGGCACCCATGGCGGCTATTGCGGCCCGGCGGTGAAGCCCATCGCCCTCAACATGGTGGCGGAG
>CAZUAL010000221.1:0-6747 GCA_964618305.1 uncultured Dongia sp. | reverse complement strand
ACGTGCTGAAGGCCGAGGAGCTGGACCGAGAGCCGGAGCTGAAGCTTGGCCCCGCCGCCAATGCCATCGAGCGCCGCGCGCAACTGGTCGCCGAGGCCGAGGGCCGCGAGTATGAACCGCTGACCCAGCGGGGCGCGCGGGTGCATGCAGTGCGCCAGGCCAAGGCCATGTTTGCAGAAATGCGGGAGCGGCTGGACCTGGCGCGCGAGGCTTACGCCGAGGCCCGCGAAGAGGGGCATGGTCCTGTCAGCGCCGGGCTGGCGGCCTTGCGCGCCGCCGCAGGGCGGCAGGCCAAGGAGATGGACCCCGACGAGATCAAGGAACGGCTGGCGCGGATTGCCGGGCGGGGGCTGGGCGAGGCCCAAGAGGTCATCGAAGGGCAAGGGGCGCTGCGGGATATCCGCGGAAGGCTCAGCGCGGTTCTGGCGCGCGAAACCGCGGCCGAGCGAAGCCAGGCGAAGGCAAAACAGCACGAGCTAGACGACGAGCGCGAGCGGCAGAGGCGGGCTGAACTGGAACGGCAGCGCCAACGCGACAGGGATCTTGGGTGGGAACTGTGAAGGAACGTCGGGCGCCCAGCCGCCTGTGTCTTGTCGATCTGCGGCGCCGAGATTTGCCGCAGGGGTTGCTGATGTCGATTATCGAGCAAATCCGTGCGACGCTCCGGCCGCAGCTTGAGAGCTCAGGCAATTCACGCCCAAGTTGAAATCTATGGAATGCTTACATGTTGGAATTGCTTTTCAAGCTATGGGTTGAAATTGTATCGCCTGGTTGTTGCCCTCTGTGCGGCTCTTGCTTCGATCTCTGGCGCACACGCGGAGTCGCCCGGCCCTGCACAAGCGGGAAAAATCCACGTCCCAGATAGCGAACCTAGTCCGCTCGAAAGCTTTCGGGACTGCAATCTTTGTCCTGAAATGATCGTCATGCCGCCCGGCTCTTTCATGATGGGTGCAATACCGGGCGAGTCGCGCAATCCGTTCGATTTCTATGCCCCGGTTGACGCCAAGGGTTTTGTCCCCCTTGTGCGGGAGCCTGATGAGATCAACATCATTCCCAATGAACACCCGCGCCACCGGGTCGACATGGACATCCCCTATGCCATCGCCCGCAATGAGACGACCCATGCCGAGTGGATGGCTTGCGTGGAAGCGGGTGGTTGCACCCATGACCCCGACCACCGTGTTCTCACCTTGAACGGATATGTGCCGCTGGGTCCCAATCACCCGGTGATCGATGTGTCCTATCTCGATGCCCTGGAGTATGTGGCCTGGCTCAATGCACAGGTTGGTGCAGAAGTATATCGCCTGCCGACGGAATCCGAATGGGAATATGCCGCCCGTGCAGGAACCGAGACCCCGTTCGCGCAGGGCGAAGAACTGACGGCGGATCAAGCGAATTTTTCGCGCAAGGGAACGGAATATTTGCTGGGGAGAGGCCGGGAACCGAGGGTGTCACGGCCCGACCTTGTAGATCGGGATATCCCGGTTCCTGTCAATGAACTCGACGCCGCGAACGCATGGGGCGTGCGGCATATGTCGGGAAATGTCGAAGAGCTGACCCAATCCTGCTGGTCGGACGAACATCTGGGGCTGTCGAGCGACAGCGCCTACCTGGCGAACGGCGACGCACAACGCTCCTGCCGGCGCGTCGCCAAAGGCGGGGCATTCAATATGGCCATGGACCATGTCCGTCCTGCCAGGCGTTTTAGGCCTACCGAAGATAGGAGGCGCGATTTTCTTGGGTTCCGCGTTGTTCGGGAATTTGACAGTATCGGAGGAAAGCAATGACAATTGCACATATAAGCAGTCGTGTCACCAGCGGTGGGGCAACCGGATATTACGAGGCATATCCCACAGGAGATCTCAGCCCATTTGGCATTGATGCTTCGGCTTCTCTTTTGCCGTTAGGAAATACCTCGAAGGGCTGAGGCCCGGGAAGAAGGGCAAGGCCATGTCCGCGCCGATCCGGCGGCATCGCGCGCCGCCGCAGGTCGGCAGGCGAAGGAACTGGATCCCGACGACATCAAGGAACGCCTGGCGCGGATTGCCGGGCGGGGGCAGGGGGCGGACCAGGAGGTCATCGAAGGGTAGGGCACAAGGGATATCCGCAGCAGGCTCGCCGATGTGCTGGGAAAGGCCAGGGCGGAAGAACGGCAAACGGAGAAGGAACGCGAGCGGGAGTTGGAGGAAGAGCGCAGGCGGCAACGTGAACGCGACAGGGAGCTCGGATGGGAACTGTGAAGGGATGCCGAGACTCATCGGTTGCCAGTCTGCATCTCGTCGATTCCGAAGGCCAGGCCCGCCGGCAGCCTGCATTCGAGCAGATCAGTGCTACGCCCCGGTTGCAGCTTGACAGATTGGGGTGCTCGCGTCCAAGTTGAAACTCAAGACCTAACCGCATGTCGGCTTCGATCACAAAGGCATGGGGTTCGAATTGGCGTGGCGTCGTGTTCATTTGGCAAGCGCAGATAGATTTCCGCAACTTTTCTTGGCCCTAATGATGTTGCTTCAGCTTCTTCCGGCAGACTCCAGCTTTTGCACACCAGTCTATGGTCGCAGGTCTGATCCTGAGCATGCAGGCATGAACGGGGCGACGGTTTCGGCATGTCCTCAACGCAAGTTCAGATTTCCGACGGTGCATGAATGAAGCGGCTCGTGGTTTTCTTTGCGCTGCTAAGCGCGCTCACCCTCTCCGCCTGCAAGCGTGAAATCAGCTGGCATCAGAGGCTGACCCTCATCGTCGATACGCCCCAGGGTGAGGTCAGCGGTGCCTCGGTTACGCGGGTCGAGAATGTCACAAACAAGGGCTCGCTGGTTCTGCCCGAAGCGCGCGGCACCCGCAGCCACTGGACCGGCGAAGCGGTTGCGGTGGAGGTTCTGCCCGGCAAGTGGCTCTTCGCTCTGCTGGAGGGCGAGGGCGGGACGGACGCCGGGCATTGGGTCTATGCGGCCTATGATCTGAACAAGGCTCGCGGTCCGGATGGCTATCCGAGCTATGAGGCTGCGATGGCGAAGCTGCGCAAGCAGCCGAAGGAGGTTCCCGTGCCGCTGCCTGAAGATGGACTGCCGGTCCTGGTGACCTTCGGCGACATCTCTGATCCGACGAGCGTTGCGCGGGTCGACCCAAAGGATCTGGAGGCAAGCTTTGGGCCCGGTGTGTCGCTAAACTCTATGACGTTGGAGATCACTGATGGGCCCGTGACGGAGGGAAGAGTCGAGGCGGTGTTGGCGTGGCTTGGTCCGTATCCAGAACCGGGGTTAGGTCCTGCAACGGGCGGCACTACGAACATTCCATTCTACCGCCGAGTTCACATGGGCGATTTCATCAGGAGACCAGAATGACCATCTCAAGCGATCTTTTCATGAGCATTCTGTCACTGGACGCCTACAATCGCGGGTATGGTGCTGGAATCTCGGGGCTTGGTGGTACCGGATCCGAAATTGGAAATGCAACCATCCTCGATGTCGACATTCCGACAAACTCACAAGCGGAAGGCTTCTACGCCGTCGCCTACACACTTTCTTCAGGCCCGACTATCATATCCTATCGCGGCACGGACGAGTGGAACCAGCTTTCGGAGTTAGTTTTCATTGATCTGGCGACATCATACTTTCAAACGTGGTCCCAGCCCCAGTTCGCCCTTGCAAAGCAATTCTTTGACGCAGTGGACGCGGCCAACGGCAATGCGCCGATGCTCTTGACCGGCCATTCCCTCGGCGGCGCTTTGGCGGGAATTACCGCCGCGCTGACTGGAACGGCTTCTGTGCTCGTTGACAACATCGGTTTCAATAATGCGCTTGAAGAGTTCGCTCAAGTCTATAATCAGTTCAGGCCATATCTTGGTTTTTCTACCTAGGGTCAGATGGGGTATTGGTCTTGCCCCCGTTTCACCGGACACTCAGGCGGTGGCGGTTTGAGCTGCGATGAACTCGCGGGGCGAGCGCATCTTCAGCCCTGAGTGCGGGTGGTTGTCGTTGTAGTCCTCGATCCAGGCTCCGATCAATCCGAGAACGGTCTGGGCGTCCGGCAGCGGTGTGACCTGGACGTAGTCGCGCTTCAGGGTCTTCACGAACGCCTCCGAGATGCCGTTGCTCTGTGGGCTCTGAACTGGCGTGAAGCAGGGCTTCAGGCCGAGCTGGCGGGCGAAGATCTGTGTGTCCTTCGCAATGTAGGGCGAGCCGTTGTCGGACAGCATCTCGATGACCGAGGGCGCACGGTATGCGCCGAAGCGGCGTTCGACGGCTTCGAGCATGATGTCGCGGATGTCGGAGCCGCTGATCCCGGCGTTGACCACCGCCCGCCAGGCGATGATCTCACGGTCGTGGGCGTCGATGATGAAGGTGCCACGGATGATGTCTCCGTTCCAGCAGGTGAACTCGAACCCATCGCTGCACCAGCGCAGGTTCGAGCGCATGACGATCACCTTGCCGTCGTGAACATGCTCGGGGCGCTCCGTGTATCGGCGCGCCAGCAGCAGGTTGTGGGCCTGCATGATCCGGTAGACCCGCTTGTGGTTGACCGGTGCCATGCCTTCCGAGCGCAGCTGGCGGTTCAGGATCGCGGTGATCCGCCGGTAGCCATAGGTCGGGCGCGCCGACACGAGCGCCGTGATCAACGGCACCACCGCCGCGTCTTGCGCTTTATAATAGCGCCGACGCGGCTTCGTCCTGCCCTTCAGCCGGTCGATCAGGTTGGACCGGGCCACGCCCAGGGTTTCCGCCACGGCCTTCACCGGAAATCGTCCTTCAGCGGCGACCGCGCGAGCAAGGTCGGTTTTTTTGACCGTGACTTGTCCAGGGCCTCGCGCAGGATCTCGGCTTCCAGCGTCTTGCGCCCGAGCTGGCGCTCAAGCTCGCGGACCCTGTCCTCCAGCTGCCGGACGACCTTGTTGCTGGTGACGTCATCGTCCTCGGACACGGCGACACTTCTCCCCGGCCCAGACGCCGGCCTTGTCCGCCCGTGCGGTTTCCTCTGCAGCGATGTAATCCGACCCGTAGCGCCGGTAGGCCAGCGCCCAGCCCTGGCGCACCATCCACTCGCCCAGATCTGTCTTTCGGACGCGGCACACAGCGACGATCCGCCCATACCTGTCGCGGTCGCGGGGCTCACAGGAAACCGTCGTCCCGTCGATGAAGGCATCCAGCGCCCGCGCCGCCTCCGTGCCGCAGCGCCATTCCTTGCCGCCCTTGGTGCAACGCTGCCGCCCTTCCGGGCTGTCGATCGCGTGCAGCCTTATCCGCTCTCCGTGGATCTCGATGGTATCGCCGTCGATGACCGAGGCCTTGCCCCGCAGTTCTTCGGCATTGGCAGCGCCGGAAAATACCAGCAGAAATATGATCGGGAGGCTGAAAGTTTGTAACAACATCAGCGGAGGCTATCAGCCGAGTTTCCCTTCGCAAGCCGGATTTTGCCTTCGCCGCGACGCCCTGGTCGGGCCTGAAGCCTGTCGCGTGGCAGGAAGCGGCCTATTCCTCGAATCCTTGACTCATCTTCCAGATGGTTCACCATGACTGAAACCGTTCACCGTGATCTCGGATGAATGGCCCCGATGGGGCTTCCCGATACTCAGCCAAAGTTTTTTTTGTTGATGGGGGACGTGGAATGCTCAGGAATCTATTTTCAGGCACATGCTTGATGCTGACATGTGCAGGACCTTCGCTGTCGGCGACTGTCGACTATAACTTCTCATCGGCCAACGGCAGCTATGCCGGGACCATATTCGGCCTCGATGACACGATCACGACAGCTCAGCTTCCTACAAGCATTGTCATCACGGCCAGCCCGATCGGGGGCCTTGGCGAATACATCTGGAAGAACGGCTTCGGGACCGGCTTCACTCTGATCTCGGGCGTGCTGACGGCCACATTCTGGGAGGGATATCTGCCGACATCGCCAAGGTCGTGCTCCATGGATTTCTTCGGAAATTCTTCGGCCCAGGGCTGCCCGGATGTGAATTCAATCAGAAACACCGTGACTTACGCCCTGGTTGACCCTTCGCCAGTTCCGCTGCCTGCAGGGTTCGCACTGCTGCTGACCGGTGCGGCCGCGCTGTTGGGGCTTTCTCGCTTCAAGGGCAAGCGCGCAGTCGTCTGAGGCGCCCACGCGGATCGGCGGGCCTTGGCCACGATCCGGAACAGCCTGATCCCGGCGGTGCGATCAGCCGGGCCAATCCTCCGGGCGATAGCCGGCCATATAGGCACGGATCAATCTGGCGCGGGCCGCATCCATATTCCTGACCCCGCACCGCCAGTCGCTGAACGTCTGGACCGCGCGGGCAGGCGCGATGCCGATCATGCGGGCCAAGTCCGCATCGGAAAGGCCCAGCGATTTTCGCGCCTGCTGGAATTCAGCACGGGTCATGGCTCAGAAGCCCTCAACCGAGGGGGCTTTCACCCTTTCGCAAGAGCTGCTGTGACCCCCGACGCTCATCCGGCTGATACCAGAGTCGGCGGTTGAATTTGGCGCGGTTGCGCCGACGGAGCAATGGGCGATCGGCGCAGCGTGTCAGATGCGCGAAGGGGATCGCCCATTGCGGTGAGTTGGGCGGCAAAGACCGCCGGGGTCTGGTATCCGAGGGCGGAATGGGGCCGCTCGGTGATGTAGGTGTGGGTCCAGTGTGCCACGGCGTCGCGGGCATGGTCGATGCCGAAGAACAGGGTCTCGTTCAACAGCTCGTCGCGCATGCGGCCGTTGAATGCCTCGCAATTGCCGTTCTGCATTGGCTTGCCGGGGGCGATGTAATGCCAC
>CAZUAL010000220.1:528-6768 GCA_964618305.1 uncultured Dongia sp. | reverse complement strand
GCGCGCGGACGGCGAACTTGAAGTCGCGGCCCACGAGCCAGAACCATTGCCACAGGTAATCGGCAAAGCTCTTCAGGACATAGACGTCGTAGCACGGCGTACCGTCGACCTGATCGAGCATGATGTTGGCCTTGGCCAGGCCGGTCTGCGCGCATTGACCCGGCTGGAACACGCGAGGGTGCAGGTCGAGACTGCAGCCGCGCGCCAGCACGTCGCGCGCGCTGGGGCCGGAGATCGCGATCACGGTCCGGCTTTCGGAAACGTCGATCACAGCCGCATGCTGGCCGGTGAAAGCCTGCCGAAGATCGGCCACCAGCTTTTCCGCGACGTCCGGCTGAGTGACGACCCACCATTCGGTGGGGCCGAGCCACAGGATGCGGAAATCGCCGGCACGGGCCGTCGTGTTCGGCGTCACCGGCAGGTCGACACCGGTCACGGACTTCACGGCCGCCTTGAAGGCGTCGCCGCCATCGCCACGGATATTGACAATGGTACGGTGGGCCGCTTCGCCGATCAGGAGATCGGCGCCAGCAGCATCACCACGGGCAGCGGCGGCAGTGAGGCCAAAATGCTGCAGCGCGCTGCGGCGGGTGTAGGTATCAGCCATTGGCCTTTTCTCCTTCCTCGAGGAAGACAGGTTTGGTGATCTTGGCGGCGACGACCTTGCCCTCGTAAGGGAGATAGACCGTCTGGCCCATCCGGTTGCGGCCGTTCTTGATCACCGCCATGGCGATCGAGCGACCACAATTGGGGCTCCAATAGCTCGACGTCACATGGCCGATCATGGTCATCGGCGGCTTGTCCTTGACGTGCTCGACCACCTGGGCGCCCTCGGGCAGCACTTCCTTCGGGTTCTCCGTGAGGAGACCGACGAGGTGCTTGCGGTCGGGCCGCTTGGTATCGGAGCGGAGATGCGAGCGTCGACCGATGAAGTCGGGCTTCGCCTTGCCGATGATCCATTCAAAGCCGAGATCCTGCGGCGTCATGGTGCCGTCGGTTTCCTGGCCGACGATGACGAAGCCCTTCTCGGCGCGCAGCACGTGCATGGCTTCGGTGCCGTACGGCGTGATGTTGAACTCCTCGCCGGCATCCATCAGCGCGCGCCAGACCTGCAGGGCATAGCTCGGCGGCACGTTGAGCTCGAACGACAGGGCTCCGGTGAAGCTGATGCGGAAGATGCGCGCCTTCACGCCGGCGACCTTGGCGTCGCGCCAGGTCATGAACGGGAAGGCTTCTTCCGAGAGGTCGATGCCCTCGACGACCTTTTCCAGCACCTTGCGGGCATTGGGGCCGTTCAAAGCGATGACCGCCCATTGCTCTGTGACGGAGGTGAAGTAGACCTTCTTGTCCGGCCATTCACACTGATGCCATTCCTCGAGCCAGCTCAGCACGCGCGGTGCGCCGCCGGTCGTGGTGGTCATGTGGAAGTGGTTTTCCGAGATGCGGCTGGTCACACCGTCGTCGAACACCATGCCGTCTTCGCCGCACATGAAGCCATAGCGGCACTTGCCGGGCTCCAGCTTGGTCCAGGCGTTGGTGTAGACCATGTTGAGGAACCAGGCCGCATCCGGTCCCTGGATGTCGATCTTGCCGAGCGTCGAGGCGTCGAAGATGCCGACTGAATCGCGCGTGGCCTTCACCTCGCGGTTGACAGCATCGTGCATGCTTTCGCCAGCCTTCGGGTAGTACCAGGCGCGGTGCCACTGGCCCACGCATTCAAACGGCGCGCCGTGATCGGCATGCCACTGATGAATGGGCGTCTTGCGGATCGGATCGAGGAAATCGCCCTTGTCCGGGCCGGCGAACACGCCGAAGGTGACCGGTGTGTAGGGCGGGCGGAAGGTAGTGGTGCCGACATCCGGGATGTTCATCCCACGGAGGCCCGCCATGATCGCCAGCGCGTTGACGTTGCTGGTCTTGCCCTGGTCGGTTGCCATGCCCATCGTGGTATAGCGCTTCAGGTGCTCGACCGAGAGATAGCCTTCGCGGTGCGCAAGTTTCACGTCGGCGGCGGTCACATCGTTCTGGTAGTCGACGAAATGCTTGCCGCCTTGGCCGACCGGGACGGTCGAAGGGACGATCCAGACCGAACGCAGCGGTTGGGCATCGGGTTCAGCTTCGGCGCTCGGCGCTTGGCCCGCCGAATTGCTGAAGCCGAAGCGGGCAGCGGCTTCCGCACCCGCCTGATGACCTTCCTTCAGGCCCGCATCGAGGCCGAAGAGGCCGCGCGCGGCACCGACCGATCGGTTGTTTTGCCCCGGCATGATCGGTCCCGGAACGAAGGCCTGGATGCCGTCGTCCCAAACGACCTTGGCGCGGGTCTGCGAGTGGAGATGCACGGTCGGCTGCCAGCCGCCGGAACTCAGCACCGTGTCGCAATAGAGGTGGCGGAACGAGCCGACGACACCGCTCGCATCGGCATTGAGGCTCTGCACCTCGACCTCGCGCACCTGCTTGGTGCCCTTCACCTTGGTGATCGCCGAATTGTCGATGATCTCGATGCCCTTGGCGCGCGCCGCCTGGGCCAAGGCGCCCGTCGGGTTGGCGCGGAGATCGACCACGGCCGCCACCGACACGCCGGCGGCGGTAAGATCGATGGCGGTCTGATAGGCCGTATCGTTGTTCGTCATGATGACGATGCGCTGGCCCGGTGTCGCACCATAGCGATTGACATAGGTGCGCGCTGCAGAGGCCAGCATGCAACCCGGCCGGTCATTGTCGCTGTAGACCAGCGGGCGCTCGATGGCGCCGGTTGCCAGGATCACTTCCTTGGCGCGGATACGCCACAGGCGCTGACGCGGGCCAGTCGCAGTTGGACCGATATGGTCGGTGAGGCGCTCGACGAGGCTCAGCATGTTGGCGTCGAGATAAGCAAAAGCCGTGGTGCGCGTGAGCACGCGGACCTCGGGCATCCGGGCGAGTTCGGCCTGCGCCGCAGCGACCCACTCAGCTGCCGGCTTGCCGTCGATCGTGCGGTCGCGCTCGGAAAGGAGCGATCCCCCGAGTTCCGATTGTTCGTCGACGAGGACGACGCGCGCACCGGCGCGGCCGGCGGCGAGGGCAGCGGCAAGGCCGGCGGGACCGGCGCCGACGACGAGAACGTCGCAATGGCCATAAACCTTGTCATACCGGTCGGGGTCGGTCTCGGTTGAACCGGTGCCGAGGCCGGCCGCCTGGCGGATGAACTTTTCATAGAACATCCAGCCGTCTTTCGGCCATTTGAAGGTCTTGTAGTAGAAGCCGGATGGGATGAAGCGGCTGATCGTCGAGTTCACCGCGCCGATGTCGAAATCGAGGCTCGGCCAGCGGTTCTGGCTCTGGGTGACGAGGCCGTCATAGAGCTCCACCTGCGGGGCCCGCGTGTTCGGTTCGCGATAGGCACCCGTGCCGATCTCGACCAGCGCATTCGGTTCTTCGGCACCGGCGGTCAAGATGCCGCGCGGGCGATGGTATTTGAAGCTGCGGCCGACCAGCGTCACGCCGTTGGCGAGGAGGGCGGAGGCAAGGCTGTCGCCCTTGTAGCCATAATAGGTCTTGCCGTCGAAGCTGAAGCGGATCGGCTTCGAGCGATCGATGCGGCCACCCGTGGCGATGCGGTTCTTCTGGGCACTCATGTTACTTCTGCTCCAGCTTGGGGGCAGGCTCGCCCATCTTGTAGACCTTGATGATCTCGTGCGTCACGGTGTGACGCGCGACGTTGAACCACTGGCGGCAGCCGCGGCTGTGCACCCAGCGCTCGAAATGAACGCCTTTGGGGTTCTTGCGCATGAACAGATAGTCGGCCCATTCGGCGTCGCTCATGCTGTGCTGCTGCTCGAGCGTCGGACGCGCGATATGCGCTTCATGGCCATAGGAGAATTCGTGTTCGTCCCGGGGGCCGCAATAGGGGCAGGAGATGAGAAGCATCTGATTGTCTCTTCTTCCGGATTAGTGCGCGACGCCGGCAGCGCCGTGTTCGTCGATGAGGTAGCCCGTCGTGAAGCGTTCCAGCGCGAAGGGGACCGCCAGCGGGTGCGGTTCGCCGCGCGCGATCGTATGCGCGAAGACGTTGCCGGAACCCGGCGTCGCCTTGAAGCCGCCGGTACCCCAGCCGCAATTGATGAACAGGTTCTCGACCGGCGTCTTGCCGATGATGGGCGAGGCGTCCGGGCAGGTGTCGACGATGCCGCCCCACTGACGCAGCATGCGCAGGCGACCGAAGCAGGGGAAGAGATCGGTCAGCGCATTGAGCTGGTTTTCGATGATGAAGGGCGAGCCGACCTGGGCGTAGGAGGTGTAGGCGTCGATACCGGCGCCCAGCACCAATTCGCCCTTGTCGGACTGGCTGACATAGACGTGCACCTGCGGCGACATGACGACCGTGTGCAGGATCGGCTTGATCGGCTCCGAAACGAGCGCCTGCAGCGGATGGCTTTCGACCGGCAGGCGGAAGCCCGCCATGCCGGCGATCACGCCGGAATGACCGGCAACGACGATGCCGACCTTCTTCGCGCCGATGAAGCCACGCGTGGTTTCGACGCCCTTGACGACACCGTTCACGATTTTGAATCCGGTGACTTCGGTGTTCTGGAGGATGTCGACGCCGCGCTCGTCGGCCTTGCGGGCGAGGCCCCAGGCGACGGCGTCATGGCGGGCGACACCACCGCGGCGCTGCAGTGAAGCACCCATGATCGGATAGCGCGCGGATGCCGAGCAATCGAGGATCGGCACCATTTCCTTGATCTGCTCCGGCGTCAGGATCTCGCTGTCGATGCCGTTGAGCTGAATCGCATAGACGCGGCGGCGAAGCGCCTGCATGTCATGCTGCGTATGCGCGAGGTTCATCAGGCCGCGCTGGCTGAACATGACGTTGTAGTCGAGGTCTTGGCTCAATCCCTCGAACAGCTTGAGCGAATGCTCGTAGAGATGCGCTGATTCGTCCCAAAGGTAGTTGGATCGCACGATCGTCGTGTTGCGGCCGGTGTTGCCGCCGCCGAGCCAACCCTTTTCCACCACGGCGACATTGGTGATGCCGTGTTCCTTGGCAAGGTAATAGGCAGTCGCCAATCCGTGGCCACCGCCGCCGATGACGATCACGTCGTATTCCGGCTTCGGGGCTGGGCTACGCCATGCCTCCTGCCAGCCCTGGTGGTAGCTGAGGGCGTTCCGGACCAGGGAGAAAATCGAATAGCGTTGTTTCATAGCGATCCCGATTTGGGGGTTTCCCCGACAAGCTGTGGCGCAATTCGCGGGTGGTGCGTCTTCTACGGTGGCGGATCATGCCAATCTGGCAAGCGCGAATCCGCCGATGGCGCGCCATCTAATGTCGCGTTAACGCCCTGGGTCAAGCCGCCACATTTCATGGTCGATTGAGATTTTCGCGCGGAAGACCATGAGGTTAGTATGGGTGTCGCTAATATTCGTGCGTTCTTCCAAGAAATTGGCGCAAGGGACGAATTGACAGGATTCCTGACCGATGGGTCTAAATACTGTCGCAGCCGCGCCATTTTGCCTGTGGACGACATGTCGGAAATAGGATATTTCCCTCGCCTCGATCCAGGATGCACTCTTTCCACTGAGGGGATGAAAGCCGTGTTCGGTGATATGCCGGTCAAGCTGCCGCAGGAAATCGCGTTTCTGCTGGTGCCGAATTTCTCGATGATTGCCTTCACCTCGGCGGTCGAGCCCTTGCGCCTTGCCAACCGCGTCGCCGGCAAGGAGCTTTATCGCTGGCATCTCTTTTCGGCCGACGGCAAGGCCGTGTCGGCCTCGAACGGGATCCCGCTTTCGCCCGAAGGGCCGGTCGAGCAGATCGTGAACTTTCAAACGATCATCCTGTGCAGCGGTGTCGACGGCCATCTCTACGAGGACAAGAACGTTTTCGCCAATCTGCGCCGCGCCGAGCGCCAGGGGGCGGATATCGGCGCGCTTTGCACCGGCGCCCATATCCTTGCCAAGGCGAACATGCTCAACGGCTATCGCTGCACGATCCACTGGGAGAATCTCGCAAGCTTCGCCGAGAACTTCCCGGAGATCGAAACGACATCCGAACTCTTCGAAATCGACCGCAACCGTTTCACCTGTTCGGGCGGCACGGCGGCGCTCGACATGATGCTCAATCTCATTTCGCAGCAGCACGGGCACGAACTGGCGGCCGCCGTTTCCGAGCAGTTCATCCATGAGCGCATCCGCGACCGGCACGACCATCAGCGCATGGCGCTGACGGCCGGGCTTGCGACCTCGATCCGCATCCTGCGCACC
>CAZUAL010000220.1:0-518 GCA_964618305.1 uncultured Dongia sp. | reverse complement strand
CGAAGCTCATCCAAGTCATCCAGCAGATGGAAGCCAACCTCGAAGAGCCGCTCGACCGCGCGGAACTGGCGGAAGCCGCGGGCCTTTCAAGCCGGCAGATGGAGCGCTTGTTCGCGAAATACCTGCACCGTTCGCCGGCGCGCTATTATGTGGAACTGCGCCTCCACCGGGCGCGGCTGCTGCTGCTGCAGACCAACATGTCGGTGATCGACGTGGCGTTGGCCTGCGGCTTTGTCTCGGCCTCTCATTTCTCGAAATGCTACCGCGACTTCTTCGGCAAGACTCCGCGCCGCGAGCGCGCGACACCCAGCGTTGCCCCCCGCGCGCAACTCGGCAGTGTCGCGGCCTGAGGAAGTCGTCTGGAGGCTTAGCAATCCATCTTTTCGAAGCGCTGGAGATCCGGCTCTTCGATCTCTTCGGAATCGACCGGTGCTTCGCTCACGGAAGCAGACGGGTGGGCCGTGTAATCGCTGAAATCGTAGGTGTCACGGTCGCGGTCGTTCTGGGCGAGGTTTTCC
>CAZUAL010000219.1:0-6770 GCA_964618305.1 uncultured Dongia sp. | reverse complement strand
CTGCGCCTTACCGACGGATCGGTGCGCCGTATTGCGGCCGGAGATATCTTCTTGGCATCGCGGGCCGCCTGAAGAGTGGGAATGAGGGAAGAACGAGATGCTCCTCGCCATCAATGCCAACAACACCAACGTGAAGTTCGCGGTCTATGACGGCGACAAGGCCGTGGGCGACTGGCGCATCAAGACTGAGGCCGGACGGACCGCCGATCAATATGTCGTGTGGCTTAACCAGTTGCTCAACATGAAGGGTCTGTCGCTCAAGGCCATCGACGCCGCCATCATCGCGACCGTCGTCCCGCAATCCTTGTTCCATCTCAACATGCTGTGCGAGACCCATCTCGGCACCAAGCCGATGGTGGTCGGCGATCCATCGGTCAAGCTCGGCATCGAGGTCAAGATGGATATCCCGATGTCGACCGTCGGTGCCGACCGACTGGCCAACGCGGTGGGCGGGCATATCACCTACAGCCGCCCGCTGATCGTGGTCGATTTCGGCACGGCCACCACATTCGATGTCGTCGATGCGTCCGGCAATTATATCGGCGGCGCCATCGCCCCCGGCATCGTGCTTTCGGTCGAGATCCTGCACAGCGCCACTGCCATGCTGCCGCGCATCGTCGTCGAGCGGCCGAACCGCGTGATCGGCAAAAGCACGACCGAGGCGATGCAATCCGGTATCTTCTGGGGCTATGTCGGTCTTGTCGAGGGGATGGTGAAACGTATCGCTGACGAATTCGGCGGACCGCTCGACGTCGTTGCGACCGGAGGTCTCGCGCCAATATTCCACGGCAACACGCCCGTCATCACGCATCTCGACCCTGACATTACCATGCGGGGCCTTGTCGAGATTTATCGCCGCAACCGAGCATGACTGATTCATTGACGCCTGGCGCCGACGAACTGCTGTTCCTGCCCCTGGGCGGGTCCGGCGAGATCGGCATGAACCTCAATCTCTACGGCCATGCCGGCAAGTGGCTGATGCTGGACCTTGGCGTCTCCTTCGGTGACGACAGCACGCCGGGGATCGATGTCGTCATGCCCGATCCGCAATTCATCGCCGAACGCGCGGCGGATCTCGCCGGCATCGTGTTGACGCATGCGCACGAAGACCATATCGGCGCGGTTCCCTATTTGTGGCAACGTCTGCGCTGCCCGCTCTTCGCGACGCCATTCACCGCTTCCGTGTTGAGGCGCAAGCTCGCCGAAGCGAGCCTTGAGCAGGAAGCGAAGATCACCATCATCCCGATGTCGGGTAGCCGGGAAATCGGACCTTTCACGGTCGAACTCATCACGCTCACACATTCGATCCCCGAGCCGAATGCCGTCGTGATCCGCACGCCGCTGGGTGCCGTGCTGCATACGGGCGATTGGAAGCTCGATCCCGAACCGCTGGTGGGTGAAACGACGGATGTCGCGGCGTTGCGCCGACTGGGCGATGGCGGCGTTCTGGCGATGGTGTGCGATTCCACCAACGTCTTCGTCTCCGGCACCTCCGGGTCCGAGGCGGATGTCCGCGATTCCCTCATGGATCTGGTCGGCCGCCTCAAGAACCGCGTCGCCATCGGCTGCTTCGCCAGCAATCTCGCGCGCGTCGAGACGATTGCGCGGGTGGCGGCAGCGCATGACCGGCATTGCGCGCTCATCGGTCGCTCCTTGTGGCGGATGCTGGAGTCCGCGCAGGAGAACGGCTACCTGACCGACCTGCCAAAATTCGTTACCGAGCACGACATCGGCTATTTCCCGCGCGAGAATATCCTGATGATCTGCACGGGGAGCCAAGGCGAACCGCGCTCGGCATTGACCCGTATCGCCCGCGGCGAGCATCCGCATGTGACTCTGGAGGAAGGCGATGCCGCCATCTTCTCGTCGCGCGTCATTCCCGGCAACGAACTGTCCATCAACCGGCTGCACAATGATCTGGCCAAGCGCGGAGTCGAGGTTATCACCGACCGCGACGAGCATGTGCATGTCTCGGGCCATCCGGCGCGGGACGAGCTTGCCGAGATGTATCAGATGGTCCGCCCGCGCATCGCACTTCCGGTCCATGGCGAGGCGCGGCACATTCAGGAACATGTCACCTTTGCCAAGGCCTGCCAGGTGCCCGAGGCCCTGGCGCCTGAAAACGGCATGGTCATCCGTCTGGCGCCCGGGCCGGCGGAGATCGTCGCCCGCGTGCCGAGCGGCCGCCTGGCCCTCGACGGCAAGGTGCTGGTCCCGGCCGACAGCGAAGCGATCCGCCACCGACATCGCTTGAGCTATAACGGCGTCATCATGGGATCGGTCGTGATCGACGCTTCTGGGCTCTTACTGGCCCCGCCGCAGATTTCGTTCGAAGGCCTGCTGGAGGCGGAGCACGCTGCCGGCGCGATCATCGAGATCAGGGCCGCAATCGTGGAAGCGATCGGCGATCTGCCGAAATCAAAGCGCGCGGACGATGCCGAGGTCGGCGAGGCGGCCCGTCTTGCCGCCCGTCGCTGGTATCACAAGACCTACGACAAGAAGCCCGTGACCAAGGTCCACATCATCCGCGTGTGAGCGAACCGTCGCGGTTGAAGAGGTAGAGGATCGGTCCGGCCGGCAGCAGGGCGAGAAGCTCGGCCAGCATGAAGGGAAGGGCCAGCCAGCCAACGGCGGCGACGAAGCGCAGGGCTTCGGCCTCGGCAAGGCCCAGGGCGAGGACCAGAACATCGATCGCCAGCATGGCGACCAGCAATGTGAGGACGGCGTACTTGCGCACGTCGTTGGCACCGCGCTGAAAGCCCAGAACGGTCAACAGAACGGTTGAGATGACAATGATATGGCTGCCGGCGATGGCTGCCATGCGTCCTTCGTTCCACATGGCAATCAGGAACGGTGTTTGGAACGGTTGAGCTTCGGCGAGGAAGCTCCAGTGACCCATTACCGTTTCCATTCCGGCCCAGATGATGAGGGAAGCTGCCAACATGATCTGGAAGAAGCGGGCGCGGGCGCCATAATGGCGGTAAATCCAGGCCAGAAGAACGATGCTCCAGGCAAGGCCCACGGCGGTGTCGAGCAGAGAGAGGACGAGAACGAGCATCAGCGCAAAGCCCCAGATCACGATCTCCGGGACCGGCGGCTCAGCTGTAATGTCGGAGGCCATGACAAAGAGCGGGGCTATTCCCAGCGCCAGAATGCCTGCCGCCAGCAGCATCGTCCCGTCCGTAAGCGGGCTCGGCCCGAGCCCAAGCGAGGGCAAGGTGATGCCGAGGAAAAGTGCCATCACCAGCGAAACGATGGTCGTGGTGCTGTGTTCCCGCAAAGAACTGCCGATCAGCGTTCCCGCCATGGCGAGGCTGGCGACCAGGAAGGGAAGAACGGTGACCAGGAGGACGATGCGCGGGCTGTCCGCCGAGCTGCTGTTGCCGAGTGTGCCGACCAACAGGCCGAAGGCCGCGTCGAGCGATGGTGGCGCCGCAAATTGGACGATCGCGAATCCTGCCAAGGCGGTGGCGGGGATCCACATCCATAGCAGGTCGATCCCGTGCTTTTCGATGCAGGCGACAATGTGGTCGATGGCCGCAACGGCCGTCAGCAGTGTCGCCAAGCCGATCCCCACCCAGCCGAGCGCCGCCAGGGCGGGATAGATGAAGAGGGCGGCGATAATGGCAGGCCCAACCAGAAGATCGCGCCGCGCAACAGATTGCAGGGCGGGCAATCGATCCAGAATGGTGATGGGAACGAGCAGTGGAAAACTGAGCGCCAGCCAGGCAATGGCAACCGGCATCGGCTGGGGTGCCAGTTCCGGCCGCAGTATCGGCAGGCAATCGGCAATCATCACGCCAAGGCCGACCGCCGCCAGCCCGATCTGGCGCAGCCGGGTCATGGTGTTGGCCGTTGGCTCCTCCGAAAAGGGACCTGCCATCCGCTCTCCTGCCTCCCCACCAGCATCCTTGCCTCAGAGATCGAAGGCAAAGACGGACGATAACCTCAATTCACCACAGCGTTATTCGCGGTTGGTCCGACAAGCTGCTAGACTGCTTTCATGACCAACCGAGCCCCGAGCCCAGCCGACCCGATCCCTGTGGTTGGCCGTTCCCGAGTCGCGATTGTTAACGCGACGCTGTTAATTCTTACCTACTTCGCCGCGCCAATGCCAGCGATGGCAGACATCGCCGTGACCCGGCAGGATTGCGACCGGCTGGTCAAATATCGCCAGGCGCCGGGGGTGGAGTATCAGCCGGGTGTGGATGCCCATGGGGAGCCGGTCGTCCCGGCTGATCTCGGCGGCGGCTATCAGATCAGCCCGCCCGAAACCATTGTGATCCCCATCGAAATACTCATTCAGGACCGGTTCCACATCCCGGCCAATTCGGTTCTTTGGAATGCCAAGGCCCAGGTTGGCGTGGTGACCGTCAAAGGCGACCAGGTGTTCTACGAGGGTCAGCTTCTGGGTGATGCGGAAACAGCGGCCCTGGAAGCCATCTGCCGGGAAAAAGCCACAAAACCCTGATCGAATGGGCCCGGTCATCCAAGGCGGTCCTCCAGTGGACAGGGAAGGGGGCTTTGCCTAAAGTCGCCCGCCATATCGCAGACTCCTTTCAGCCAAGGCCTTATTCCATGCGTTCCAGCCAGTTCTTCATGCCGACCCTCCGGGAAAACCCCTCGGAAGCCCAGATTGTTTCGCACCGCCTGATGCTCCGCGCCGGCATGGTGCGGCAGGCCAGCGCAGGTATTTATTCCTGGCTGCCGCTGGGCTTCAAAGTGCTGAAGAACATCGAACGCATCGTCCGTGAGGAGCAGGACCGTGCCGGCTGCCAGGAAGTCCTGATGCCGACAATCCAGTCGGCTGACCTCTGGCGCGAGAGCGGCCGCTACGACGATTACGGCAAGGAGATGCTGCGCATCACCGACCGACACGACCGCGAGATGCTCTACGGTCCCACGAACGAGGAGCAGATCACTGAGATCTTCCGCAACGCCGCCAAGAGCTACCGCGACGTGCCGAAGATGCTCTATCACATCCAGTGGAAGTTCCGCGACGAGGTGCGCCCCCGTTTCGGCGTCATGCGCGGCCGCGAATTCCTGATGAAGGACGCCTACAGCTTCGACCTCGACAAGGCGGGGGCAAAGCGCGCCTACAACAAGATGTTCGTCTCCTACCTGCGCACCTTTGCGCGCATGGGGCTGCAGGCCATCCCGATGGCGGCGGATACGGGCCCCATCGGCGGCGATCTCAGCCACGAATTCATCATCCTGGCTGAAACCGGCGAAAGCCAGGTCTTCTGCGACAAGAGCTTCATCGAGCGCGATGTGCTATCGATGGATGTGGATTACGATGCCGATCTCGAGCCGATCGTCCAGCAATGGACGACCGATTACGCGGCGACCGACGAGAAGCACGATGCGGCCAAGTTCGGCGCGCTGCCAAAGGATCGCCAGGTTGAAGCGCGCGGCATCGAAGTCGGCCACATCTTCTATTTTGGCACCAAGTATTCCGAGCCCCTTAAGGCCCAGGTCCAGGCGCAGGATGGACAGCCCGTCACCGTCCATATGGGTTCTTACGGTATTGGTGTGTCGCGTCTGGTGGGCGGCATCATCGAGGCGAGTCACGACGACAAGGGCATCATCTGGCCGGAGAGTGTCGCACCCTTCAAGGTCGGCCTCATCAGTCTGAAGGCCGGCGATGCGGTGACCACGCCGATGGCCGACGATCTCTATGCCAAGCTGAAAAAGGCCGGCATCGAAGTCCTCTATGACGATCGCGATGTCCGCGCCGGCGAGAAGTTCGCGCAGATGGATCTGATCGGTCTTCCCTATCAGGTCGTGGTCGGTCCGCGCGGTGCCGCCAAGGGCGAGGTCGAATTCAAGCTCCGCAAGACCGGCGCGGTCGAGGAAATCTCGGTGGATGCCGCGCTGAAGAAGCTCGGCGCATGATCTTCTCCGCCTTCGAGCGCCTGGTGGCGATGCGCTACTTGCGCGCGCGCCGCCAGGAAGGCTTCGTTTCCGTCATCGCGCTCTTTTCGCTGCTCGGCATTGGGCTGGGTGTGGCAACGCTCATCGTCGTCATGTCGGTGATGAACGGCTTCCGCGCCGAACTCTTGACCCGAATCCTGGGCTTCAACGCGCATCTCTCGGTCCAGGCTGAAAACGGGCCGGTGCAGGATTTCGACAAGGTGACCAATATCCTCCGCGCCTTGCCGAGCGTCGCCTCCGCGACACCGATCGCCGAAGGCCAGGTCTTCCTGACCGGGCCAGACGGCGGTGTCGGCGCCATCCTGCGCGGCGTGCGGCTTGACGACCTCAAGCAGAAGGCGATCATCGCTGAAGGTCTCACGGCCGGCACGCTCGATGGCTTGCGCGACCGTGATGGCATCATCCTCGGTGCGGCGATGGCACGCGCGCTCCATGTCGGCATCGGCTCCGAAGTGACGGCGATTTCGCCCGACATCAACGTCACGGTCGGCGGCAACATCCCACGTATGAAGACCTTCAAGGTAGTGGGTGTCTTCAATGTCGGCATGTACCAGTACGACAATACGATTGCCTTCGCGAACTTGGAAATGGCGCAGATCTATTTCAAGGTGAAGGGCGGCGCCACCAGTATTGAAGTGATGGCGAAGAACATCAACGACGTCCCGCGGTTGAAGCAGGAAGTCCGCGCCTCGATCGGCACCGGCTTTTATATCGGCGACTGGCAGCAGGCCAATCGAGACTTCTTCACGGCGGTTGAGGTCGAACGCAACGTCATGTTCCTCATCCTGACGCTGATCATCGTTGTCGCCGCCTTCAACATCATCAGCGGCCAGATC
>CAZUAL010000218.1:0-6887 GCA_964618305.1 uncultured Dongia sp. | reverse complement strand
GGAAGTCTCTTTCGCCGGCCACGGGGGCAAGACAGGCCGTTCCCCGAGGAGAGCGCGCCATAAGCCGTAAAGCCATTGCGCGGGGAAAGCCGGGATGCCTCGGCTGTACCTGTGGTTTAGCCCGTGTGCATTTTGTAGCACGCCTACTGCACGCGGGACTGCGGGTGCAACCAGCGCCCGGCTTTCCCTGCGCCTCCTCGAAAGAGAGGGCGATGCGGACGGATGTCCAACCCGGGCGATGTCGCGCCGCGGGAATACGAACACACGTCGATGGCCAGCGTCGACGGCTGACGACATGCCCAAGCGCTGCAAATCTGCTATCTGGTGACGACGAAGCGGCCGTGATTATGTCTTGCCGTCAGGGATGCGCCGCCGACCTCGAACCGATCCCTCGATTTTCCGGAGCTTTCGTTGACGAGCCGCCGCCATTTCCCCCCGCGCCGTCTGGTTCCCCTGCTCTCTCTCGGCGCCCTTGCGATTGCCGCGCTCGGGTTTGCGATCCCGGCCCGGGCGCAAGGCGCGCTCGCAGCCGAGGTGGCCAGGCCGGTGTCGTTGCCGGACATCGCGATTGGCTCCGCGAAGGCGGCTGTGACCATCACGGAATATGCCTCCATGAGCTGCCCACATTGCGCGGCATGGGGCGAGAACGTGTTTCCGATGTTGCGCGCACGCTACATCGACACCGGCAAGGTCCGTTTCGTGTTCCGCGAATTTCCGCTCGATATCAAAGCCGCGGGCGCCTCGATGCTGGCGCGCTGCATCGCCAAGGGCGACGCCGAAAAGTATTTCGCCGTCATTACCACTATGTACCAGCAACTCGATCCATTGCTCGCCCGCACCAGGGATACGCTCGTCCTGATCGGCAGGCTCAACGGCTTGAACGAACAGGACGTCGCGGCCTGTCAGACCGACCAGAGCCTGCTGGAAAAGCTGAAGGCAGACCAGCAACACGCCTTCAACATGCTCAAGGTGGATTCTACGCCGACCTTCTTCGTCAACGGACAGCGGCTGAAGGGCGCGATGTCCTTTGAGGAGCTGGAAGCGATCATCAAGCCGATGTTGAAGCGCTGATCCCCCTGCGCGCCTCGGGGATGACGGCTCGTTACCCGAAAATCTCAGCAGTCGGCCAAGGCCACTCCGGCGCCGCTGCGGGGCGTGGACTGCGTCGCCTCGACGAAACTGAGGCCGATCCGGTTCTGCTGGATCCAGACGACCTGGCACTCGCGCACGAGGGAGGAGTCATTGGCCATCACCAGACGAAAACGCTGAGGCACGAAGGCCGGCTCGTTGACCTCGATGGCGCAGCCTTCGGCGGAGATGTTGAGAACGGTGCAATGCATGACGGATCCGCCCGTCGAGACGAAGGCGGGCTCGTTGATTTCAGTCCGCGGAAACCTGCGTCGTTCTTCCATGGGATCGTCCAGCATGCATCGGAGAGGCGCAACATAGCGGCAAATGTTAAACAAAGCGCTCAAGTCACGGCGGCCCCGGTGCATTGCGCAAAACCCGTGGCGTTGCTCATCTTGACGCGAGAAATTCCGGACGTGCGATCAGGAGTAGCGAGCATCGCCAGCATGCCCTCTTGTCGCCTTGGCTTGGACATCCGGCGGGCAAATTGCGGTCCGGCAAGACCGGCCCGGGCGATGCGCCGATGCAACACTTCCGCGGAGAAAAACGGGTTCCCCAGAAGGCCCAGAGTAAGCCATCACTCCGGCGCGAGTCCGTCAGCGTTTGATCATGATTGGACGCAGATTGAGGGAGCCGCGCCGCTGCGGCAGGATAGCCGGGTGCCGCGCCTCTCAACCTACCCCAGGGCATTGGTGCCCGGCTATTCGCAGCGGAGGAAGCCGGATTTCGGCGTGAGGCGGCCTTCAGTCCAGCCCGCGCTCGTGGCTCAGCCGCACCATCTCGTTGATGAATGCCTGCTTCTGCTTGTCGTCGAGGCTGGCAAACAGCGGTTCGGCGGCGTCTGCCACGTTGCGCTGGTCCACCGCACGGTCATTGAGGAACTGCGCCTCGTTCCGCATCTGCTCGATGATGTCGTCGGGCGGATCGCGCTGGGCGCGCGCGACCCGCAGGTTGAGCCGCTCGGCACCGTTGTGGCCGAGATAATGCATGGCGCTGTTGAATGCGTTCCAGTGCTTCTCCTGTTCCGGCGAGAGGTTGAGCTCGCGCTTGATGCGCTCGATATTGGCATCGCTGTTGGCGACGATCTGCTCGGCCGTGAGCTGCGGCGCGCCGTTCTGGGTCAGCACCTGCGGCTGCTTCGCTGCCTTGGTTGCCTTGGCGGCCTTGGCCGACTTGGCATCGGATTTCTGGCTATCGGACTTCGATGCTTCGGATTTGGCGCCATTCGATTTCGAGGCGTCCTTTGCCGCTTCCTGTTTTGCAGGTGCTCCCTTCTGGTTGCTGTTGCCGCCCCCTGTAACGGCGCCGACCACGCCTCCGACCGCGCCGACCACCCCGCCGATCGCACCGCCGAGCACGCCCCCGATCGGGCCGGCGGCCTTGTTGCCCTCGCGCGCGCCCTTCTGCACGCCCTCCACCAGCCCCTGTGCCTGCATCGTCTGCGGCAGGCCAAGCGCCACGACGCCCACGGCCAGTACGGCGACTGCTCCGACAACGAAACGCAATCGCGACTGCGTTCGCGCGATCGGTTCAGGACTGATCATTGCTGGGTCTCCTCGATCGATTCAGAGATGGGTAACAGGCCGAGCCCGTGCGGCGAGAATCTGCGCAATGTCCGAGATTATCGCTATTGCAGCAAATTCGTCCACCGTTGCGCAACTCCGCTCCTCCCATGGAAACGTGTGTGCGGCGAAAGAGTTACACTTGTCGCACGAACGCAGGGGTGGATCGCAAAGCGCGCGATGTCCGCCATGGTTGTGGATCATTCAGATGGGTGTGCAATGCAATAATCTGTCTGGCCCGGCACGACCGCATGTCGCCGCGACGCCGTGACGCTGACTCGTGCACGACGTTAGTTCGAGGAGGCGCCGAGCTGTTTTCTCGACAGGGTCAAACAATTCTGCTCTGATCCGGCACCAAAAAACTCCGCTGACGCATCCGGCGCGCGACGCCGGGCGCAAGAAGGAGCAAGACAAAAAGCAAGAATTTGGCACAGCAAAGAGGAAACGCCATGTCCCGGAAGAAACTCTCTCGCCGACAATTCGTTGCTGCCACCGCGATGACCTCGGCCGCGATGATCGCCGCCCCCTACATCCGCGGCGCTCATGCCGCAGGCAAACTCTCGATCGCTTTCTGGGACCATTGGGTTCCCGGCGCCAACAAGGCCTCCACCGATCTCTGCAATGAATGGGCCGCAAAGGAGAAAGTCGATCTTTCCATCGACTACATCACGAGCCAGGGCAACAAGAACATCCTGACCATTGCCGCCGAAGCGCAGGCAAAGTCCGGACACGACATCTTCCAGATGCCGACGTGGTGGCCGCACGCCAACGCGGAATTGATCGAACCCGTAAACGACGTCATGGATCCGCTGATCAAGCAGAATGGCGAAGTCAACGGCACGGTGAAATATCTCGGCCAGGCGAACGGAAAATGGCTCGGCGTCCCCGCCTGTGTCGGCAGCCAAATCAAGGGGCCCTGCTCGCGCATCGACCTGATGAAGAAGTTTGCCAACATCGACGTCCAGGAAATGTATCCCGCCGGGTCGCCTCCGAAGGCCGACGATTGGACCCTCGATACCTTCCTCAAGGCCGCGGAAGCCTGCCAAAAGGGCGGTGTCCCCTTCGGCATCGGACTCGGCGAAACCTCCGACAGCGTGGACACTGCCGGGGCAATCTTCCAGTCCTTTGGCGCCCACCTGGTCAACGCCAAGGGCGACCTCACGGTCAAGACGGACGAGGTGCGCCAGGCGCTCGACTACTACAAGAAGCTGATTGCCTTCCTGCCGCCGGATGTCGCGGCGTGGGATGACGCGTCGAACAACAAATGGCTGGTCGCCGGCAAGGGCGCACTGATCATGAATCCGCCGAGCGCCTGGGCAGTCGCCAGGCGCGATGCTCCGCAAATCGCCGAGCAGTGCTGGACCCACGGATTCCCCAAGGGGCCGAAGGGGCGATTTGCGCCGTTCCTGCCGTTCTTCTGGTCCGTCTGGAGCTTCTCCAAGAACAAGGATGCCGCCAAGAGCTTGCTCACCCACCTCTCGCAGCCGGCGGCTATCGAGAAAATGGTCGTCGCGAGCGGCGGCTACGATCTGCCGGCGTTCGAAAAACTCACGACGTTGAAGGTGTGGGCGGAAGAAGGCCCGCCGAAAGGCACGCTCTACAGCTATCCCAATCCGTACAACCACCAGACCCTGTCGATCGCCGCCTCTCCGGCGCCCCCGAAGATCGCGCAGCAGATCTATTTCCAGGCCACGCTGACCAAGATGTGTCTGCGCTATGCCCAGGGCGAGGCGATGGAGAAGACGCTGGCCTGGGCCGAAGGCGAGTGCGAAGGCTTCATGCGGAGTTGAACTCGACAGTCCGACGGCGGGCGGTTCGATCGTCACCCCGCCCGCCGCACCGATCGCCAACTGGCGCCGATCCGGGGCCGACCTCGCCGCCCCGGCGGCCTAAGTCACGAGGATTGCCTGCATGGCCGACGTCGCAATGGAGCAAAGCCGCATCGCTACCGGGGCGCGCAAGCGCTCCAGCCTGCGCAATGCGCTGAAGCGCAAGTCGACGATGGCGTTTTTCATGACGCTGCCGCTGATCCTGCTGATCGTGCTCCTCGTACTCTATCCCGCGCTCTACTCCGTGCACCTGGCCACGCTGAACAAGTCGATGCAGCGTTTCGTCGGGCTCGGCAATTTCGAATTCCTGTTCAAGCGCGACACATTCTGGCTGGTCGCCAAGCAATCCTGCATCTTCGCCCTGTCGGCGGTCTTCTTCAAAGCCGTGATCGGCTTCATCGTGGCCCATTTCGGCCACAACGTGCCGGCGAAAGGACAGCGCAAGTGGCGCGGCATGCTGCTCGTGCCCTGGGTGATTCCGCCCGCCATGAGCACGCTGGCGTGGCTCTGGCTGTTCGATCCCTCCTATAGCGCATTCAACTACACGCTGTCGGCGTTCGGGATCGGGCCCATTCCCTGGACGGGAGACGCAAGCTGGGCGCGTTTCTCCGTCATTCTCGTCAACGTCTGGTACGGAGCGCCGTTCTTCATGATCATGTATCTGGCGGCGCTGAAATCCGTGCCGGAGCAGCTTTACGAGGCCGCCGCGATCGACGGCGCCAACTGGTGGCAGCGCATCTGGTATGTAACGCTGCCGATGATGCGCAACATCATCGCCATCACCACCCTGTTCTCCCTGATCGTCACGTTTGCGAACTTCGACATCGTCCGCATCCTGACGGCGGGCGGCCCGCTCGATCAAACCCACATCTTCGCGACCTGGGCGTTCCGTGTCGGCATCGAGGGCAGCGACATTCCGCTCGGCGCCAGCGTCTCGTTGTTCATGGTGCCGATCCTTGCCGTCGCTGCGATCTTCATCCTGCGCGACGTGAACAAACGGGGGAATGAAGCCTGATGAGCACGATGGCAATCGACAAGGCCGGCCCACGGCGTCAGGTCAAGTATGGCAGCATGAGCCGCGACCGCGCCTGGGCGCTTCGCTGGTCGTATTTCTTCCTGTTCCTGTTCGCGATCTTCTCGCTGGTTCCACCGATCTACATGCTGATCACCTCGCTCAAGGGCAGCGCGGAGATCTCGGCAGCGACCAATCCTTGGTGGGTATTCCATCCGACCCTGGAAAATTACGCCGCGCTGCTTGGCTCCAGCCAATATCTGCGGTTCTTCCTCAATTCGGCGATGGTGTCGATCTTCGTCGTCACCATCACCATGCTGATCAGCGTGCCGGCGGCCTTTGCGCTCGCGCGGATGAAGTTCTGGGGCTCGGCCACGCTCGCCACCGGCGTCTTCCTGACCTATCTGATTCCCGACAGCCTGCTGTTCATCCCGCTCTTCAAGATGTTCGCCGTCATCGGCGACTGGACCGGTATCCAGCTGATCAACCGCTGGTACGTGCTGCTGTTCATCTATCCAACCCTTACGGTGCCATTCTGCACCTGGATCATGATCGGCTATTTCGCGTCCATTCCCAAGGAGCTCGACGAAGCCGCCATCATTGACGGCGCGTCATGGATCCAGACTCTCACGCGTATCTTCATTCCGGTCGCCCTGCCCGGCCTGATCGCGGCCACCATCTTTGCCTTCACGGTGTCGTGGGCGCAATTCCTGTATCCCATGGTTTTCACCACGTCGGTCGACCAACTCGTCTTGCCCGCCGGCATCATCACGACCCTGATCAAGGGCGACGTCTTCAATTGGGGGCAAATCATGACAGGTGCCCTGCTCGGCGCGGCTCCGCCGCTGATCATCTACGCGTTCCTGATGGACTACTATATCGCCGGTCTGACGGCCGGTGCGACAAAGGGTTGAGGAACTCATGGCCGAAGTAAGTCTGCGAAAGATCGTCAAGCGTTACGACGACGTCGAAGCGGTGCGCGGTATCGATCTCGATATCGCCGACCATGAGTTCGTGGTTCTTGTCGGCCCGTCAGGGTGCGGCAAGTCGACCACGCTGCGGATGATTGCGGGCCTGGAAGACATTTCCGGCGGCGACATCCTGATCGGTGGAGACGTCGTCAACGACGTCCCGCCGAAGGATCGCGACATCGCGATGGTGTTCCAGAACTACGCCCTGTATCCGCACATGACGGTTGCGGAGAACATGTCTTTCGGGCTGCGGCTGAAGCGCTATCCGAAGGCCGAGATCAAGGCGCGGGTCGACGAGGCCGCCCGTATGCTCGACATCGTCGAACTGATCGACCGCAAACCAAAGCAGCTGTCCGGCGGGCAACGCCAGCGGGTCGCCATGGGG
>CAZUAL010000217.1:5664-6892 GCA_964618305.1 uncultured Dongia sp. | reverse complement strand
TCGCCATCAGGCCGGGCATCTCGGTCTCGGCGATGGCGATTTCCTTGCGGCCCCATTCGGCGAGGCTGATGTCTTTGACTTTGTAGTCGTTGGCGGCGGCCATGTGCGCTTCTCCATCAGATAAGGATTTGTTTATGTGGCGCCGTATAGCAGGCTGGCCCGGCCCCGGCAAGCCCTGGTTTGATGCCGCCAAATAATTGATGCGAAATGGGTAATGCCGCCTAGTCGAGGTTGAGTAATCCCATGATCTGGAAAGAAAATGGCGCCCACAACGCCATTCCTTGGCCAGTCGCCCGGAGCCCCTCCAGGGTCCAGATGTTGCAGGTCCGGAACAGCGAGTAGCGTCCGGTGGCGCGATAGAAGGCATCCTGCGGCCCATAGCCCGGCAGCGATTCCCGCACCGCCTTTCCGCCGAGCGTGGCGTCGATATGGGCGAAGAGCGCATCGCGGCCCGCGGCATCCGTGGCAACGGCCCGGCAATTCTCCCGCCCCGCGGGATCTCCGGCATAGCTCACATGCAGGACGGCACTATCGAGCCAGAACAGGGCGAGGAAGACCGGGCCCGGACGGATATCCGTCCATTCCTTGGTCTGCGCATAGAAACTTCTGGCTCCCCAGCCGAGGGTGACATGGCTGGCGCCAGCGACATCACCGGCGAAATCCTGCGGCGGAAAGATGCTGAACCAGTCGCGCCCCTCCCCTGCCGCCGGCAGGACCAGATCGACATGAACGCCATTGTCGCAAGCGTAGAATTGATAGGTGAGCGGCCCCGCCGGCTTCCGGGCCTGACCCGGCACAAGCCCCAGCAACAGAGCCGCGAGAAGATAGAGAAGGCCCACGCCGCAGATGATGCCGCCGGTCCATTTCAGGAAGCGCCCCATCGACGCCGGTGCCTTTAGACGGCCAGCGCGTTGAAATCGTCGAGCAGCATGGCAATTCGACCCGCATCCCATTGATCCATGATGAGGCGGGCGCAGCGTGTTGCCGCGAGATAGTCGATATTGCGGATGCGCTGCTTGACTCGCGGCAGGTTGACCGGCGCCATGGACAGATCCTGGATGCCGAGCCCCAAGAGCAGGGGTGCGAACTTCGGGTCGCCCGCGATCTCGCCGCAGACACTCACCGGTATGCGCGCGCGCAAGGCCGCTTCGGTTGCAAACTGGATTAGGCGCAGGACGGCCGGATGCAGCGGGTTTGTAACCATGGCCAGCATTGTCGTGTAATCGGG
>CAZUAL010000217.1:0-5654 GCA_964618305.1 uncultured Dongia sp. | reverse complement strand
GGTTATAAAGATGCGCCACCTGCTCCTCACCGCGGTCGATCGCCAGCGTGTATTGCGTGAGATCGTTGGAGCCGATGGCGAAGAAGTCGGAGACCTGCGCCAGCGCATCGGCCGAAAGTGCCGCCCCCGGCACTTCGATCATCACGCCAACCGGCGGCAAGGGGTCGGCCATCTTGACGTTGCGCCGCTTCAGCTTCTTGGCGACATGCTGCAGCATGTCCCGCACCTGCTTGACCTCGCTCAAGGACGAGATCATCGGCAACAGGATGCGGGTCGGCCCGAAGGCGCTGGCGCGCAGGATGGCCGCAAGCTGCGTCTCGAGCAGGCCGCGCTCTTGCAGGCCTAGCCGGATGGCGCGCAGACCCAGCGCCGGATTTGCGGCTTCACCGATCCGCTCGCGCAAGGAGGGCGCCAGCTTGTCGCCGCCGACATCGAGCGTGCGGATCGTCACCGGCTTGCCTTCCATGCCTTCGACGATGGCACGGTAGGCTTCGACCTGCTCATCCTCGGTCGGCAGGTCGACGCGGTTCATATAGAGGAATTCCGAGCGCAGCAGCCCGACACCTTCGGCGCCGGCAGTGAGCGCCATATCGAGCTCGCGCGGCAATTCCAGATTGACCAGCATGCCGACGCGCTGGCCGTCGCGGGTGACGGCGGGCAGCTTCTTGAGCCGCGCCAGAATGCGCTCCGTCTTTTCCAGCTCGGTCTGACGGCGATCGAACTCCTCCAGCCGCGCCGGCGTCGGATTGACGAAGATCCGTCCGCCGGCACCGTCGACAATGATCGTATCGCCAGTCTTCACCGCCTTCGAAAGACCAGCAAGACCCAAAACCGCCGGGAGAGCCAGCGATCGCGCCATGATCGCGGTATGGCTTTCCGCGCCACCCAATTCGGTCGCGAAGGCATGGATACGCTTGGGATCGAGCAGCGCCGTATCGGCCGGCGTCAGTTCCTCGGCGATGACGACGGCACCTTCCGGCAAATGCTTGAAAGCTTCGAACGGCGTCTTGGTCAGGTTGCGCAGCAGCCGGTCGCCCACTTCGCGCACATCCTTGGCACGCGCCGCCAAATAGGCATCGTTGAGCTGTTCGAATTCGTGCGCCACGGCGCCGATCTCCGCCTGGACCGCGGCCTCGGCATTCTGCCGTGTCTCGGCGATGCGCTTTTCAACGCCACGCACGACGCGAGAGCCTGAAAGCATCTGCAGATGCGCGTCGAGAAGGAACTCAAGTTCTTCCGCCGCCGCGCCATGTAGCTCGGCGCTCTTCTTCTTCAGCTTGCGGAGCTGGCTTTCGGACTTCGCCTGCGCCTCGCGGAAGCGTTCGAGTTCCGCCTCCACCGCGTTCGCTTCGATCTCATAATCAGGAACGTTGATGACGCCGATCTCGACGACATGCGCCTCACCGATGGCGATGCCGGCGGAAACGCCAAGACCTTCGAGCATGAGTTCACGTGTGGCAGCCGGTTTGTCTTTGGCAGCCTTCAATGAGCGGCGAGACGGTTTCGCCTCACTCTTCATCGAACTTGCGCTTGATGAGGTCGACCAGGGCGTCGACGACGGCCTGCGCCTCGGCGCCACGAGCGCGGATTTCCAGTTCCGTGCCGATGCTGGCGGCCAGCATCATCAGCCCCATGATCGAGCCGCCGCTGACATCCATTTCACCCTTGGAGACGCGAACATCCGCGTCGAAGCCACCCGCCGTCTTGACGAACTTGGCAGCGGCGCGGGCATGCAATCCCTTCTGGTTGGCGATCTGGGCGCGGACGCTGATCATATCGGTTCCGGACATCCCCGCCTCCCCTAGCACTCGCTGGCCTTGAGAAGCTGCGAGGCGACGTTGATGTACTTGCGCCCAGCTTCTTGCGCCGCCGTCACGGCACCTTCGAGCGGCAAGGTGCCGCGCACGCTTGCCAGCTTGATCAGCATCGGGAGATTGACGCCGGCCACGACTTCGACTTTCGCCTTATCCAGGGTGGAGATCGCCAGGTTCGACGGCGTGCCCCCGAACATGTCGGTGAGGAGTACGACACCCTTCCCCTGATCGCACTTGGCGACCGCATCGAGAATTTCGCGGCGCCTGACTTCCATATCGTCTTCAGGACCGATGCAAATCGCTGCCGTCGCACTCTGCCTGCCGACCACATGCTCAAGGGCGGCCAAGAACTCGGCAGCCAGATTCCCGTGCGTTACCAGAACGATCCCAATTACTTCAGTTTGCGCCACGCATACCCCCAAAGTCTCTACCTCCGCGTGCCCGGCTCTCGCTCAACCCGCGGCTCGTCTCACATCGCGATGGCGCAATGTCACGGCCCGGCCGCGATCCTTGAGCCACTGCGACAGCTTGCCAGCCACGAAGACGGAACGGTGCCGCCCCCCGGTGCAGCCGATGGCGATGGTCAGATAGCTCTTTCCTTCGCCTTCATAGCCGGGCAAGAGCGGCCACAATAAGGAAGTCAGCGCCGCAAAGAAACCTGGGAAAGCTGGGTCGGCTTCGATCGCCTGGCCAACCGCGGCGTCCTCGCCAGTAAGTGGTCTAAGTGTTGGATTATAATGAGGATTTTCGAGAAACCGAGCATCGAAGACGAGGTCGGCCTCGCGCGGCAAGCCCTGTTTATAGGAGAAGGACAGGATCGTGATGGCGAGATCGGGCCGCACCGCCAGGCTGAAATGCCCGGAAAGCACGGTCTTCAGATCGCCGATCGCGGTTTCCGATGTATCGAGAACGAGATCGGCCTCGCCCCGCACCGGCTGCATTACCTGCCGTTCCTGCTGGATGCCGTCGACGACCGGCCGGTCGAGCGCCAGCGGATGGCGGCGCCGCGTTTCGGTGAAGCGCCGCTGCAGTACTTCGTCATCGCAATCGAGGAATACAAGGCTCACGCGAAAGCGTTGGTCTTCGCGCAATTGCCGTACAAGGCCGATGAAGCCACTGCTGGAAAAGCCCGTCGTGCGGGAATCGATCCCGAGCACGATCGGTTTTTCCATCGCCGGAAGGCTTGCCTGCACCAGGCCGGCAAAGAGATGCGGCAACAAGTCGAGCGGCATGTTGTCGACAGCCTCGTAGCCGATATCTTCAAGGCACTTGAGCGCGGTCGACCGGCCGGCGCCGGCAAGGCCCGTCACCAGGACGACGCGCCGCCGCTCCGCTGCCGGGTCGGTCTCTGCCTTCTTGCTCTTGTCGGTGGCAATCTTCTGCTGTGGCATGAGATCTTCAGCTTTCCTCAATCCCTGCTTTCCTTAATCCCTGCCAAGAATATTGCCGGGGCCGCAGCGCACCGCAAGGCGCAGCTTGGCCGTCGCCGACGGCTTGGCCGGATCGATCCGCAGCAGCGGCACGGCAAGCCCCAGATAAGTTGCCTCTTCCGATGGCGGCATCCTGTCGATCTCCCGCGTCTCCGCCATGTCGACCACCCAGGCGAGAGGGACCGGGCCAGCCACATGCGGCACCGGCACCAGCCCAAGGCCGCGCGCCTCAATGCGTCCGACAAGGTGGGCCGGCATCACCGGCGGCATGACGATTAAGATCGCGTCGCCTTCGCGCCGCAATTCAACCTGCTCGTCGCTGACAAGCTCGGCGCCTTCGTCAATGAGACGCAGGGCAAGATCGGAGCGACCGCTCCCCGAGGGCCCCCGCAGCAGCACGGCTTTCCCGTCGATTGCCACGCCGACGCCATCGATGCGGATGGATTGCGTGGTCATGCGACGTCACGCCATCGGCAGGGTGACAATGAAGCGGGCACCCACGATGCGGCCATCGGTATCCTGGCGGTTTTCCGCTTTGATGTTGCCGCCATAGGCTTCGACGATCTGCTTCGAAATCGAAAGGCCGAGGCCCGAATGCGTGCCGAACTTCTCGCCCTTCGGTCGCTCCGAATAGAAGCGCTCGAAAATGGCGCCGAGTTTGTCCGGAGGAATGCCCGGCCCCTCGTCATCGACCGTGAGAATGATCTGCCGCCCCAGGCGCTGTGCAGTGAGCTGGATCGTGCCCTTGGGTGGGCTGAAGGAAATAGCGTTGGAGACAAGATTGCGCACGACCTGCCCCAGGCGCCCTTCGGTACCCAGCACCATCAGCGGATCGCCGTCCGGCAGGCGCGTTTCGATAACCGGGGCTGAATCGCGTCCCGTTGCCGTATGGATGTCGGCCACCGCCATGACCAGATCGCGCAGGCTGACCAGCTGGGATTCGGCGCGGGACATTTCGGCATCGATGCGCGAGGCATCGGAAATATCCGTGATCAGCCGGTCGAGACGCTGCACGTCATCGAGGATGATGCCCATCAGCTTCTTCTGCTGCTGCGGATCTTCAACCCGCGCCACCGTCTCGACGGCGCTGCGCAATGATGTCAGCGGATTCTTGATCTCGTGCGCGACGTCGGCGGCAAATCCTTCGATCGCATCCATGCGCCGCCATTGGGCCTCGGTCATGTCGCGCAGGGCGCCGGAAAGATCGCCGATCTCGTCGCCGCGGAACGACAGATCGGGGATTGTCTTCTGCCGCCCCTTATCGCGCCGCACCCGGTCGGCGGCATCGGCCAGGCGATGGATGGGTAGCGCAATGGTGCTGGCAAGATAAAGCGAAAGCAGCACGGTAACACCGAGCGCGATGCCGGAGACGCCGAGAATGGTGAGGCGCGTATCGCGCAGGGTCGCTTCGATATCGTCGCCGGGCTTGGTCAGCAGCAGGGCGCCGAGAACCTGACGATAGCGCTGCACCGGCACGGCGGCGGAGAGGATCATCTTGCCCTTCCCCGCATCGCGCACATTGGTGGCGGCCTCGCCACTCATCGCCTTCACCACCTCGTCATAGTCCGAGGCATTCTGCACCGCCGCTTCCTGATAGGGCTTCAGGATGCGGCTGTTAGGCAACCGGTCGAACACCCAATCGTAAGCTCCCGCGATCCATTTCCAGACTGTGCTCTCGTTGGGATCGAGTGGCGGCAGCGGCGTGATGGTGACGATACCGCCGGGCCCTGAAAGCAGGAAGGAATCGGCAATGAGCACGCCGTCGGGCGTGAAGAGCCGCGCACGGGTCTTCGACACATCGACCAGCCGGCGGATCGTCTGCCGGGAAGTCTCCGGCACCAGCTTCTCGTCGCCGAGCGGACTCGTGGCAACGCCACTCGCGGCAAGAGCGCCGGAAAAAAGGGAGCCTTCCGTCTTCAGCAGTTCAAGCTCGGACTGCAGCAGGCTGTCGCGATAGGTCGGCAGATAGAGAAGACCCAGGACCGGCACCAGGAGCGCCAGGATGTTGAGCACCAGAATGCGCCGCGTCAGCGGTGATTGCCACAGCGAGCGACGCGAGGCAGGCAGGCGCTTGGTGCGCTCCTTCACCGGCCGCGTCGGTGGTGGTTCGTGCCGAGCTTTCTCCTTCGGCTGCGTGGCGCGCAATTCAGGCTCGACACGGCGAGGCAAAGCATCCGCCTTTTGCCGAGACAGGAATCCCTTTCTGCCCTGCGACGAAAGCGGCAGGCGCCAACGCTCGATCTCGTCGCTGCGCGAAGCTTCGCTCATCGTTCGGATCGTGGCGCCGCCATATCAGCTCTCTTTGTAGCGATAGCCGACGCCATAAAGAGTCTCGATATGATTGAATTCGCCGATGACCGCCTTGAACTTCTTGCGCAGCCGCTTGATGTGGCTGTCGATGGTGCGGTCG
>CAZUAL010000216.1:0-6954 GCA_964618305.1 uncultured Dongia sp. | reverse complement strand
CAAACCGCTGCCGCGCGTGCTCTACGACAAGATGATCGCGGCCAAGAACTTCCAGAGCGGCATGCAGACGCTGCGGCAGATCGAGTTCGCGCTGTTCGACCTGCTGCTGCATACGGAATTCGACCCGGCCGGCACGCGCACCGTGCAGGATGTCATCCACGATGTGCGCCAGGAAGTTGCCGTCGTCTTTCCGCCGCAATGGAACCGCTTCCCGCAGAGCTTCGCCCACATTTTCGGCGGCGGCTATGCGGCGGGCTACTACAGCTACAAGTGGGCCGAGGTACTTTCGGCCGACGCCTATTCCGCCTTCGAGGAGGCCGGCAGCGCCAACGGCATGATCGGCGGCAGCACGCTCGACGCCGAGACGGGCGCGCGCTTCTGGCGCGAGATCCTGGCGGTGGGTGGCTCGCGGCCGGCCATGGAATCGTTCCAGGCTTTCCGCGGTCGCGAACCCAAGGTCGACGCGCTCTTGCGGCATAATGGCATGATCGACGCCTGACCGGGAGACCGCGGATGAAGACGACGCTCGCGATCGCACTGCTGCTGGTGGCCGCGACCGCCGCCGCCCAGACGACCTATCGCTGGGTCGACAAGGAAGGCAAGGTCCACTACACGGACCGCCCCCCCGCGCCCGGCGCGGCGGCCAAGGTCGAGCAAAAGCGATCGGTCATGCTCGGCGTCGACCAGACCGCTTCCTACACACTGCGCAAGGCCGTGGCGGACTATCCGGTCACGCTCTACACGCAGACGAATTGTGGCGAAGCCTGCCAGCAAGGACGCGATCATCTGACGCGGCGAGGCGTGCCCTTTACCGACAAGACGATCGCCACCGAGGAGGACATGAAGGCCTTGCGCGCCCTGGTCGGCGAAGGCGACCTGGTCGTGCCGGTGATCCAGGTCGGCAACAAGTCGGCGAAGGGCTATCTGACGTCGACGTGGGATGGGCTGCTCGACGCGGCGGGCTACCCCAAAGGCACCGCCGGGCGCTGATCAGTCGGTCAGCAGCACCGACAGTTCACGCTCCAGCAGGGCCGGATCGCCGGCATTGAGTGCCACCAGCTGACGCAGGTGGGTGATGCTGTCGACATCCATGGTGGTGCAGCGCAGGCCGACGCGACGCCCCTCGATATGAGCCACCACGGCGTGCATGATGATCACCGCGACATCCGAGAGCTTGAGCTTGATCTGACAGGTGGCATCGACGACGCCGGGCCATTGTGGCGGCAGCTTGACCAGCGCGCCCTTCAGCGAGATATCGACGAGTTCTGCCGACCAGACGCCCGCGGCATCGACCAGTTGCACCGGCGATCGAAAGGCGGCCCGCCAGAATTGGCGACGATCCGAACCTTGGCCCATGAGCATTCTCCCTGCGTATTGTCCGAACAACGCGGGTCGATTATAGAGGGCGTCCGGTATCATGGACAGCCATGAAGATCGCGACCTGGCAGCTGGACGCTTGACTCGAGGGGTTGCCGGGGACCGATGCCCTCATGACGTTCTACTGACCCAAGTCATCAGCGTCACCGGGAGACCGCTCATGGACCTGCTTGCCCAGTGGAGTTCGTTAAAGGTTTCGACACTAACCGCGTACCCGTTGTTCGAGTCAGGCGATCTCGATCAGACACGCGAACTTGTGTCGCGACTATTCTGCCCCCATGAACTGCGGATCGCTGGCCGGAACCAGAAAATCGATGCGCACGTCTATCAAGCCCCACTCGGCGCCGTCACCATCAACCGATTGCGGCATGGTGCCGACGTGTTAGTTGATCCCGATCATCTTGAGGATTTCCTGCTTGTGCAAATGCAGTTGACGGGCGAGGCAGAGGTATCGTGCGGCAATAGTTCGATTGGTTCAGATACTCGTATTGCCACGGTGCTTACGCCGGGACTACCGCTGAAGGCACGCCTACGGGAAGGTTGTGATCAGATTGTCGTCCGCATTCCGCGGATGCTTATCGAAGATCACTGCGTCCAGCACCTCGGGCGCGAGTTGAATGCCCCGATAGAGTTTCAACTAGGGATGCGTCTTACCGAAGGTGGCGGCCGAGATTGGCTGCGCCTGATAACCTTCCTGCTCGACGGCCTCGATCAGGAAGGCGGACACCGGTTCGCCTCGCCCCTTTTCCAGGTGCTGGCGGCGCAGATGATGGTCACCACCTTGCTCATGTGCCAGCCCAACAACTTCGACGCAGCCTTGCGGCAACCGGTACCGCGAATCGCGCCGCGCCATGTCAAGCTTGCGGAAGAGTATATCGACGACCATGCCGATCGGCCAATCACTATCGTCGAGTTGGCCAACCATACCAACGTGAGTACCCGCGCCCTTTACGCGGGATTCCGGCGCTTCCGCCAGACCAGCCCGATGGCCCATCTCAAGTTGGTTCGGCTACGGCGCGTTCGTCAAGACTTGCTGACCGCGAAGCCGGGCGAACGTGTCACCGCCGTGGCGGTGCGCTGGGGTTTCGTTCACTTGGGCGAGTTTGCAGCGGCGTACAAACGCTTGTTCGGCGAGACTCCGTCGGCGACGCTGCGACGTGCAGACATCGCCAGCTCGGACAAGCCGGAATAGCGTTTCCGTCAGTTTCATGCCGCCCGCGCTAGCCGGACCTCTTCATCGCGGCGGCTCGCCGCAACCCCTCGGCCACTCCTTGTCCTAGCAGGGCGCTGTGCACCTTGCCTTGCTCGTAACATGACAAATAGATGACCTCCATGATCTCCGCCTCGGTAGCGCCCTCATGGACCGCGCCTTGGATATGGAAAATCAGGCCGGGACCGCATTGCATCGCCGCAAGCATGCCGACCAGAACGAGCTCCCTAGTCTTGGGGTCAAGCACCTTTCGCTCCAAGGACTCCAGCAAGGGCTGGTTCGTGAAATTTCTTAGGATATCGGGCATCTTCTCCGCATAGACATTGAATACCTGCTTGATGTCCTCGATATCGCCGTTCCCCACCAATTCCTGCCAAGCGTCCAGCATTTCCTGGCCGGTTTTCGCGTCCCTCATCGAAACCATTTGAACATGCCCTCTATGCGATTAATGAAAACAACCGTAGCCCCGCCAAACCAACAATGGACCGCGGACTAATAGGCAGTTGACGGAACTTCGCCCAAACGCCATCCGATAAAGCGCCTTAGAACATCATTCGTGCCATCGTAAATCGGAAAGAGCAGCGCGTCGCGCACATATTTTTCGACGGGATACTCCGTGGTGTAACCATATCCGCCAAAGATCTCCATCGCGTGAACGGTAATCTCGCGGACAAGCCCGGTGGGAAATACCTTGGCCATGGCGCCCAGCTTACTCAGGCCCTGACCGATATCCGGATGATCGGCTGCCCAAGCCATCTTCCAGACCAACGCGCGCGCAGCCTCGATCTTCATGCGCATGTCGACCAGCTTCGCGGCGACCGATTCATACTCTACGATCGGCTGGCCCCAGACGGTTCGTTCTTGTGAGTACGCGAACGCCGCGTCGTAGGCCGCGCGCGCCAATCCTATTGCGCTGGCGCCCGCGGCGACGCCGTTGCCTTCGTAGCATTGGAGCAGAATCTTGAAGCCATCCCCTTCCGCACCAAGCAGAGACTCGCTTGGCAACCTAACATCTTCGAAGACGATTTCTCGCACGACTGATAGCCGATGCCCCATCTTGTCGATCACCTTGCCGAACGACAGTCCGGGCGTCCCCTCCGGGACAAGAAAAATACTGCAGCCGCCCATGTTCGAGGCTTCCTTGTCCGTGCGGGCTAGCGCGATGTAGAGCTTCGCTACTCCAGCGTTGGTGATAAAGGTCTTAGTGCCATTAAGCACGTAGTGATCGCCATCTTTCACGGCGGTCGTGCGCACCCCGAACTTTGGATTCGGCTGAGGACAAAAGATCTCCGTGCCTCCGGAAGGTTCGGTCATCGCGCCGGCGAGAATAAATGGACCCTCGTCATTGCTCATCGCCGTGAACCATTTTTCTTTCTGGGCCTCACTGCCGCCGATGTCGATCAGGCGGGATAGTGACATGGTGACCCAGAATATGTCGGCCACCCCGGCATCGCCATAACCAAGCTCTTCGGCGGCAAGCGCGTAATCCAGCAAACCGCCACCATATCCTCCGTACCTGGTCGGCACCAGCAAGTTGCCAAACCCCAGCCGCATTCCTTTCTCGACCAACGTCGCGGGAAACGGGTCATTCGGATCCCTTGCACGGTCCAAATCGGCGACAACAGGTCGAATGTCGTTGATCGCGAACTTGCGGACGGTTTCTACCAGTATCCGTTGCTCTTCGGTCAGGGTGAAATCAATCATTTGGCGCTCCCGATGGACTTGGCAAAGCTCGGCGGCACAACGCGAAGACGGTAGTCATTCCTGAACACCGGCTCGACGAGGCATCGGGGAATCCAGCCGCAAGACGGGAAGCTCTCATCCTCGAATGCGGGCACCAGCGCAATCGCGCTGAATCCTTGGACGATCTGTTCCGGCGTATTCATGGGGCACTCCCGATCAATGCATGGAACAGTTCGCATGCTAGACGAGGGAGAGCTGTCGCTGCTATCGGCGAAGTGCGCAAGTCATCACGCCAGTGCACAAAAAATCCAAGAGCTTGCGCACCCGTTCGGCGCGGCGCCAGCAAACCTGTGATAGTTGGGCGTTCCAGACGCGCCGTATGGGCAATATGATGCATTCTGCCGGAGGCAAAAAAGACACGTAGAATTGCGCGACTTGTACTTGGTGAACAGCCGTTGAAGATCGCGACCTGGAACGTCAACTCGCTCAAGGTGCGTCTGCCGCATGTCCTCGACTGGCTGGCCGCGCAGGCACCCGACGTCCTCTGCCTCCAGGAGACGAAACTCGAGGACAAGGCCTTTCCTTTCGCCGAGATCGAGGCCGCCGGCTATCGGGCCGTTCATCATGGCCAGAAGACCTACAACGGCGTCGCGATTCTGGCGCGAAGCGATGTCGGCGACATCCAAAGAGGCATTCCCGATCTGGACGATCCGCAGGCGCGGGTCATCGCCGCGACCATCGGCGATCTGCGCATCGTCTGCGCCTACGTACCGAACGGGCAGGCGGTCGGTTCGGACAAGTACGAGTACAAGCTGAAGTGGCTGGGCGCGCTCAAGCGCTGGCTGGCTGAAGAACTGCAACGGCAGCCGCGGCTGGCGCTGCTCGGCGTCGCCGGCGACTACAACATCGCGCCCGAGGACCGCGACGTGCATGATCCCAAGGCGTGGCAGGGGCAGGTGCTCTGTTCCGAGCCGGAACGCGATGCCTTCCGCGCGCTGACGGCACTTGGCTTCCAGGACGCTTTCCGCCTCTTCGAGCAGCCGGAGAGGATTTTCACCTGGTGGGATTACCGCATGTTGGCCCTGCAGAAGAACATGGGGCTGCGGATCGATCACATCCTGCTTTCGCCGGCGCTTGCCCCGGATTGCACCGCGTGCGTCGTGGACAAGGCGCCGCGCAAACGTGAACGGCCGTCGGACCACGCGCCGGTCATCGCGGACCTGCGGGCATGACCGACCGGCTGAAGGAACTCTATCCAGTCCTCGACCAGGTACCCGCGGCACTCAGCGAGCGGGTCCGATCCCAGAGTCAGCATGTCTCGGTACCGGCCGCCACGGTGCTGTTCGAGGAATATCAGCCCTGCCGCGGCTTTCCCTTCGTCCTCGACGGCAGCATCCGCGTCGTCAAGACCGCCGCCAACGGCCGCGAGTTGCCGCTCTATCGCGTGCTGCCCGGCGAGTCCTGCATCATCACCTCGTGCTGTCTCCTGGGCCATGAGGATTACAACGCCCGCGGCGTCGCCGAGCAGGACACCGCCTTGGCCCTGCTGCCCCGTCCGCTGTTCGATGAACTGATCGCCGAACCGGCCTTTCGCGATTTCGTCTTTCATCTTTTTTCCGGGCGCATCGCCGACCTGATGCAACTGGTCGAGGAAGTCGCCTTTCGCCGCCTCGACCAACGGCTGGCCGGATTGCTGCTCGGCAAGGGCAGGGTCGTCCACGCCACGCACCAGCAGCTGGCCGACGAACTCGGCAGCGTGCGCGAGATGATCAGCCGCCTGCTCAAGAGCTTTGCCGAACAGGGCCTCGTCAGGCTGGGCCGGGAGCAGATCGAGATCCTCGATCCTGCCGGTCTTCGCCGGCTTGCCGCCTAGCTCTCGCGCTCGTGTGACTTTGGTCACAGACCGAGGCAGGGGATCGATGGTGGAATGGCTGCCGTCGTACCCCACCCTGCCAGAGGAGAGCTCACATGAAACTGAACGTCGGCGGCATCGACCGCATCCTGCGCATTCTCGTCGGCCTGGCCCTCGTCGGCTGGGCGGTCATGGGCGGCCCGGCCTGGGCCTGGATCGGCGTCATCCCGCTGGGAACGGGGCTGATCGGCTTCTGCCCGCTCTACCCCATGCTGGGCATGAACACCTGCCCTACGAAGAAGTAAGCACGTTGGCCAGTTTGACGTAGTCGGCCACCGCCAGTTCCTCGGCACGCGCGGTGGGCGCAATGCCCGCCGCTGCAAGGCCCTCCTCGCCAAAGAACTCGCGCAGGTTGTTGCGCAGCATCTTGCGCCGCTGGCCAAAGGCGGCCAGGACCAGATTCGCGAATAACACTTCATCGCGGACGGTCAGCGCGGTGACGGGCTTCGGTATCAGGCGCACGATGGCCGAATCGACCTTGGGCGCCGGGTTGAACGCGCCCGGCGGGACGACGAACAGCCGCTCCATGTCGAAGCGGTATTGCAGCATCACCGACAGCCGGCCGTAGTCCGAGATGCCTGGCGCCGCGACCATGCGGTCGACCACTTCCTTCTGCAGCATGAAATGCATGTCCCGCACTGACGTCGCATATGCGGCGAGATGGAACAACAACGGCGTCGAAATGTTGTAGGGCAGATTGCCGACCAGGCGAAGGCCGCCGCCGAGCGAGGCGAAATCGAAGGCCAGCGCATCGCCTTCGTGGATGCTCAGA
>CAZUAL010000215.1:0-6958 GCA_964618305.1 uncultured Dongia sp. | reverse complement strand
ACATCAAGATCCTCATCAACGAGGCGGTAGCGGCCGGCGACCTCACGGTGAAGCAGCGCGACAAGCTGCTGGCTGAGATGACCGACGAGGTGGCCACCCTGGTGCTGCGCGACAATTACCTGCAATCCCAGGCGCTCACCATCGCCGAGGCGCAGAGCTATACCCTCCTCGACCAGCAGGGCCGCTTCATGCGCGCGCTTGAGCGCACCGGCCAGCTCAACCGCGAGGTCGAATACCTGCCGGACGACGAGATCATGCGGCATCGCCTCGCCCAGCGCATCGGCCTCACCCGCTCGGAAAGTGCCGTGCTCCTCGCTTACGCCAAAATGGCGCTCTATGAGGAATTGCTGCCCTCCGATCTTCCAGACGACCCGCAGCTCGCCGACGATCTCGTCACCTATTTCCCGAAGAAGCTGCAGGAGAATTACAAGCCGCTCATCGCAAAGCACCGGCTGCGGCGCGAAATCATCTCCACTGTCGTCACCAACTCACTCGTCAACCGCATGGGCGCCACCTTCGTCCATGTGACCAAGGAGAAGACTGGGCAGAGCGCCTCGGCGATTGCTCGCGCCTACGCGATCACCCGCGGCGCCTTCAAGCTCCGCGACATGTGGGCAGCGATCCAGGGCCTCGACAACAAGGTCTCCGCCAGCGTCCAGACCTCGATGCTGATCGAGATCAACCGCCTCGCGGAAGCGGCGACCTTGTGGTTCCTCCGCAATGGCGAGCATCCGCTCGATATCGCCGCCAATATCGCCGGCACGGCACCGGGCATTGCCGCGATCGAGGCGGCTCTGCCCAAGATCCTGCCCAGCGCCGACATTCAGGCCAATCAGAAGCGCCAGGGCGCCCTGCAATCGGCCGGCGTTCCGGAAGCGCTCGCCCGCCGCATTTCTCAGTTGGGCTCGATGGCGACGGTGCTCGATGTCGTCCGCATCGCCGCCCAGACCAAGATCAAGGTCGAGGATGTGGCGGCGACTTATTTCGCGGTCGGCGACCAGTTCAATATCGACTGGCTGCGGTCGGGGGCGAAGGGGCTCATCGGCGACAGCCATTGGCAGCGCCTCGCGGTGTTCGCGATCATCGACGATCTCAACACCCACCAGCGCGACCTCACCTCGGCGGTCCTCGCCAACGACCTCGCGCAGACGGGGCAGAAGGCGATCGAAGGCTGGAAGGCCAAACGCGCCGGGGCGCTCCCCCGCGCCGAAGCGCTCTTCACCGACCTGCGCCAGACCGCCAAGCTGGAACTCGCCATGCTGGCCGTCGCCAACCGCGCGCTCCGGAGTTTGCTCGACTGACCCCTCAACCCGACCCACTCCCCGCTATCGCGGGGCGAGGGGGGTTCTGATCGCGCTCTTCCTTCAAGCCCCTCGCCCCTCCGGGGAGAGGGGTTGGGGTGAGGGGCCGTCACTGACTAGATCTTGGCACCAGCGAAAATCAGCCGGAGCCCCAGCGCCGTCATCAGCGCGCCGGCGGCCCGGTCGATCCACGCCTTGAAGCTCAAATAGGCGGCGCGCGGCTTGTGCGTCGAGAAGGCGAGCGCCACCGCGCTGTACCAGCCGCCCTCCACCAGGAAGAGCAGCACGGGAAGGCTCCAGGTGATCGCGGGCGAGGGCTGCGCCGGCAGCAGGGCTGCAAAGACGCTTGAATAGAAGATCACCGTCTTCGGGTTGGAAAGCTGGGTCGCGAGCGATAGCAGGAAGGTCTTGGTGAGGCCGCCGCGCGCCAGAACCCGGTCGCTGCCACCCAGCGGCTGTTTCGCCCCGCGCCACAGGCCGATCCCGAGATAGACCAGATAGAGCCCGCCGCCGATCTTGAAGAGCATATAGAGCCAGCCGACCTGCATGAAGATTGCCTGCAGCCCGATGACGGCGAGGGTGGCGAGGATCATGCCGCCCACCCCCATGCCGAGGGCCGCCGCAAGACCGCCCCCGCGCGAATGCGACAGCGAGAGGCGCGCCACCAGCAGAAAACTCGGCCCCGGGCTGATCGCCCCCACCAGCATCGCCGCCATGATGGCCAGATCGGACATGAACTCGGTCATCTGGGCACTCCTTTGCTTGCTTTGGGCCGAAAGGGGCGGGCAGGCCATGACAATGGGCAGGCCATGACAAACAGCAAGAAACCCAACGGGATGCCGCCTGTCAACCGCCCGGCCGGCATAGCTGCCAGCACCGCGGAAGCCCCGCCGAGAACCAAGGTTTTCTTTGCTTTTCGGGCGCTTGGCGGCTATCAAAGGCGCCGGTTGGGCGCCCATTGCCCGCGGGCGGGGCGGCCCGCTTTCTTTAAGGTTTGGCCACGGATAGTTGGGGGATATGCAGGGCTCCGACGGCACGGGTGAAGCGCTGCTGGCATTGCGCCAGCAGATTGACGCGATCGACAACCAGCTCCATGACCTGCTCATGGCGCGGACCGAGCTTGCCGTCGCCGTGGGCGCCGCCAAGGCCGCCCGCCAGCCGGTCAGTGGCGATTCCCCGGCGGAAGGAGCGAAATTCATCCGCCCGTCGCGGGAAGCCAAGATCCTCCGCCGCCTCATCGCCCGCCACAAGGGCAAGCTGCCCAAGGCGGTCATCGTCCGCATGTGGCGCGAGATGATCTCCGCCCTCCTCCAGGTCGAAGGTCCCTTTGCCGTCGCCGTCTATGCCCCCAGCACCCAGCCGGGTTTCTGGGACGTGGCGCGCGACCATTACGGCAGCCGGGTCAAGATCCTGACCTTCAGCCGCGTCGACCGCGCCCTCTCCGCCGTCATGGATGGCTCGGCCACCGTCGCGGTCCTGCCCTTCCCGCGCGAGGACGAGACCGGCCCCTGGTGGCGCCGCCTGGTCGGTTCGGCACAGCTGCCCCATGTCATCGCGCGCCTGCCCTTCGGTGATCCGGGCAACCAGCGCAGCCCCGATCTGCAGGCCCTCGTCGTCGGCCGCACGCCGACCGAGCCCACCGACCGCGACCATTCGCTCATCGTCCTCGAGGCGCCGGAACCGGTCAGCCGCTCGACCCTGCGCCAGGCCCTGGAAGCCGTGGGCCTCGCGCCCAGCTTCATCCATGGCGGGCGCGACCAGCTGGGGCCGGACCTCAACCTCGTCGAGGTCGCGGGCTATGTCGATGCGACCGACCCGCGCCTGGCGCTCGTCGCCGCCAATCTCGGCAAGAACGCGAAGCTGCACAGCATCGGCTCCTATGCCGAGCCCCTCACCAAGGAAGAACTGGCCGACGAACCGGCCGGTCACTGAACGACAGCGCGATAGACGCGCCCCGGAGCCAGCATCATGACCCTCACCGTCCGTCCCGGAATTCTCGACATCGCCGCCTATGTGCCGGGCGAGCACGATCTTCCCGGCTCGGGGCCGATCTACAAGATGTCCTCGAACGAGAGCGCGCTCGGGGCAAGTGCCAAGGCGATGGATGCCTATGTGAAGGGTGCGGCCGATCTGCACCGATATCCGGACGGTGCCAGCCATCATTTGCGCGCGGCCCTCGCCGCCGAGGTTGGGGGCAAGGAAGAAGAAATCATCTGCGGCACCGGCTCCGACGATATCCTGGTGCTGATCACCCGCGCCTATGCGGGGCCCGGTGACGAGGTGCTCTATTCGCGCCACGGCTTTCTCATCTATCCGATCGCCGCGCAATCAGTGGGCGCCACACCCGTGACGGCGCCGGAAAAAGACCTCACCACCGATGTCGACGCGCTCCTCGCCGCGGTGACGCCGAAGACGAAGATCTGCTTCGTCGCCAACCCGAACAACCCGACGGGGAGCTACATTCCGGCGTCCGAAATGCGGCGTCTGCGCGAAGGGCTGCCCGCGAACGTGCTCCTCGTCATCGACGCGGCCTATGCCGAATATGTCGACAAGCCTGATTACACCGACGGTGCGGAGCTGGTGAAGGCATACGACAACGTCATCATGTCGCGGACCTTCTCCAAAATTTACGGACTAGCCGCTTTGCGTTTGGGGTGGGCTTACGGCCATAAGAGCATCATGGATGTGCTGCATCGCATTCGCGGCGTTTTCAACGTCGCGGCGCCGGCGCAGCTTGCCGGTGTCGCGGGCCTTGCCGACACCGATCATGTACAGCGCTCCAAGGCGCATAACGATTACTGGCTCCCTTGGTTCACAAACGAGGTGAAGCGCATCGGCCTTCACCCCTATCCTTCGGTCGGCAACTTCCTGCTGGTGCGCTTCCCGAGCGATCCGAAGCTCAATGCGGACGCCGCCGAGAAGTTCCTGAAGTCGCGCCGTGTGCTGGTGCGCAAGATGGGCGCCTATGGCCTTGCCGATTGCCTGCGCATCACCATCGCCGAGGAAGCAGCCTTGAAGGCCTGCGCGCAGGCTCTCGGTGACTTTGTGGCGGGAGCCGCGACGCAATGACGGAGCCCCTCTTCAACCGCATCGCCTTCGTCGGCATCGGCCTCATCGGCTCGTCGCTCGCCCGCGCCATCGCCGTGGAGAAACTAGCCGCCGAGATCGCCATCTTCGATGCCAGTGCCGAGGCACGCGCCGCCGCCGCCGAACTGAAGCTGGGCCAGGTTTTTGAGACGCTGGCCGGCGCCGTTGCGCAAGCCGACCTCGTCATCGTGGCGACGCCGATCGGCGCCTATGCCGATCTCGGCCCCGCCCTTGCCCCGCATCTCAAGAAGGGCGCCATTCTCAGCGATGTCGGCTCGGTCAAGCAGGCGGTCATCCGCGACCTTGGCCCCCATGTGCCGGAAGGTGTCCATTTCATCCCCGGCCACCCGCTCGCCGGCACCGAGCATTCCGGCCCGCGTTCCGGCTTTGCCGAACTCTTCAAGGGCCGCTGGGCGATCGTGACGCCCATTGCCGGCGCCGATCCGGCGGCGACGGAGAAGGTCAAGGCGCTTTGGTCCGGCGTCGGCTCGATGGTCGAGGTGATGGAACCCAGCCATCACGACCAGGTGCTCGCCATCACCTCGCATCTGCCGCACCTCATCGCCTACACGATCGTCGACACGGCAACGCAACTTGAAACCTCGACCCAGTCGGAAGTGATCAAGTTCTCGGCGACGGGCTTTCGCGACTTCACGCGCATCGCCGCCTCCGACCCCACCATGTGGCGCGACATTTTCTTGAACAACCGCGAGGCGGTGCTGGAGATCCTCGGCCGCTTCACCGAGGATTTGACCGCCATGCAGCGCGCCATCCGCTGGGGTGACGGCGACAAGCTGTTCGACGTCTTCAGCCGCACCCGCGCCGTCCGCCGCGCAATCATCGACGCCAAGCAGGCGTGAGTCGATGAACGCCCGCCGCAAGACCTGCCGCGACATGGGTGAAGTGCGTGCCGCGATCGACGCGATCGACCGCGAGATCGTGGCTCTGCTCGCCGACCGGTTGCACTTCATCGGCGAGGCGGCGCGCATCAAGGCGAGCCGCGACGCCGTGCGCGACGAGCCCAGGATCGAGGATGTGGTCGCCAAGGTGCGGGCGTCCGCCACGGCCGCAGGAATGAATCCGGATTTCATCGAGCCGCTCTACCGCGATCTCATCGAACGCTCCATCGCCCACGAGCTCGGCGAGTTCGACCGGCTGCACAAATGACCGCACACGCCGGCCCCTAAAATTCACTTGCGAGTCCGGCCGATTTTCCGTAAGTGCCGAGGTTCGGGGCTAATTGGTCGACAATCCCGCGCTCGTGGCGTCACCCGGGGAAACTCATGGGGGCAAAGCCGGCTGCGCAGAATGACGCAGCAGTACCGACCGCCGTTTTTACGAACATGAGGAATATGATGGCAAAGTTCCCCTACAAGGGCCGCATTGTAATGATTGGCTATGGCTCGGTCGGCCGGTGCACGATGCCGCTGATCGAGCGTCATTTTGACATGCCCTTGAGCCGCGTCACGGTGATCGACGGTCACGATCATTCGGAAGATGCCGCCCGCTTCATCGAGAAGGGCGTCAATTACATCGTCGAGCCGCTCACTGAGAAGAACTACATCAAGGTCTTGGCAAAGCATCTCTCGAAGGGCGATCTCCTGATCAACCTGTCGGTCGAGGTCGACTCGCTTGCCGTCATCGCCTGGTGCCAGAAGGCCGGGGTGCTCTATATCGACACCTGCATCGAGCCCTGGGCCAATTACTACGACAATACCGCCATTCCGGAAGAGCAGCGCACCAACTATTACCTGCGCCACCGCGCCCTGGAAGCGGCGAGGAAATTCCCCAAGAACGGCCCCTCGGCACTGCTGACGCATGGCGCCAATCCGGGTCTCATCACTCATTTCATCAAGCAGGGGCTTCTCGACGTCGCGCGCATGCACGGCCTCAAGTTCTCGAAGCCCAAGAATCGCGAGGAATGGGCGAAGCTCATGCGCGATGCGGGCGTCAAGGTGATCCATGTCGCCGAGCATGACCTGCAGGTGACCGACGTGCCGAAGCTTCCCGGCGAGTTCGTCAACACCTGGTCGATCCCCGGCTTCGTCGGCGAAGGCTGCCAGCCGGCCGAACTTGGCTGGGGCACGCATGAGAAGAAGCTCCCCGAGAATGCCGGCGAACACAAAGTCGGCTGCAAAGCCGCGATCTATCTCCGCCAGCCCGGCAGCACCACCGAGGTGCGCTCGTGGACGCCGCATGGCGGGCCGATGATCGCCTATCTCATCACCCACGGTGAATCGATCACCACGGCCGATTACTTCTCGGTCACCGAGAAGGGCAAGGTGACCTATCGCCCGACGGTGCATTACGCCTATCACCCCTGCGACGACGCGGTCCTTTCGGTGCGCGAGTTCCAGGAAAAGAACTTCACCATGCAGAAGGACGTGCGCCTGCTCGGCGAGGAGATCGTCGACGGCATCGACGAGCTCGGCGCCTTGCTCATGGGCGATTTCGGCGCCTATTGGTACGGCTCGCAGCTCTCGATCCACGAAGCGCGCCGCATCATGGGGCCGGAATACAACGCGACCTCGCCGCAGATCGCCTCGCCGGTTCTGGCCGGGGCCATGTGG
>CAZUAL010000214.1:0-6985 GCA_964618305.1 uncultured Dongia sp. | reverse complement strand
GCACAATGTGGCGGAGATTTGCGATTGCCTACTGCATCTCCTGAAATCGCCCAATGCCCGCATCGAGACGCTGGTGGGTCTCATGCCAGGTCCGGATTTTCCGACCGGTGGCATCATCTGCGAAAGCCGCGAGACGATCGTCGAGGCCTATCGCACCGGGCGCGGCTCGTTCCGCGTGCGTGCCAAGTGGGAAAGGGAAGAACTGAAGGGCGGCGGCTACCAGATCGTCGTCACCGAGATTCCCTATCAGGTCGCGAAATCGCGCCTCATCGAGAAGATCGCCGAACTGCCGCAGGACAAGAAGCTGCCGTTCCTCGACGATATCAACGATGAATCGACGACCGACATCCGCCTGGTGCTGACGCCGAAATCGCGCAATGTCGAGCCCGAGCATCTGATGGAGCAGCTCTTCCGGCAGACGGATCTGGAGACGCGCTTCTCGCTCAATATGAACGCGCTCGACGCCAACCAGACGCCGCGCGTCATGAGCCTCACCGAAGTGCTGCAGGCCTATCTCGATCACCGCCGCGTCGTACTGCAGCGGCGGTCGAAGTTCCGCTTGGGAGAAATCGAGCGGCGGCTCGAAATCCTCGACGGCTATCTCATCGCCTATCTCAACATCGACGAGGTGATCCGCATCATCCGCTTCGAAGACGACCCCAAGGCCGTCATGATGAAGAAGTGGAAGCTGACGGATACCCAGGCCGACGCCATCCTCAACATGCGCCTGCGCGCCTTGCGCAAGCTCGAGGAAGTCGAAATCAAGCGCGAGCACAAGGAACTCTCCGCCGAGAAGAAGGAGCTGACGGCGCTCCTGGCTTCCGACGACAAGCAATGGGATGCGGTCGGCGGCGAGGTGCAGGAGCTCAAGAAGCTTTACGGCCCGAAGACCAGCCTCGGGCGCCGCCGCACCGATCTCGGCGACGCGCCGACGGCGACCATCATCCCGCTCGAGGCCATGATCGAGCGCGAGCCTATCACCATCGTCTGCTCCTCGAAAGGCTGGATCCGCGCCATGAAGGGCCATATGGAGCCCGGCACCGAGATCAAGTTCAAGGAAGGCGATTGGGGCAAATTCCAGCTGCTGGCCGAGACGACCGACAAGCTGGTGATCTTCGCGACCAACGGTAAGTTCTATACGATCCCGTGTGACAAGCTGCCCGGCGGACGCGGTCACGGCGAGCCGGTGCGCCTCTATATCGATCTCGGCAACGAGCACGATATCGTCGCCATGATGATCCACAAGCCGGGCGAAAAGCTGCTGGTGGCATCCCATGACGGGCGCGGCTTCGTCGTATCGACCGACGAGATCCTGGCCCAGACCAAGAACGGCAAGCAGGTGCTGAGCGTGCCCGATGGCGAGGAAGCCAATGTCTGCGTGCCCGCCAACGGCGACATGGTGGCGGTCATTGGCGACAACCGGAAGCTCCTCATCTTCAAGCTTGCGGAAATACCGGAAATGACCCGCGGCCGCGGCGTCATGCTGCAGAAATACAAAGATGGCGGCCTTTCCGACGCAAAGGTCTATACGCGAGCCGAGGGGCTCACCTGGCGGCTCGGCGACAAGACCCGGACCGAGAGCCACAGCAACCTCAAGGAATGGATCGGCGAACGCGCGCAAGCGGGCCGCCTGCCGCCCAACGGCTTCCCCAAGGCCAACAAATTCGGCTGATATTGCCAAGCACGGCAGGATGATCGTCCCCGCGCCGGTTCCGGCCGCGGGGACTTTTTTCGTGCCCATTCTTGCCTGCCTGTAACAAAGCAGGAGAAGCCCCCGAAATCCGTATGGTCGGCCCAAGGCGATGCAGGACGCGTCGCCGCCGGCAGCCTTCACGTTTTCACTTGGGAGAAGCTCATGACCGCACTTTCAAAGATCACCTCGTCCACCCTCGCTGCGGCGGCGATGGCCCTGCTTGCCGGTGGCACGATCAGCCTCACCACCACGGCCGCTCAGGCCGATGCCGTGCATTGCGCCGGCATCAATGCCTGCAAGGGCCAGGGTTCGTGCAAGAGCGCCAGCAATTCCTGCAAAGGCCAGAACAGCTGCAAGGGCCATGGCTGGATCGAGCAGCCGAGCGCCGAGGCCTGCACCGGCGCCGGCGGCACGGTCGTCGAGTAAGCACGACCGTCGAGCAGGCGGGCGGCAGCATCCCCGTGTCTGCCGCCCGCCCGCCATTCCCCGCTTTCCGTATCAGAGGGACGAATAGAGATGCGGCCAGTCATTGATGGGTTCGGACTTGGCTTGCGGCCCACGCACTATGATGCGCTGGAAGAGCACGCCACGCTGCCGGCGCGCCGGGTCGACTGGCTGGAGATCATCTCGGAAAACTATATGCGTGTCGGCGGCAAGCCGCGGCGCCACCTCCTGGCGCTCCGCGAGCATTATCCGATCGTCATGCATGGCGTCTCGCTGTCGATCGGATCAACGGCACCGCTCGATCTGGATTACCTGAAGTCCCTGCGGGACCTGATCGGCGCGATCGAGCCTGGTTGGGTGTCCGATCACCTTTGCTGGACCGGCGTCGCCGGGCTCAACATGCACGATCTTCTGCCGCTGCCCTTTACCGAAGAGGCGCTTACGCATGTGACGGAGCGTATCAGGCGGGTGCAGGATTATCTCGGCGAGCCGATCCTGCTCGAAAACACGTCGAGCTATGTCACCTATGCCAACTCGGCGATGCCGGAATGGGAATTTGCCAGCGAATTGGTGCGGCGGACCGGCTGCGCGTTGCTCCTCGACGTCAACAATGTCTATGTCAACGGCTACAATCACGGCTTCGATCCGCGCACTCTTATCGACAATGTTCCGCCCCAAGCCGTGCGCCAGATTCATCTGGCCGGTCATGAGAATAATGGGTCGCACATCATCGATACCCATGATCATGAGGTGGCGCCGGCGGTATGGGACCTCTACGCCTATGCCGTCAGGCACCTTGGCATGGTGCCGACGATGATCGAGCGTGACGATCACATCCCGCCGCTCGACGAACTGCTTGCGGAACTGGATCTTGCCAGGAGGACGGCCTTGGCGGCGGGCCAGCGGATGGTGGCCGAATGAGGCTCGCCGAGATGCAAGGCGACTTCCAGGATTATCTCCTGGGCCGGTCGGACAATATGGAAGCAAGGATCGCTCCCCATCCGCGCATGTCGGCGGCCGAGCAGCTCGGCATCTACCGGCGCGGTTATGGATTGCGTCTTGTCGAAGCCCTCGGCAACGACTTCCCCGGCCTCAAGGCCATGCTCGGCGCCCCGGCGTTCGAAGATCTTTGTCATACCTATGTCGCCGCGCATCCATCACGGCATCCGAGCCTGCGGGCGCTCGGGCGATCCCTGCCTGGCTTTCTCGGCGCTATGGCGATCCCGCCGCATGTCCTGGCCGCCGGCATGGCGCATTTCGATTGGGCTGTTGCCAAGGCCTTTGACGCGGCCGATCAGCCGCGGGCAGGTCTTGCCGATCTTCTCATGTTGCCGCCCACTGCCTGGGACAGTTTCGCCCTGGTCTTTAGCGACACCGTCAGCGTGTTCGAAGGCGACGCTGCCCTCGGCACTTTGCGGCACGATCTTCTGCGCGGTCGCGAGCAGCTATCGGTGTCCGCCGGTGACGGCGTGACCTGGCTGATCTGGCGGCAAGGCGAAGGCGTGCAATACCGACCCATGCCGGAAGACGAGGCGGCGGCGCTCAATCTGATGCGCTTGCAGGCGACCTTCGGCGCCATGTGCCGGCTCGTGGCCGAGCGGTTCGGCAATCCGAATGCGGCGCTACGCTGCGCCGAGATGCTGAAGGACTGGCTCGAAAGCGGGCTGGTAGTTGCGATCTGCCACGATGGCGCGATGACCATCTAAGCCTGTACCGATCAAAGCCTGTGACGATCTAAGGCCGGTTGATCTGGGCGCGGCTGTTACCCTTGCAGACGCATCGGCAGTTTCATCGAGACGGTGGTGCCGATGTTGCGCTCCGAACCGATGGCGAATGTGCCGCCCATCATGCTGACGAAGCGCTGGACGAGCGTCAGGCCGAGTCCCGTTCCCTCGATCGTGCGGCTGTAGCTCCTTTCAAGCTGTGCGAAGGGCTCCAGCGCGCGGGCGATCTCAGGTTCGGACATGCCAATGCCGGTGTCGGTGACGGAGATGATGAGGTGATCGCCGTCCGATGCTGGCTCGGCAAAGAGAATAATGCGGCCGCCTTCGCGATTGAACTTCACGGCATTGGAAAGCACGTTGAGCAGCAGCTGCTTCAGCAGGCGCCGGTCGCTGTTGACGTCGAGTCTTGGCGCCATGACGTCGATCGTGACGGATCGCCCCTGGGCTGCCGGCTCCAGGTAACTCACGCATTCCTGCACGATGGCGCGCAAGGGAATGTCGCTCGGCCTGATCTCCAGCCGACCCGCCTCCACCTTGGCCAGATCGAGAATGTCGTTGATGAGGCTGAGCAGGTGGCGGCCGCTCTGCAGGATCAGGTCATGGTACTCCAAGCGCTTGTCCGGCCGCAGATCGCCATCCAGCCGCATCAGCAATTCGGAGAAGCCGATGATGGCGTTGAGCGGCGTGCGCAACTCATGGCTCATAGTGGCGAGGAATTCCGATTTGGCGCGGTTGGACTGCTCGGCCAGCTTCGCAAGACGTGCGGATTCCTCGATGAGCCGGTGCAATTCCGCCTTCGTATCCTTGTCCTCGGTGATGTCCTGCGTCACGCCGACGGCCCACAGCCGGCCGGTTGCGATGTTGCGATAGACATGGCCGATCTCTCGGAACCAGCGCAATTCACCGTTCTTCACCACCGAGCGGAATTCCGCCTCGTAGTGCCGCCCTTCCTCGGGCAGGTCGCGTTCGTCATCCTCGGGGCGGTAGTCGGGCAAGGGATCGTACCGGATCTGCCGGCCGCTGCCCTTCTCGCGCATGAACTCCTCGACGCTCATGCCGAAGAGGGTTGCAAGCTCTTCCGAGCAGATGAGGCAGCTGTCGTTCGTCACGTCCCACACCCAGCTGCCGAAGCGCCCGATGCGCGCGCCGTGGCTCAATAGCTGCTCGCGCTCGTGCAGGGCCTGCTCGGCCTCTTTCCTGGCGGTCACATCGATAATCGCGCCGATGGTCCGAACGGGCCGGCGGGTCGGGCCTTCGCCGGCAAAGAGAGTCTGCGATCTATTGTCGATCCAGCGGATGGAGCCATCGGGAAGCAGAATGCGGTATTCGATATCGAAACGGCCGGCGCGAGCCGGATTGTGGGCCTGACATAAGGCTTCGGCGACACGCTCGCGGTCGACCGGATGTACGGCGGCGGCAAGCTTTGCAAGTGTGACCGTCTCGTCCGGCGTCCAGCCGAAGATACGTCGCTGTTCCGGCGACCAGTAGATGACGTCGCTCAAATGGTCGTGGTCGAAGACACCTATATGGGAAAGCCGTGCTACTTCCTGGACCAGCTGTTCCTTGTGCTCGAGCTCGACCTTGGTCCGCATCAGGTCGGTGACATCGTGGCCGATGGCGAGGAGAGATGTGGCCTTGCCGCCATTGTCGCGAATGACAGCATCCGACCATTCGAAAACCCGCTCTTCGCCGTTACGCAGGGCGATCGGGCAGATATATGCCCGGGTCGGCTTGCCGGTCGCCGCTTCAGCGACCTGCCGTCTCGCATCGTCATGCAGACGTGCGGGCACCAGAAATTCGTAAATGTCGTGACCGCAGACTTCGTGCGAGCGGTAGCCGGTTGCCTGCTCGAAATACGGATTGACGCGCTGGATGATTCCGTCCGGCGTCAGCATGAAGACGAGCGCGGGCACGGCGTCGATGAGGGTGTTGGCAAAAGCCCTGTCGTCCCCCAGCAATCCGGCTGCCAAATCGGCGCGGCCAAGATCCGTGAGCGTGATGCAGGCGCCGCGGACGATGCCGTCATGATGGCGCAGGGGCGAACAATCGACCTTGACCTGGCGCAGGGTCCTTTCGGCCAGGGAGAACAGCAGAATCTGGCTGGACGCAATTCCGCGAATGGCCTGGGCGGCGGCCTCCAGCAGGCGGATATGGTCGGGTCCGATGGGCAGATGGTCGGCAAACCGCCGGGCCGGGGCGACGTTCGATCCGCCGGCCCAATTCAGCCAGGTCCGGTTGAGAAAGAGCGGACGGAGGGAGGGATCCACCACGGCGACGCCGCTCGGCAGGGAATCCAGCACGCTGAATTCGAAACTGGTCTGGGGAAGCTCCTGAAACATTCCGCGACGCTAGTGGGGGCTTCTTTAACTTTGCCTTAAAAGCTGACACAATTTGGTCCAGGAAGTTGATAGGACTGCATTTTCCGCATTTTGTCCCATCGCCGGCCGCAGCTGGAAGCGAGCCAATCCGGGGGTCGGACAATCCGGGCAAGGCAGCGAATCCGGATTTGGGTCAATTGACTTGAATTTTAGGTAATTTTCTTGCTGAATTCAGCTGGCAAGCGTTCCGGAAATGCGAAACCGTCTAGAACTGGGGCCAAGCGAGCCGGTTGACCCCATCGTATGGTAGCCATGCGCAGTCACGCGACCTGGCGTTAAGTCATTGAAAAAACCGCATTTAGGGGCGGATTCTTTAGCTTGACCGGGGGTAGGGGAATCAATATAGTCCGCCCGCCTTTAAGGGGGCTGGTGGTAGACCCTTGGCGCGAAAAGCGCCCACTCAGGTCTAAACGCTGTCTCCGCTTAAGCATCCGAACGACATATGGCTCCTCTGCCTTAAGAGCATGAGCAATATAGCGTTTTATCGACCGCATCGAGACGCGGAAGCGTCACGTTCGATGAGGTTGCGTTTGCATATGGGCAACATTTGCATGTGGCAAATCTCGCGCCGATGGGCTCGGCCCGGACGCGCGAATGAGGTGAGGAAGAAGAATGCCGACGATTAACCAGCTGATCCGCCAGGGTCGTGAGCCCTTGAAGGCCCGTAACAAGGTCCCGGCGCTTGAAGCCAGCCCGCAGAAGCGCGGTGTCTGCACCCGCGTCTACACGACGACGCCGAAGAAGCC
>CAZUAL010000213.1:0-6992 GCA_964618305.1 uncultured Dongia sp. | reverse complement strand
CCATGATGGCGTCACCCGCCGCATAAGCGGCGGTGATGAGCGGGCGGCTGAGGGTGATGAGGTCGAGGGGCATCGGGCGGGCTGGGCTCTGCTTGCTGTCGGCGCTGTTCCTAGCCCGTTTGCCGGCAAAACGCCATGCCCGGGTTCCGAGGCTTAGGAGTTCCCCGCCGAGCCCGAATTACCTGAACCGGCCGCGGGCGGCGCGGGATCGTTGGCGGTCGCGGATTCGAGCGAGGAGAGGAGGCTCGAGAGCGCCTCTTGCTGTTCGAACGACAGCGGCGGCAGGGCCGGCGCCGCTTCGTGATGGGCGGCGGCATTCTTGCGCGCCATCTCGCCTTCAAGGAGTTCGGCATTGGCATGGAGCGCGATCTTCTGGATGAGCTCGTTGGCGTCGATCGGCTTGGCCATGAAATCGTTCATGCCGGCCTCGAGGCAGCGGCGGCGGTCTTCCTGGGTCGCGTTGGCGGTCAGTGCGATGATCGGCACGTGGGCGGGCGCGCCGCCCAGCTCACGAATGCGACGCGTCGCTTCCAGCCCGTCGATCTCCGGCATGCGCATGTCCATCAGCACGATGTCGTAAGCGCGGGAGCGCATCGCCTCGATCGCCTCAAGCCCGTTCCCAGCGATGTCGGCGCGGGCGCCGGCGCGGGCCAGGATCGCCGTCACCAGCATCTGGTTCACCTGATTATCCTCGGCAAGCAGGATGCGAAGCGATGGGCCGTCGGCAAAGACCGCCGGGCCGTCCTGGCCGTGGCCGCGCCGCGCGGTCGCGTGACGCGAGCCTTCGAGGATCGCCATCATGCAGGCCATGAAGCTCGACCGGCGCACGGGCTTGGGCAATTGCGCGTCGATCCCCTCATGCACCTCGTGCTGGTCGATGAAGAGCGCGGACGAGGAAAGAATGATGTTCTCCACCTTGACGCCGGGCAGCGCCCGCAGGCGGCGCGCAAAGTCGACGCCCGACATGGTGGGCATCACCTGGTCGATGATGGCGAAGGCGAACGGCTCGGCCGGCGGATGCGCGGCCAGCTCGTCGAGCAAGATCTCCGGCTCGCTCACGGTCTTGGCCCTGGCGCCGATGCTGGCGACATAGCGTTCGAAGATCTCGCGGTTGATCGGGTTGTCGTCGACGATGAGAACGGGCCGATCCTTGAACGCGGCCTCGATCTCGCTCTGGTCCGGCGTCCCGGCGATGGTGGCGGTCGTGCCGGTGAGGGGCCCGAACCAGGCGGTGAACCAGAAGGTCGAGCCACTGCGCGAGCCGGTCCTGGATTCGACGCCGATATTGCCATTCATCAGGTCGACGATCTGCTTGCAGATGGCAAGCCCCAGCCCGGTTCCGCCGAAGCGCCGGGTGGTCGATGCATCGACCTGGCTGAAATGGTGAAAGAGTCGGCTCTGCGCCTCCGGCGGGATGCCGATGCCGGTATCGCGGATGGCAAAGCGCAGCTTGGTTCCCTCGGCCGACCGGTCGGCCAGTTCGACAATGAGCGAGACGCCGCCCTGCTCGGTGAACTTCACCGCGTTGCTGAGGAGATTGAGGAGAACCTGCCGCAGGCGGCCCGGGTCGCCGTTGAGTCTTGTCGGCACGTCGGGTGCAATGAAGCAGGCAAGCTCGATGCCTTTGGCGTGGGCGCGGCTCACCACCAGTTCCAGCACGGAATCGATTTCGGCGACGATGTCGAAGTCGATCTGCTCGATCTCCAGCTTGCCGGTCTCGGCCTTGGCGAAGTCGAGGATGTCGTTGATGATGGCAAGGAGCGCCTCGCCCGATTGCTGCAGCACCTCGACATAGTGCCGCTGGCGCTGGTCGAGCGTGGTATCGGCCAGCAGCCCGGCCATGCCGAGAACGCCGTTCATCGGCGTGCGGATCTCGTGGCTCATCATGGCAAGGAACTGCGTTTTGGCGATCGACGCCTGTTCCGCCACTTCCTTGGCAGTTCTGAGATCGCTGGTCATCGAGCGGGCAAGCGCCTCGGCACGGTAGCGGGCGGCGACCATGAACCAGAGGCCGGCCCCGAGCAGGACGGAGATGACCGAGCCGCCGAGCAACACCATCAGCGGAATGGTGACGGCGCCGGCCGGCATCAGCGAGCTGTGCGTGCGATATTCGAGGCTGAAGCTCTGCCCCGCGATGATCATTGTGTGGGCGCGGCGGAAGATGGCGCCGTCGCGCGAGGGGCGCGGCGTGCTGATGTCGATGGGGCCGCGGCGGCGGCTGTCGTAGATGAGGCGGTTCGAGTTGACGTTGGCGCCGAGATAGAGGGTCGTGTCGATTTCGTTGCCGATGTCGAGCAGCGCGCCTTCGACCGCCGTGCCGATGGCGATCGGCATGATGACCCAGCCCTTGAGACTCTCGCGCCGTTCATCGTAGGTGAGGGGCGCGGATTCGCGTGCATAGACAGGGGCGATCATCAGCATGCCCGGCTGGCTCTGCTTGTTGATGATGATCGGCACGATGCCGCTCATGGTGACGGTGCCATTGAGCATCGACCAATCCAGCACCTTGCGGCGCGTCGGCTCGCTGGCGAGGTCGAGCCCGATGACCGGCTGATCCTTATTGAGTCCTTCTGAGAGGCGCACGACATAGAGCTCGTTACGCACCTCGTTGCTGAGCGTGCGGATCTTGAGCGCTTCACCGTTGAGCATGGAGGCGCGCGTCAGATAGCGGTCAAGGTCGGCGCGCCTGACGCGTTCGGCATAGCTGAGGCCGATGCCACCCGACATTTCGCGCCAGTTGAGGCCCGAGACGAAACGCTGCCAGTCGCGTCTGGTGACGGCGTCGCTCATCGTCGCCAGGCCCATGCCCATGTTGACGACGAGATTGAACGAGTTGAAGCGGTCGGCGAGCCGCTTTTCAAAGCGTTCGATGACATAATTGAAGCGCTGCAGGGCCGCTTCCTGCGACTGCTGATAGAGCAGCAGGGCGACATAGAGACAGAAGAGGATGCCGACCAGGCTGACGCCGACGCTCCACGCCCAGGCACGCCCACGCACAGACGCTGCGCCATGGCCGTAAGGTCCCTGTCCCGCTTGGACAAGACCTTGGGAGCCAGGCGTCATCGCGCCCGCCTTTGGCTGGGTGGTCTGTTGCGTCACTGCGCCCTCTATCCACGTGCCGGCCATCTTCGCCAAAGATGGTGAAGCAATCGTTAAACCGGCGTCTCAAGCCGGTTACCGAACGCCTTCAGAAACATCGGCAATTCAAGGGCATGCGCCGGTTGTCCAGGGTGCCGGCGCGTGCCCTCGAAGCGTGCGCTCACGGGATGAGAGAGTCGAGTTCCTTCTTGAGCTCGGCGCGTTGCGGCGCATCGGGCGGCAGCATGTCGAGTACCTCGGTCCACAGCTTGCGCGCCTCGGCCTTGTTGCCGGCAACGCGGGCGACCAGGCCAGCATAATAGAGGCCCAGCGGATTCTTGGGGTCTAGCGTGCGCACGCGTCCCACCGCCGCGACGAATTCAGGCGGCAGGTAGCGGTCGAGATCGTTGCGCCCGGCGATAAGCGCGTCGGCATAATCGAGCTGGACGTCGAGCCGCGCCGGGGCGAGTGCCGCCGCCTTGGCCCAGGCCTTGACGGCATCGTCGCTGCGGCCCAGCACCTGATAGGCGCGCGCAAGGCGGGTCCAGCCGTCGAGATCGTCCGGGTTGCTTTCAAGCTTCGCGGCAAGCCTTGCCACCATGTCGCTGATGAAAGCCTGCTGCTGTTCGGGCGTCATCGATTGTGCGGCCGCGATATCGTCGGCGCTGGGGCCGGGCGCGCCGTTCTGCGGCAGCGGGCTCCCCGGCCGTGCCGAACCGGCCGCCGACTCTGTGGCCGCCAGTTCGGGCTTGCCCAATTGCTGGGCCGCCTTGGCGATATGTTCTTCCAGGATGGCGCGCCAGGGCGCGTCCTTGGGCGTGTCCTTTTCCAAGGCCATCCAATCGGTGAGTGCCGCTTCGACCTCGCCCGCCTGCGCCTTGCCGAGCGCCAGGAAGAAACGCGCCGTGGGATTGCTGGGATCGACGGCGATGGCGCGGCTGAAACTCGCGGCGGCGGCCTCGTTCATCTGCCCGTTATTGGCGATGAGCTGGGCCTGGCCATAGGCCGCCAGCGTCGCCGCGTCATTGGCACCGAGCGCCACGGCCTTGCCGTAGGCGGTGGCAGCATCCTGCGGACGGCCCGCCGCGTCGTAGCCGGCGGCAAGGGCGCCCCAGGCCTTGGCATCGGTCGGCCGGCTGGCGACATCATCCTCCAGCGCCTTCAACTCGGCGCTCACCGCGACGGGTGCCGACTTCGCGGCAAGATACGGTTGTGCCGGCAGGTCCGGGCGGCCGAGCAGCAGATAGAAGCCGAAGCCGAGCAGCGGCAGCGCCACGGCGGCGGTGATGAGCAGGCCGTGCGAGGGCGCGCGCCCCGGCTGCCAGGGCGGATTGTCGGTGAGCGCCAGCACGCGGCGCTCGATCTCGACCTGCGCCAGCTTCGCCTGTTCCGGCGCGATGAGGCCGGCATCGACATCGCGGCCAAGCTCCAGCATCTGGTCGCGATAGACGGCGAGGGCAAAGCCCGCCTCGTTCTTGATCTTGCGCGTATAGAAGAGCGGCAACGCCAGCAGCACGGCGGTCACGAGCGTCATCGCGGCAAGGATGAGCCAGATGAAGATCATGCTTTGCGCTCCTGCCCGGCCTGTGCCGTTGCCGCGAGTGCCGCTTCGACACGCTTGCGCTCCTCGGCGCTCAACGTCGCCGGCACGGGAGCCGCGCGGCGGCGGAAGAAGACGACCATCATCAGCCCGCCCAGCCCCAGAAGCAGGAAGGGGCCGGCCCAGAGCAACGCCGTCGTCGCCTTGAAGGGCGGCTTGAACAGCACGAAATCGCCGTAGCGGTCGACGAGATATTTGAGGATCGCTTCGTCGCTTTCGCCCGCCGCGATCTTCTCGCGGATGAGGCGGCGCATGTCGGCGGCGATACCGGCGTCGGATTCATCGATCGATTGCGCCTGGCAGACGACGCAGCGTACCTGCTTCATCAGATCGCGCGCCCGCATCTCCAAGGCCGCATCGGCAAGGGGGGCATCGGGTATCTGCGTCTGCGCGCGCGCCGCGATGGAGGCCGCGGCGAGGCCCAGCGAGATGAACAGCAGGAACAGGAGGCGGCTGGCGGTCACGGCGCCAGTTCCTTCAGCAGCGGTTTCAGCTCCTTTTCCAGCCGCCCCTCGTCGAGCGGCTGCGCCAGGCGGTAGCGGATGATGCCGTCGCGGTCGATCACATAGGTCTCCGGCACCCCGGTGAGGCCGAATTCCATCCCGGCGCGGCCATCGCCGTCAACGCCGATGGCGGCATAAGGATCGCCGAGTTCCGCCAGATATTTCTCAGAATCCTCCGGCTTGTCCTTGAAAGTGACGCCGACCACGCGGGTGCCGGGAAGGCTCGCCAGGTCCTTGATCAGTGGATGCTCGGCCCGGCACGGCGCGCACCAGGAGGCGAAGAAATTGAGCACCGTGATCTGGCCCTTGAAATCGTCCGATTTGAGACCCGCGCGGCTGCCGAGGCCCGGCATGTCGACCGGCGGCATCGCCTTGCCGATGAGGGCGGAAGGGATGGCGGACGGGTCGCGCTTGGGATTGAGCCCCTGCCAGAAGAGCGCGATCAAGGCGGACAGCACGAGGGCGGGGATGATGAAGAGAAGACGGCGCATGATCCTTCGATTCCTAGACCCTCACTCGGCCGCGGCGGGCTGGGCAACCGGCGCGCGGCTCGGCGCGCCGACGCGGTAGCGGCGGTCGCTCAGCGAGACGATGCCGCCCAGCGCCATCAGCGCGGCACCGGTCCAGATCCAGGGAACGAGCGGCTCCTGATAGATGCGGACGGTCCAGGCACCCTTGCCGTCATTCTCGCCGATGACGGCGTAGAGATCGCCGAAGAGGTGAGACTGGATAGCAGCTTCGGTCGTGGGCATCGGCTGCACCATGTATTGGCGCCGCTCCGGATAGAGATCGGTATAGGGTGCCCCGTCCTTGAGTACCTGGAAATGTGCCCTTTCGGCCACGTAGTTTTCGGCCCGCGCCGGGCCGACGCTTTCCAGCACATAAGTGAAGGCGCCGATCTCGATACTCTCGCCGGGCTTCATCTGCTTCACTTCCTCGGTCTTCCAGGCGGAGGCGGCGGTGATGCCGATGACGGCGACGGCAAGGCCGGCATGGGCGAGGCTCATGCCGTAGGCAGCGCGCGGCAGATTGACGGCGCGGCGCAGGCTGGCAACGATCGAGGTGCGGAACAGCTTCACGCGCTCGGCCCATTCGATCGCCGTGCCGGCAAAGAGCCAGACACCGAGGCCGATGCCGAAAGCGGCGACCGCCTGGCGGCCGAAATCGATCCAGAGGGCGATCCCGAAACCGGCCAGCGCCAGGATGGCGGCCGCGATCAGGCGCTGCATGGCGCCTTTGAGGTCGCCGCGCTTCCAGCCCAGCATCGGGCCGATGGCGGTCAAGGCGATGAGCGGCAGCGAGAGCGGAATGAAGGTCCAGATGTACCAGCCGGTGCCGACCGAGATCGTCTGGCTGAAGAGAATTTGCAGGGCGAGCGGCATCAGCGTGCCGATGAGCACGGTGCCGGCGAGGACCGAAAGGAAGAGGTTGTTGAGCATCAGCGCGCTTTCACGGCTGATCGGCGCGAAGAGCCCGCCTGCCTTCAGCACCGGCGCGCGCCAGGCGAAGAGGGTGAGCGACCCGCCGAGGGCGAGGCCGAGAATGCCGAGGATGAAGAGCCCGCGTGCCGGATCCTGCGCGAAGGCATGGACCGAGGTGATGACGCCGGAGCGGACCAGGAATGTGCCGAGCAGCGAGAAGCCGAAGGTGAGGATGGCAAGCAGCAGCGTCCAGGCCTTCAACGCGTCGCGCTTCTCGACAACGATCGCGGAATGGAGGAGGGCCGTGCCCATCAGCCAGGGCATGAAGCTCGCGTTCTCGACCGGATCCCAGAACCACCAGCCGCCCCAGCCGAGCTCGTAATAGGCCCA
>CAZUAL010000212.1:0-7082 GCA_964618305.1 uncultured Dongia sp. | reverse complement strand
GGCGGTGGCCGTCGTCCGTTCTTCCGTCGCCGCAAATCGTGCCCCTTCTCGGGCCCGAACGCGCCGAAGATCGACTACAAGGATGTGAAGCTGCTTGGCCGCTTCATCTCCGAGCGCGGCAAGATCGTGCCGAGCCGCATCACCGCGGTCAGCACCAAGAAGCAGCGTCTGCTCGCCCAGGCGATCAAGCGCGCCCGCTTCCTGGGCCTGCTGCCCTATGTGTTGAAGTAAGGAGTACTTCACCATGGAAATCATTCTGCTCCAGCGCGTCGAGAAGCTTGGTCACATCGGCGATGTGGTGAATGTGAAGCCGGGCTTCGCCCGCAACTTCCTTCTGCCGCAGAAGAAGGCGCTCCGCGCCACCGAAGAGAACAAGAAGCGTTTCGAGACGCAGCGCGCCCAGATCGAAGCCAACAACCTCAAGGCCAAGGAAGAGGCCCAGAAGGTTGCCGGCAAGGTCGACGGTCTGAAGATCGTCCTCATCCGCCAGGCGTCGGAAACCGGCATCCTGTTCGGCTCCGTTTCGGGCCGTGACGTCGCCGAAGGCGTCACCAAGGCCGGCTTCACCGTCGACCGCCGCCAGGTGGTCCTCGACAAGCCGATCAAGACGCTGGGTCTCCACCCGGTTCGCGTCGCTCTCCATCCGGAAGTGATCGTCTCGGTGACCGCCAACGTCGCCAAGTCGGAAGAAGAAGCCGCGATCCAGGAGAAGGCCGGCGGCTTCGTCGCCAAGACCGACGAAGACGAGACGCCCGATCTCGACAAGCTCCTCGCCGAAGCCGCGGAAGCGACCGGCGAAGCGAAGTCGGAAGAGTAATCGCTCAAATCCACGAGTGATCGAAACGGCCGCCCCTCACCGGGCGGCCGTTTTGCTTTTCAGCAATTCTCGATTTCGCCCGCACCGGCAATCGGCAAATGGCCGCAGGGGGTGCTGCTTGTTCCGCCTTGGCTGGCCGGGGTAGAATGCGTCCAATGAACTGGCTGCCGACATATCGCCGCCCCATGTGGCCCAATCGCGTGACGCGCCGCAGGGCGATGCTGGCGTTGGGGATTCTGGCGCTCGGCCTGCAGCTTTTTGCCCAGGTCATGCCGGCCCAGGTGATGCAGGGGGCCATGCGCGGCGCCATTCAGGCCTCGGCGGCAAGCGTCGACGAGGCGCAGGGCCTTGCTGCGACCTGCCTTGGCTTCATGACGGCGCCCAAGGGGATGCCCGGCAAGGGAGACGGGAAGCCCAGCGGTCAGCACCCGATCTGCCCGATCTGTTTTACCCTGGCCCAGGCGCAGGGATTTGCTGCACCTGCCCTTGATTTCGCGGTGCCGGCTAGTTGGCCGGTGCCCGCGCTGACGCCCAGCGGGCTCATCGGTCCAGCCAAAGAGCAATTGCCGCCGGCCTTCCATTCCCAGGCGCCGCCGGTCTTGGCCGTGCTGTAATCGCTTGCTTAGACCGGCCGGGAATCTCCGGCCGCAAGACCATCGTTCAAATCCATCAGGAGACATCCCATGAACCGGCGCGTTCTGCTGGTTTCCGCCTTGGCCGTCGCGGCCTTGGGCGGGATCGGCGCCAGCTATCTACTCAACAGCAGGCATGTGGCGGAATCGCTCGATGTGGGCGGCCCCTTCAAGCTCGTCGGCACCGATGGGCAAGAAGTGACCGAGGCGGCGGTGAAGGGCAAATATGCGCTCTTCTATTTCGGCTTCACCTTCTGCCCGGATGCGTGCCCGACGGCGCTCAGCACTTTTTCGCTGGTGCTCACGAAACTGGGCGCGGATGCCGACAAGATCCTGCCTGTTTTCGTGTCCATCGACCCGGAACGCGACACGCCGGAGGTCTTGAAGCAGTACCTCACCTCCTTCGACCCGCGCATCATGGGATTGACCGGATCGGTCGAGGCCGTCGCCGACGCGGCGAAGAAGTTCCGCGTCTATTACGCCAAACAGGGCGAGGGCGAGTACTACCTGATGGATCACAGCACGGCGATCATCATCATGAATCCCGACTTCGAATATGCCGGCGTGCTCGCCGGCAACATGCAGCCGGATGAAATGGTCACCCGGCTCAAGGAAATCATCGCTCACGGAGAATGAACATCATGAAGAAGATCATCGCCCTTTTCGCCGCCGCCCTCATCGGCTTTGGCGCCCTCACCACGGTCGCCAGCGCCCACGAGCAGAAGGCGGGCGATCTCGTTTTCCATCATGCCTGGGCGCGGGCAACGCCTGCCGGCGCCAAGGCAGGTGCCGCCTTCGTCAGAATCGAGAATATTGGCGACGCGGCCGACCAGCTGCTGTCGGCAAGCTCGGACGTGGCGGCAATGACCGAGATCCATCAGATGTCGATGGAAAACAACACCATGACCATGAAGCCCGCCGGCGTACTCGATGTTCCGGCCCATGGTGAACTAGTGCTGAAGCCGCACAGCTACCACGTCATGTTGATGGGCCTGAAGAAGCCGCTCAACGAGGGCGACACTTTCGTCGTCACCCTGACCTTCGCCAAGGCCGGCAAGGTCGACCTGCAGGTCGTCGTCGGCAAGGTCGACGATATGGGCGAGGAACACTGACGCAGCTTCGAAAGACCGTCCCACGTGTCATCCCCCGCTTCAGGCGGGGGATCCACGAGTTCCTTGCTGTGACACGAGAAGAATTCGTGGATGCCCCGGCCAAGCCGGGGCATGACAGTTTTGGCAGTATGTCAACAAGTGATTGGACGCGACTCGAAGAAATCTCTTTTCCTTATGGACCTGATTCACGTTATCCACAGGGGCCGAGTTAACTAGCAAACTGCTAGGGTCGCCGCCATGGAAGCTACGAACACGAACAATGTCACCCGGCTGCGCGGCGGCGAAGGCACGACGCCGACGCGCACGCCACCGGTCAATTACGAAGCCGAACAGGCGCTGCTCGGCGCGGTGCTCGCCAACAACCTGGTCTATGACCGGGTCAACGAATTCCTGCGCCCGGAGCATTTCGCCGACCCGCTGCACGGCCGCATTTTCGCCGCCATCGGCAAGCTGATCGAGCGCGGGCAGATCGCCAACCCAGTGACGCTGAAGAACCTCTTCGACCAGGACGGGGCGCTTACCGAGATCGGCGGGGCAGCCTATCTGGTACAGCTCGCGCAATCGGTCGTCACCGTCATCAATGCCGAGGATTACGGCCGCACCATCCACGATCTCTACCTGCGCCGGCAGCTGATCGATCTTGGCGAAGTGACGGTCAACGAGGCCTTCACCCACGATGCCGAGGTGAGCGCGCTGCAGCAGATCGAGGCGGCGGAATCGAAGCTTTTTGCCTTGGCCGAAACCGGCCAGATCGAAGGCGGGCCGAAGGATTTCAAGACCATCGTCACTTCGGCGCTCAACATGGCGCAGGCGGCCTACAAGCGCGACAGCCACCTGACCGGCGTCACCACGGGCCTTTCCGACATCGACCGGAAGCTGGGCGGCCTGCAGCCTTCCGACCTCATCATCCTTGCCGGGCGCCCCTCGATGGGCAAGACGGCGCTCGCCACCAACATGGGCTTCAATGCCGCCTCGTCGTTCAAGGAGAACGACACCGGCATGCGCTACAAGGTGGCCTTCTTCTCGATGGAAATGTCGTCCGAGCAGTTGGCGCTGCGTATCATGGCGGAAAAGTCCGGCATTTCCTCGGACCGCATCCGCCGCGGCGACATCAAGACGGATGAGGAATTCGGCCGCATCGTTGAAGCCTCGACCGAAATGAGCACGGCCGGCTTCTTCATCGACGACACACCTGCCTTGACCATCCCGGCGCTCCGGACCCGCGCCCGGCGCTTGAAGCGCCAGCATGGGCTCGACCTCATCATCATCGATTATTTGCAGCTGATGCGTTCGGCCAATAATCGCGGCTCCGAGAACCGTGTGCAGGAAATCTCGGAAATCACCCGCGGCCTGAAGGCCATCGCCAAGGAAATCAACGTCCCCGTGATCGCGCTGTCGCAGCTTTCCCGCGCCGTCGAACAGCGCGACGACAAGCGCCCGCAGCTCGCGGACTTGCGTGAATCCGGCTCGATCGAGCAGGACGCCGACGTGGTCATGTTCGTCTATCGCGAAGAATATTATCACGAGCGCAAGAAGCCCGGCGATCACGAGACCGACAAGATGATGGAATGGCAGCGCGAGATGGAGCGCGTCCATAACGTCGCCGAAGTGATCATCGCCAAGCAGCGACATGGCCCGATCGGCACCGTGCCGCTGCACTTCGACGGCATGATCACGAAGTTCAGCGATCTGCAGCGCAGCGATTACGTCCCCTTCCAGAGCGAATAGGACCGGCCCGTCCCATGCCCGATGCCTACGCTCCGGTGCTGACGGTCGATATCGGCGCCGTCACCCACAATTACCGGCTGCTTGCCGGCCGCACGTCGCCGGCGCTTTGCGGCGTGGCGGTCAAGGCCGACGCCTATGGATTGGGTGCGGCGATGATCGCCCCGCACCTCACGCGCGCCGGCTGCGGCCACTTCTTCGTCGCCACCGTGGATGAGGGCCTGGCCCTGCGCCCGCTCGTTCCCGGCGCGCGGGTCTATCTGCTGAATGGCCTGCCGCCCGGGTCGGAGCGCGATGTGCAGGGGAACGAACTGATCCCGGTCCTCAATTCCATGGCCGAGATCGAGCGCTGGCGGTCGGCCACCAGGGGACGCGGCTCTCCGGTCGGGCTGCAATTCGATACCGGGTTGAACCGGCTGGGCCTCAGCCCCGACGAGGCGCTGCGGCTTATCGCCGATCCGCATCTCATCGACGGGCTGGACCTTGCCATCGTCATGAGCCATCTCGCCTGCGCCGACGATCCCGAGCATCCGCAGAACCGCCAGCAGCTGCGGCGCTTCCGCGAGATCAAGGACAGCCTGCGCCTGCCGCCACGCCAGGTACCGTCAAGCCTGGGACCGTCAAGCCTGGGGCCGGCTCGGACGCTCTTTTCGCTCGCGGCCTCGTCCAGCATTTTTCTTGGGGCCGACTATCATTTCGACCTCGCCCGGCCGGGGGCAGCGCTCTATGGCATCAACCCGGTCATGGGGGCCGAGAACCCGCTGCGCCAGGCCATCCGGCTGCAGGCAAAAGTCCTGCAATTACGGGACGTTGACTTGAATATGAGCGTTGGTTATGGTGCCTCGCATCAATTCCGGGGGCCGTCCGTCCTGGCCACGATTGGCATCGGATACGCGGATGGGTTTTTCAGGTCGCTGGGTAATCGCGGGGCCGTCTTCGTGGACGGGCGGCGGGCCCCGATTGTGGGGCGCGTGTCGATGGATCTGATCACGATCGATGTTGGTCACCTGCCCCGGGAGAGCGTGCGGCCCGGCATGAACGTCGACATCATCGGCCCCCATCAGACGATCGACCAGCTGGCGCAGGATGCCGGCACGATCGGCTACGAAATCCTGACCAATCTCGGGTCCCGTTTCCAACGCCGCTTCGTGGGAACCGGCGGATGAGCGTCCCCGTCCTGCAGCCGGTCGGCCGGACCTTCCTGGGCAGCCTCGAGGTGATCGGGCGCCTGGCGCTCTTTACGCTCAAATCCGTCATCCATTGCCTGACGCCGCCCTTCTACCCGCGCCTCATGGCTAAGCAGATGATCGAGATCGGCTATTACTCGCTGCCGGTGATCGGCATGACGGCGGTCTTCACCGGCATGGTGCTGGTGCTGCAGACCTATGTCGCGGTTTCGCGCCTCAACGCCGAATCGACCATCCCCTATGTCGTCGTTATTTCGCTGACGCGCGAACTGGGGCCGGTTCTCGCTGGCCTGATGCTGGCCGGGCGCGTGGGCGCGGCGATGGCGGCCGAAATCGGCACCATGCGCGTGACCGAGCAGATCGACGCGCTCCGCACCCTCTCGACCAACCCGTTCAAGTACCTGATCGCACCCCGGCTCATTGCCGCCGTGCTGATGCTGCCCGTTCTGGTTGGCATCGCCGACATCATCGGCGTTTTCGGCGGCTATCTGGTCAGTGTCTTCAAGCTCGATTTCAGCCCGTCGATCTATTTGAAGAACACGGTCGATTTCGTCGAGACGATCGACATCGTCTCAGGCCTCGTGAAGGCTGCCGCCTTCGGTTTCCTGGTGGCGCTGATGGGCACCTATAACGGTTTCCAGTCGCGGGGCGGCGCCCAGGGTGTGGGCAAGGCCACGACCGATGCGGTGGTCGGCGCCTCGATCCTTATTCTCGCCGCCAACTTCATCATTACCGGGATCTTCTTCAGCCGATGACCGACCTCAAGATCAAGGTGCGCGGGTTGAAGAAGGCCTTCGGGCCAAAGCAGGTGCTGAACGGCGTCGATCTCGACGTGCCGCGCGACAAGTCGCTGGTGATCATCGGCGGTTCGGGCACCGGCAAATCGGTGCTGATCAAATGCATCCTCGGCCTCATCGAACCCGATTCCGGCTCGATCGAGATCGACGGCCAGGAAGTGGTCGGAATGCATCCCGCGAAGCGCGAAGAAATCATGAAGAAGTTCGGCATGTTGTTCCAGGGCTCGGCCCTGTTCGACAGCTTGCCGGTCTGGGAGAACGTCGCCTTCGGCCTCATCGCCGGCCGTGGCATGAAGCGCCGCGCCGCCAAGGAAGTCGCCTTGCGCAAGCTCGCCGCCGTGGGCCTTGGGCCCGAAGTGGGTGAGCTTTTCCCGGCCGAACTTTCGGGTGGCATGCAGAAGCGCGTGGCATTGGCGCGCGCCATCGCCGCCGAGCCGGAGATCATCTTCTTCGACGAGCCGACCACGGGCCTTGATCCCATCATGGCGCAGGTGATCAACGAACTCATCGTCAAATGCGTGCGCTCGCTGGGTGCCACCGCGCTTTCCATCACCCATGACATGCATTCCCTGCGTGCCATCGCCGACTATGCCGCCATGATTTATGAAGGCCGCATCATTTGGGAAGGCGATGCAAAGGCGGTCGACACTTCCGGGAACGATTTCGTCGAGCAGTTCGTCCAGGGGCGCGCCGAAGGTCCCATCCGCATGCCCGTCCGGCCGCTCTGAAGGGGCGGGGGTTGAAAGACTTTACCAAGGCGGCCCCTCACCCCAACCCCTCTCCCCAGAGGGGCGAGGGGCTTGGTGCCAGGC
>CAZUAL010000211.1:0-7105 GCA_964618305.1 uncultured Dongia sp. | reverse complement strand
ACCGCCATGTATCATTCTGGCTTCAACCCGCTGCGGCCGATCCGGCACGGCGCCTCGGAACCGGTCGAGACGGTGAAGGGCCTGAAGCAACGGCGCCTCCACAAGGCGTTCCTGCGCTATCACGATGCCGAGAACTGGCCGTTGCTGCGCGATGCCTTGAAGCGCATGGGCCGCGCCGACCTGATCGGTCCGGGCAAGCATCATCTGGTGCCAAATTGGCAACCCGCCGGTACGGGCGAGAGCGGCGGCGAAGGCCGGCGGCAGGGCCGTAAGCATGGCATGCAGACCTTCACCACGAAGGGCGTGCTGAAGCGCCGCTGATCGGCTAGAAGAGAGGGGTCTTTCAAGCGAGCCCCTGCCTTTGTCACACAATCAGCAGAAGAACATCCTCATTCTCGGCGGAACCGGCGAGGGCATGGCGATCGCCGAGACGCTAAGCGTGCTGCCAGAACTGCGGTTGATCTCGTCGCTCGCCGGCCGCGTCGCCAACCCCAAGCTGCCGCCGGGCGAGGTGCGCGTCGGCGGCTTCGGTGGACCCGATGGCCTTGCCGCCTATCTCCGCGAGAACAAGATTGCCGGCATGATCGACGCGACCCACCCCTTTGCCCGGCGCATGGGTTGGAACGCCGCCGCAGCAGCAGCGGCAACGGGCATCCCACTCCTGCGGTTCGAGCGCCCGGCTTGGGCACCCCGGGAAGGCGATCGCTGGATTGAGGTTGAAGATTGGGATGCGGCCGTCGACATCTTGAAGCGCTCGGCGCGGCGCGTGTTCCTCGCCCTTGGCCGCCAGGAACTGGCGCCGTTCACATCGCTTGAAGGCGTGCATCTCGTCATCCGCTCGGTCGAACCGCCGGATGAAAGCCTGCGCTTTGCCGATGCCGAGATCGTGCTGGCGCGGGGTCCGTTCAAGCTGGACGATGAACGCGTGTTGCTGCAATCGCGCCGGATCGACCATCTGGTGTGCAAGAACAGCGGTGGTGGCGCGACCGATGCGAAGCTACAGGCGGCGCGGGAACTCGGAATTACAATCGTGATGCAGCGGCGACCGGCGCGGCCCGACGTTCCGCGCGTTGCAAGTGTTGCCGACGCGGTGGAATGGGTCAGGAGTCTTTGATCGGCTTGTCGCCGTACCAGCGCGGCGTATAGACCCAGGCCGTTCCGTCAGGCCGCTGAATGGTCCTTGTCATCGATGATCCGACGATGACGACGGTCCGCATGTCGACCATCTGGGGTGTCAGCTCGCCGAGCGGCACTGTCGTCACGCGCTCGGCCGGCCGGCCGATATCGCGCCCCAGCACCACCGGTGTCTCAGGCGCGCGGTATTGCCGGATGAGATCGAGCGCCTCGCCAAGCTGCCACGGCCGCGCCTTGGAGATCGGGTTGTAGAAGGCCATGGCGAAGTCGCCTTCCGCCGCATGGCGCAGCCGGTCGAGGATCGTCGCCCACGGCTTCAGATTGTCCGACAGCGAAATGATGCAGAAATCGTGGCCGAGCGGTGCGCCGATGCGCGAGGCCGCCGCCATCGCTGCCGAGACACCGGGAAGGACGGACAGTTCGACGCCGTGCCAATGCGCTTCGCCGCTGTCGTCGAGCGCTTCCAAGACCGCGGCCGCCATGGCGAAAACTCCCGGATCGCCGGACGAGACCATGACGACGGAGCGACCGCTCGCTGCCAGTTCGAAGGCATGGCGCGCCCGCTGGATCTCCTCGCGATTGTCGGTGGCATGGACCACCTGATCCGGGCGCAAGGGGCCGGCCATCTTCACATAGGTCTCATAGCCCAGGATATCTTCCGCTTCGTCGATGGCGCGGCGCACCGCCGGCACCATCAGCGCCGCCTCGCCGGGGCCGAGCCCGACGACCGCGAGACGCCCGCGCTTGCGGCCGATGGACTGAACATCCGCGGGGCGTTCGGCCACCGCGATGGCGAGCTGTTCGATCGTGACCGACAGGATCGGCGCCTCGACGGCACGCAGCGCCATCTCCTCAGGCGTTTCCGCGTCGACGTAGCGAAGTGGCGCGCCAAGTTCGGCCGCGGCTTCGGCGATATGGGGATCGGCCGCATCCTTCTCGCGCGCCAGAAGCAGCGTCAGCGAATGGGGGGAGAGCTGGATCTGCAGCAAGGCCGCACGAATTCGCTCGGCAAGATCCGGTGCCGAGCGGCCGATGCCGACGACAATGCTTTTCGGATGGAACAGCAACTCATCTGTTCCCGGCGTCAAATCCTGGTGCGTGATGCGCGCTGTAAGCTCGCCTTCTTCGTCGATGGGAAGCTTCGCATCGGCAAACCACGGCGCCTCGCCCTCGACGCGCATCTTGGCGCCGGCCAACAGATTGGCGATGAAGCTCTTGCCGGCTTCCGGGTTGTGCAAATGGTAGCCGGCCGGCGGGTTGATGAGGCAGGTGCCGAAGCGTATCTCGCCTGTCGTGGTGATCGCCGGGGTTGCGCCGAGTGCCGCGCCGATCTCTCGCGCCAGCACGTTGACGCCGCTCAAGCCACCCAGCAACGGTACGACGGCGCTGCCATCCTCCGCCACGGCCAGGACCGGCGGTTCGGCGCGCTTATTCTGCAGCAAGGGGGCGAGGGAACGGATGACGATCCCGGCGGCGCACAGTGCCACGATGGGTCGGTCGCTTTCGTAAAGACCGCGCAGGGTCTCCCCGAACGCCTCGAACGGAATGTCGGCACCCTCGACCCGGCTCGCGAGGCCATAGATCTCAGCACCCGGCAATGCAGCCTGGATGCGCCGCGCCGTTTCCAGCGAACGCGCACCCAATATGACAATGGCCGGAGCCTTGCTCACGAGCGCCACTTCTTGCCGGGGACCAGAATGATCGAGAAATAGGGCGCGCTCTTGGGATCGACCTCGACGAGCGGCACGATCTTCTGGTTTTGCATGGTGGCACGCTCAACATAGAGCGCGCGGTCGGCAAGACCCAGATCCGTCACCACCCTGCGCACCTTCTCGAAATTGGTGCCGAGCTTCATGATCGCCGCCGCATCCATGTCGGCAAGGCGCCGCTTCAGCTCATCTTCCGGCAGCACGCCGGAGAGAATGCCGAGACTCTGATTGCGATAGACCAGCGGCGCGCCAAGCACCGATGCGGCACCGAGCACCGAGCAGACGCCCGGCACCACTTCGGTCTCGTAGCGCGTGGCGAGGCGGTCGTGGAGATACATGAAGGAGCCGTAGAAGAACGGATCGCCCTCGCAGATGACCGCGACGTCGCGCCCGGCATCGAGATGGGCTGCCACTTCCTCCGCCGACTGGTCGTAGAAATCGCTGACCAGCGTCTCGTAATCGAGATGGGCGGGGAGCTTTTCCGTCGTCACCGGATAGATGAGCGGCAAGGTTTGCTGCTCGGGCTTCAGGTAGGTCTCGACGATGGTGAGCGCGTTCCCCTTCTTGCCCTTGGCGGCGAGGTAGGCGACGATTGGCGCGCTTTGCAGCAGGCGCACGGCTTTCACCGTCATCAGTTCAGGATCGCCCGGTCCGACGCCGAGGCCGAAGAGCCGTCCCTTTGCCATCACTCGACCTCCGTCGCCAGCGCGTTCACCGCGGCGGCGGCCATGGCGCTGCCGCCGCGCCGCCCGCGGATGATGACGAACGGCACACCGCGGCTGTCCGCTGCCAGCATGTCCTTCGATTCAGCCGCGCCGACGAAGCCCACCGGAAAGCCCAGGATCAGCGCCGGCTTCGGCGCGCCCTCGTCGAGCAGTTCAAGGAGGCGGAACAGAACGGTCGGCGCATTGCCGATGGCGACCACGGCGCCGCCCATCTTCTCGCGCCAAAGCTCCAGTGCCGCCGCCGAGCGGGTATTGCCCATTTCCTTGGCAAGCGCCGGGACACGCGGGTCATAGAGCGTGCAGAGCACTTCGTTGTCGGCAGGCAGGCGCGAACGCGTGACGCCATCGGCCACCATGCGGCAATCGGCGAGGATCGGCGCGCCGGCGGCCAGTGCCTTGCGCCCGGCGGCACCGGCACCAGCGGAGAAGCGCAGGTCCGGAATGACATCCACCATGCCCGAAGCGTGCGCGACGCGCACCGCGAGCTTTTCCAGATCGGCCGGGATGCCGCGCAAATCCGCCTCGGCGCGGATGATGGAGAAGGACTGGCGGTAGATCTCCTGCCCGTCACGCTCGTAATTGATCATGCTTGTTCTCTCTGCCTCAGCAGGATTGCTGCTTCTTCGATAGTGACGTTGTGGCCGATCGGCTTGCCAAAACCCGCCGCTTTGCTGTCGCCCGCCGCATAGAGGTCGTAGCGGCCGGGTTCGAGGCCCACCAGCGTGAAAGGGGCGGGCCTCGGGGCGGCGCAGGATTTGGCGCAGCCCGTCAGATGGATGCCGAGGATCGGTTGCCCCCAGCCGTCGATCGCCTCGGCGAGGCGGAAGGCGTCGCTCTTCGTGTCGGACAGGCCCGATTTGCAGCCGGCACTGCCGGCGCAGGTGACGGTCGCAGCCAATGTCCGGTCCGGCCGGGTGATGAGGCCCAGCGCTTCCATCTCGTCCGCCGTCGCGGCGATCGCATCCGGGTCGATGTTGGGGATGAGCACGCTCTGCCAAGGCGTCATGCGGATCTCGCCGGCCGAGACGCGCTGGGCCAGATCGGCAAGACCCAGCAGCATGGATTGCGTCAGGCGACCGATGGGCGGCACGCCGCCAATGGCGAACCTGCCGTCGCGCTGTTCGCGCGCACCGAGATGGCCCATCGGCATCGGCGCCTCGCGCTGCCATTGGCCCACCGGAAGAACGGGGCAGGGGAGGGAGGCGGCGATCTCCTGCGGCGTGTGGTCGACAAGGAAGTGCCGCATGCGCGCGATCTTGTCGCCCTTGCTGTTCACTGTGCCGATCGAATCGATAAAGAGATCGAGCATCGCAAAGAGCGCGCGCTCGGCATCCGCAGCAGCGATGGCGCCAGCGGGATTTTCGCCGGGCACGCCCGCGAAGCCAAAGGCAAAGCGTCCGCCATCCATGGCGGCAAGCCAGATATCGTTGGGATGGGCCAGCATCGCGACATCTTCGCCGCCGTCGATCTGGATCGAGAATTTGGGCGAGAGCGCATGATAGCGTTTCTCCGCCATCAGCCGCGCGAGCACGCGGTCGGCCAAGCCGCTCACATCCATGATTGCCGCCGGATCGAGCCCGCAATAGGGGCTCACCATCACGTTGCGCACGTCATCGGCGCCGCTATTCTCCGGCGCAAGTCCCGCCTGGCTGAGGCCGGCGATGACCGCATCCTCGTTTCCTTGCGTGACGCCGCGGATCTGCACATTGGCGCGGTTGGTGGCTTCGATTTCCGGATGCGCGAAGCGCTGGGCGAGATCGGCCAAGGTGCGCAGCTGCGCCCCCGTCAGCCGGCCGCGCGAAAGCTTGATGCGGCAGATGCCGCCATCCAGCGACGGCACGATGCGGTAAAGGCCGGGGCAGGCGAAGCGGCGGTCGGCCTCAGATGCTTGGCGCTGGATCAAGATGGCACCGGTAAGTTCCCATCGCGGCGAATGGGCGCCGGCACCAGCCGATACGCCACAGCATCGATACGCCCCGACCGATGCATCCAAACGCGACCCCTCGTCACCGGCAGGTCTCCTGGCTATGCGGGTCGTTGCCTCATCGCCGCCTTCCCGAAGCGCCTGGCGCTTCAGTGGCTTGCTGCCGATGTGGCTCGCCGCAGAACAGTTGCGGGGGCAGCCACGGCTCGCCCATCTACCCGGGCGTCCCGTGTTCCCTCTTAGGCCCCAAATGGGGCACCGATGACGGGCCCGTTCTATAGGAGCGGCTGCGCCCTTAAAAGGGGATTCTGGTCGCACCCGCGCTTGAAGGCGGGCGGGGGATGGCCTATTGGAAACGGCGAAAACGCAGCAATCCAACGCGATAGAGGCGCCATTGACCGCTTGGCTTACCGTGATCGGCATCGGCGAGGACGGCGTGGCCGGCCTTGGTGCCACCGCCAGGGTAGCACTTGCCGAGGCCCGGATCATCTTCGGCGGCAAGCGGCACCTCGCCATGCTGGGTCAGGATATCGCCGCCGATCTGCGTCCCTGGCCGTCACCCTTTGCCGACGCCTTCGTGGCGGTCAAGGCGCTGCGCGGTTCGCCGGTCGTGATCCTCGCCAGCGGCGATCCGATGTTCTACGGCATGGGGGCGAGCCTCGCCCGCGAACTCACGCCCGACGAGATGCGGATCATTCCGGCGCCTTCCTCCGTTTCGCTTGCCGCCGCGCACCTGGGCTGGCCGCTGCAGGATGTCGAGATCGTCACCATTCATGGCCGCCCCATCGAACTTGTCCACCGCGCGCTGCATCCGGGTGCGCGCCTCATCGTGCTCAGCGAGGACGGCTTCTCACCCGCATCCTTGGCGAAGCTCTTGACCTCGCGTGGCTTCGGACAAAGCCGGATGAGCGTTTTCGAGCATCTCGGCGGGCCGAAGGAAAAGCGCGTCGACGGTATCGCCGAAAGCTGGTCGCATGGCGAAAGCGCGGCGCTCAATCTCGTCGCCATCGATTGTGTCGCGGGCGACGAGGCGAAGCTCTATTCGACGCTTGCCGGTCTTCCCGACAATGTGTTCCAGAATGACGGCCAGCTCACCAAGCGCGATGTGCGCGCGGTGACGCTGGCGCGTTTGGCACCCTTGCCCGGTGAGCTGCTCTGGGATGTCGGCGCCGGGTGCGGGTCGATCTCGATCGAATGGATGCGGGCGCATCCCGCTTGCCGTGCCATCGCCATCGAGGCCGATGCTGGGCGGCAGGAACTCATCCGAACCAATGCTGGCGCCCTCGGCGTGCCGGGGCTCGCCCTGGTGGCGGGTGCTGCCCCGGCGGCGTTGCAGGGATTGCCGGCCCCGGATGCGATCTTCATCGGCGGCGGGGTCACCGAGCCCCACATGCTGGAAACCTGCTGGGCTGCCTTGAAGCCGGGCGGCCGCCTTGTCGCGAACGCCGTGACGGTGCAGAGCGAGGTCCTGCTCATCGCCTGGCAGGAGAAGGTGGGCGGCGATCTCACCCGAATTTCCGTCTCCCAGGCCAAGCCGCTGGGGGATTTCGACGCTTGGCGCGCGGCCCTGCCAGTCACCGCCTTGATCGATCAGTTCTACAAGGATGTGCAAC
>CAZUAL010000210.1:0-7122 GCA_964618305.1 uncultured Dongia sp. | reverse complement strand
CTCCTGATAATAGCGCGACCAGGCGCCGAGCTTTTCCGCCCGCGCCCGGTCCGCACCGGGCGCAGCAGCCGCGATCCGCGCCGCTGCCAGTTCCGGGGACGGGATACGTGCCGAGCCGAAGACGATGATGGTCGATCGGACACCCCAGTCGCGCAGAATAATATCCGCCTTCTCATATTCCAGCGCAAAGCGCAGACCACGCAGTTCCTCGCGGTTGGCCAGGAAATCCGGGTCCTCGACCGGCAAGCGGTAGGACGGCGAATGGAGCTGCTGGGAATTGTCGGCGCGTTTCTGGTCGGTCATCTGGGGCACCCGCGATATGATCTTCGAACATCATGCCGCGCCGAAGCTTGTTTGTCTTGAGCCCATCGAAGAGCGTGCCACCAGCCCCGGCCCGATGCTAGAACAGAACCAATCTCCAGATGAGAGGATAGAATGCCGCCCCATGCGACCAAGCTGATCGAGGAAATGCGCCAGTGCGTCGCGGATGGGCTGCCGGCGCATCCCGGCGTGCCACCGCTCCGGCGCTGGCTCGATTTCAACAATCACCGCTTCGGACCGGTCATTGCGGCGGATCTTTCCCATGGTCATGCGGCGATACTCGATGCCGCCTATAGCGACCGGCCGATTGACCGGCCAAGTTCCGATAGCGGCGAAAACCTGACCGCCTGGTGGCTTGCCGAACAGGCACGACACGCCCCGCTCATCGGCATCGGCCGTTACGGTGAAGATCGCGGGATCTATGATGACCCGAACGCGCCGCGGGAAGATGATCCGCGCAAGATCCATATCGGCATCGATATCTTCGTGCCGCCTGGAACGCCGATTTTGGCTCCCTATCCGGGGGTGGTGGAGGATTGGTTCGTCGATACCGAGCGCCACGGTTTCGGCGGCCTCCTGGTCCTGCGCCATGCAACGGATGATGGCATCCCCTTCTGGACCGTCTATGGCCATCTGGCGCCGGAGAGCCTTGAAAAGCTGAAGCGCGGGCAGAGAATCGCGATGGGCGAAACCGTGGCCCTGCTTGGCGACCGGCCCGGCAATGGCGACTGGCCGCCACATCTCCATGTGCAGTTGATGACCCATATGCTCGGCTGGCGCGCCGCCGATGTCATGGGAATCGTCTGGGCCAGCCAGTGGGAGTTCTGGCGCGAGATCTGCCTCGATCCGAACATCATTCTCCGTATCGGCGCCAATTGCGCGGCGACGGTTGCCCGCACGCCGGCGCAACTTGCCGAGGAACGGCAGCGGCATCTCTCCCCCTCGCTCAGTCTCGCCTATGACGCGCCGTTGAAGATCGTGCGGGGAGAGGGCTGCCATCTCTTCGACGAAGCGGGCAATGCCTATCTCGACATGGTGAACAATGTCGCCCATGTCGGCCATTGCCATCCGCGCGTCGTTGAAGCGGCGAACCGGCAGACGCGGCGTCTCAACACCAACAGCCGCTATCTCCACGACCACCTGGCGGACTACATTCGGCGCCTTTCCGAGATACTGCCGCCGGAACTTTCCACCATCTTTCTCGTCAATTCCGGCAGCGAGGCCAACGACCTCGCCCTCCGCCTCGCCCACGCCCATACCAAGGCACGCGATGTGGTGGTGGTCGATCATGCCTATCACGGCCATCTTTCCAGCCTCGTCGACATCAGCCCCTACAAGTTCGATGGGCCCGGCGGAACTGGGCGGCCGTCCCATGTCTGGGTCGCTGAAATGCCCGACCCCTATCGCGGGCGCCTCAGGACCGGCGACAGGGATATCGGCCCCGCCTATGCCGAAAGTGTCGCGACCCTGGTCATGGACTTGGTGAGCCTGGGTCGCAGGCCTATGGCCTTCATTGCCGAGGGGATCCAAGGCTGCGGTGGTCAGATCCCCTTCCCGCCCGGCTATCTCGCCGCCGCCTACACGCATGTCCGGCGCGAGGGCGGCCTTTGCATCGCCGACGAGGTGCAGGTGGGCTTCGGCCGCGTCGGCGCGCATTGGTGGTCGTTCGAAACGCAAAGCGTGGTGCCGGATATCGTCACGATGGGCAAGCCGATCGGTGCCGGCCACCCGCTCGCCGCCGTGGCGACGCGGCCCGAGATCGCGGCCTCGTTTGCGAACGGCATGGAATATTTCAACACGTTCGGCGGCAATCCTGTGTCCGCCGCGATCGGCCTTGCCGTCCTCGACGTGATCCGTGACGAGCGCCTCATCGCCAACGCGCGCGAGCGCGGCCGGCAATTGATGGACGGGCTCAACGCCCTTGCCGGCAGCCACGTCGTCATCGGCGACGTCAGGGGCCTCGGCCTTTTCATCGGCGTCGAGTTCGTCAAGGGCCGCAAGACGCTGCAACCCGATGCGGCGGCGCTGAAGCAGGTCATCGAGGCGATGAAGGCGGGCGGCATTCTCCTTTCCAGCGAAGGCCCCCATCACAACGTGCTCAAGATCAAGCCGCCGCTGGTCATCAGCGCGGAAGAATGCGCCCGCTTCCTCGGCACGCTCGACCGAATCCTGACCAATCTCGGCCTCTAGGGAGGAATTGTTCCATGACCTTTCCCATCGAAAGCTATTCCTCTTTCGGCGAAGACCGGCTGATCCTCAAATTCCTGGCCAAGCAGCCGGCCGGATTCTATGTCGATGTCGGCGCCCATGCGCCCAAGGACTATTCCAACACCTATGCCCTCTACCAGCGCGGCTGGCGCGGCGTCGCCATCGATCCGGATCCAGCGGCGATTGACGCCTTCCACGGCGAACGGCCGGAAGATATCGCGTTGCAGCTGGCGGTCGGCACCAAGCCGGGCACGGTGACACTCCACCTCTTCAGCGACCGGTCGATGAACACGGTCGATGAAACTCTCTACTTGAAGACGCTGCAGAACCCGCGCAAGCGTCATCTGGGGGATATCGAGGTGGAGCGGCAGACCCTGGCCGCGATACTATCGCAGCACGTCCCCGCCGGCCGCTCGGTCGATTTCATGAATGTTGATTGCGAGGGGGCGGATCTCGATGTGCTGCGGTCGAACGATTGGGCCCGCTTTCACCCCGGGCTCCTGGCTGTCGAGGACCTTGATCTTGACCTGGAACGTGTCGTCGAGAGCCGGATCTTCCGCTTCCTGCGACCCTTAGGCTACCGCCTCGTCTCGCACCTTCACTACACGTCGCTCTATCGCCTGAGCTTAGATCAGCCTTTCGGGTGCGCGTGATGGAAGATCTCCCAGCGCACCTTGGCCCAGCGATAGGCATCCATGATGGCAACCGCGTAGATGAAGAAGCCGCCGGCATAGCGGCCCAGGATGCTGACATCGGGTGCTGCGTATTTCGACGTAACGTAGCCGAGCGCCACCGTAGTAAAGGCAAACAGCAGGCCGCGATTGGCCTGGTTGTTAGCGATCTGCCCCATGCCCGGCAGGGCGATGGCGACGAGAAACACCACGAACGGGTGCAAAGGCGGTTTCGGCGGCTTCTCGATCATTGACCCCGGTCCGTAGCGTTGCGGCCGATATCATCGGCCAGGGCGATGGCGCGGTCCATCATATCGGAGAGCAGCGCCGGCTCAAGATCGACGCGCCGGAAATCGGCGATACGCAGGACCAGGTACTCCGCCCGCTCCCCCTGATCGATAAGGCGCACCAGCCGCACGCCCTTGGGCGTCACCAGCAATTCCTTCGCCTCGATCGCATCGAAGAAGCTGATATGCCGCTCCAGCGTTTCCAAGGCCGGCGCCTGGTCGGGATCCTCCGTCTTGATCTGCGCCCCTTGCGGCCAGTGCGCAGGCGTTGGCAATTGGAACGGCAGATCATTGGCCGGGGCATAGAATTCGTTGTTCTGGACCCGGACCAGCATGTCCGTCGCGGCGACCCCCGGCAAAGACTTCAGCAGCGTCACCCTTAGCCAGAGAACGGGAATTTTCCGGAAGGTAAGCGTGTCGATGACAGCGTCGATCTGGAAATCATGGCCTCGATAGCGGCCAGTAAGAACCGGGAACTCGGCGCGCTCCTGGGTGACCCGGTAGGATTCGAAGAGATCATAGCTCGCCGCGAACAGGCTGCCCCGCGCCAAGCGCCGCTGGCGTTGTTCCCGCCGATAGAGGAAGGCGAGGGCCAGAAGGGCCGCGGCCACCAGCAAGGCAATCGGCAATGTATTGGCAACTGGCATGGACGCGATGGGCTCTTTAGACGAAGCGGCCGGCGGGATAACCCGCCGGCCGAGTGAGAGGTAATCGATCTGGCAGCGTTACGCCATCAGTAACCCTTCGGCCGCGGCCAGGCCATCGTGAACTGGTCGCCACGCCGCACATACTTGTAGCGGAAGAGGACGAACCAGACCGAGGCGACGATGTAGAACAACATCATGGCCAGGAGCTGCGTGCCGAACCCGAGATAGACCGCGATGTAGGTGGCGGCACACAGCGCCAACAGGACGATCGACGGGATCGGGTGGAAGGGATGGACATAACCCCGCTTGATCGAGTCCAGCGGCCACTTTCCGCGGAAGCGGAACATGTTGATCGGCATGAAGGTGTAGCCGAGCAGGCCCGACAGGATCGAGAAGGTGATGGTCGGCGCCAGGAGCTGCAGGAAGCCGAACGAGGCCGCGATCGGGATCAGGAAGATGATCGCACGATAGGGTGTGCGGTACTTCGGATGCACCGCCGCGAAGAATTGCGGCAGGTATCGGTCGCGGCCCATGGAGAACCAGGCGCGGGCGGCATCGTTGATGCAGCCGTTGGCCGAGGCGAGCGCCGAGAACACGGTGCCGACCCAGAGCAGCACGATGAGAAGCGTGCTGCCGGAAATGCGCGCCGAGTCATAGAGCGGCGCCAGCGCCGTCCCCAGATATTCCCAGGGGAGCGAACCGGCGCAGACATACCAGGTGAGCGCCGCCGCGATCAGCAGCGTGATCATCCCTGTCATCGTGCCCAGGGGCAGCGAACGGCCGCAGGAGCGCACTTCCTCGGCTGCCTGGCAGGTGCCCTCGATGCCGAGATAGTACCAGATGCCGAACTGATAGGCGACGACCAGCACGATGATGGAGAAGAACGCCACCGCCGTGATGAGGAAGTTCACCGACAATGCCATGAAGACACCGCGGTAATTGAGGAAGGCCAGCGCGGCGACCGCGAGGAGCACAAAGGGTCTGGCATCCACCATGCCCGGCTCCGCGCCGAGGCTTTCGGAGGCAATGCGGACCAGATCGCCGAAGACGAAGATGTCCGCCGCTTCCAGCATGGTGTAGGCGAGAACCAGATAGAGACCCACGTTGAAGGCCATCAACGGTCCCGTCGTATGTTTGGCCTGCGTGTATTGACCGCCGGCAGCCGCCACGGTCGAGGTGACCTCGGAATCGATCATGGCGACGCAGGTATAAAGCAGGCCGATGATCCAGCAGGCGATGATGGAGCCCAGCGCGCCGCCCTTCTCGACCGAGTAGTTCCACCCCATGAATTCGCCGACAAGCACGATGCCGACGCCCAGGGCCCAGACGTGGGTGGGCCCAAGAACTTTCACCAGGTTGATTGAAGATGGCTTTTCGCCATTCATGGTCATGTCAGTCATGGCGTCGCCCCTACCCCTTCTTATGCGCTTCTTGCTGCATGGCCAGCTCGTCGACACCTTCCTGCGAACTGGTCAGGATGTCTTCGCTGTATTGCTGGCCGACGCGGATGGCGTCCCACACCATCCATAGGAGCAGAGCGATGGAAACAAGCCACGCGGCTGCCTGGATGAGATCCCAAGGACCCCGGAACTGCAGAAAATCCAACATCGTTCCTCTCCCCTGTCTCAGGATCCGTTACCGAACTTTTCGGCAATGACCTCTCGGTATTCCTTGTCCGACTGCCAGACCAGGAAGATGAAATAGCCGGCGATCGCCGCCAGCGTGGCAATGAGACCGCCCCAGCTGAACGAATAATCGTAGCGCAGCGTGATGGCGGCGGCGGCACCTTCAAGATCGATGCCGAGCTTCTGCCACTGCGCCTGCATGACCGGATTCTGCTCGATCGCTTCCCAGGTCAGGTTTTCGAACGTGACGGTGCCATCCGGCGCCGTGCGTTTGACGAGGCCCTTGTCGTTGCTGACCACGATTGTGCCGTCGGTCGCCGTTTCGGTGGTCACAGTGCCCGGCAGCCAATCGCCCTTGGCGGCACCGGCCAGTTCCATCTGCAGCGGCACCAGCAGCGCCAGGAAAACCAGCACCAGCAGGAACACGGCGTCGAACGCCTGCCCTGCACCGCTTTGCTTGGGTGGTTGATATTTCGCCATTGCCTAATCTCCCCTATCGGCCGGCTGACCCTTGAGCCAAACGATTGGCGGTTTCCCCGCCTTTCTCGTCGGCTGCGAGCCTTATCGGTTTGCGTCCAGATGCTTGATGTCGAGTTCGTAGATGAACTTCTTGTCGTGGCTGTAGTGCGAGATCATCGCCATGATGGAAGCGGTGTTGAAGATGCCCACCAGCAAGCCGGCGATGGCCAGCAACAGCTTGGCTTGTCCGTCCACGATGAAGCCGCTGACCGCGAAATAGACGAAAAGCAGGACTGCCCACAACGCTACGACGAAGCCGTAGGCCCAAAGGCGATCTTGATTGAACATGGAATCAACGCGCGACTGCAGGTCGTTCGCCATTGCACTCTCCCCTTGAGACGGCGACCGCTTTCAGGACGATCGCTTCATCTTTGACTGAACGCCTCGGGCTCTGCCGAGGCGGCACTCCCAATTCGCGCGCCCCGTTCGGGGTCGTCGCGGCGCTCCACTTGGCGGGAGCTTTCGTCATCCCGATCGACCGCGAAGAATCGAGTCGGGCGCGTCATCTATGGCACTTATTAATTCCTAACACGCCATTTATGACTTTACTAGACTTAAATGAAGTTTCCTTTGCGGAAACATCGCTACCTAGAAGAAACCGCCCAGATTTGCACCCGGGCGGTTTCGCCTACCTCAGCAATCAAGCGTGTTGTGCCGCTCCCACTCCGTGAGGTGCTTGGTGAAGCTGTTCCACTCTTCCGTCTTCATCCGCACATAGGAGTTGACGAAGGAATCGCCCAGCTGTTCGCGCACCACCTTGCTGCCGTCGGTGAGACGCAGCGCATCGAGCAGATTGAGCGGCAGTTTCCGGGCGCCCTTCACCGTATGGCCCTCGGTATACATG
>CAZUAL010000209.1:0-7163 GCA_964618305.1 uncultured Dongia sp. | reverse complement strand
GTTGTTGAGGCCGATGCCGATCTTGATCTCGATCTTCTTGGCGCCGGTGCGGGCCGCTTCCTCGGCGAAGGTCGCATTGAGCTTCACGAGTTCATTGCGCATGCTGAACGCCGCTGCGACCGCCTTGCGCTCATGCTGCGGAATATCGAGCGGCGCGTTCCAGAACGCCATGATGCAATCGCCGATATATTTATCGATCGTCCCGCCATGGGCCTGGATGATGTCGGTCATCGGGGTGAGGAACTGGTTGATGACATGGGTCAGCTGCTGCGGGTCGAGCCCTTCCGACATCTTGGTGAAGCCACGGATGTCGCAGAACATCACGGTAAGTGGCCTATTTTCGCCGCCAAGCTTCAAGCGCTCGCGGTTCTTGGAAACCTGATCGACTAGCACGGGCGACAGATAGAGCGAGAAGGCGCCGCGCACCTGCGCCTTCTCCTGCTCGGTCCGGATATAGCCGATGAGCGTTGCCGTGACGAAGATGAGGAAGGCAGCACCCGCCGGATAGAGCGGGTCGAGCTCGAAGCCATCCGCCTTGAAGAAATAATACGAAGCGCCGAACGATCCACAGATTCCGATCGCGGCAATGGCAAAACCCACGATGGCCTTCCTGAGCTGGGCGAGAATGGTCAGGACAAGTCCAAATACGGCGAGGACGGAAAATTCAAGACCGGCGGCCCAATCCGGGCGCTGCAGATAGGTGCCGCTGAATATCTGCTCGGCAATCTGTGCGTGGATTTCGACACCGGTCATCGATTCTTCGTTCGGCGTCGGCTTGTAATCGCGCAGCCCCTCGACCGAACTGCCGATAAAGATAATGCGGCCGGCGACGATGCTGGGGTCGAAATCAGGCTCCATAAGATCGGCCAGGGAGAAGAATCGCTCCGGCTCATGACCGGAATCATGAAGAATGACGGCGCCTTCCGGATTCGTGGGCACCAGAGCCTGACCGATCTTCACGATTGAGATGCCGGTATGCTCTCCGAAGGAAATGACGCCGCTGGCGCCAGACGATTTGACGGCATAGGTACTTTGCCCTTGCGCAACACGCAGAGCTTCTGCCGCGAGCGAGGGGTAGAATGGCGTCGGGTTGTCCGGGTCGGGCAATTGCAGGAACAGCGACACCTGCCGGATGATGCCGTCGGAATCCGGATCGGCATTGACGGAGCCGATGCCGATGGCGGCCTTCTCGAGCCCTGGCAGTGACGATACCCAATAGCGCCATTGTGGAATGAACTGGATCGGGTTATCGCCGGCAAAGGCATAGCCCGCCTTGCGGATAGGGAGCACCTGCGGCCGCTGCGGATCGGTGCTGAGGGCTGCAAAGGGGACGATGGTGGGAATCTGCGCGATGGAGTCGGCGAGATCCTGGTCGGGATCCGGCAGGCTCTGCAGCAATTGCTTCGCGGAATCGAAGCTTGCATCGGCCGGGAGATTGCTGGCGACGGCGGCCGGCGCCGTTCGGTCCGGTTCCGCGTAGATGATGTCGAGGGCCACGACGGCGGCGCCAAGCTCCCGCAACCGGTCGATGATCCGCGCCATCTGCGAGCGGGACCAGGGCCATTGGCCGAACTTGTTGAGGCTCTTCTCGTCGATATCGCCGATACGGATGGGCAGCGTCGGATCGAACGGGCGGGGATCCAGCCGCTGGTAATTGTCGAAGACCACATTGCGCATCTGCTGGACGATGGGTGGGTCGTTGTAGCGCAGGGTCAATGCGGCGAGGAGCAGGGCGAGCGGGATGATGATCCCCTCGATCCGGCCGAATTTCGCGCGCGCGATGCGGCCGAAAAAGCTCCTGATCGTGTCCAAGAAACCCATGCGCGGCATTCCCCCGAAATGAAGCGGGCGAACTCTAGCATTGCCGTGGGGGCTCGCGAAAGAGCGGCCTAGATCAAGGCCTTGGCAATGAGGTCGGCAGCGTCGAGGCCGCTATTGTAGGCGCCGTGGGCGGTGGAAAAGCCATCGGGCGAGGTGGCTTCCCCGGCAAAGAAGACGCGTCCGTCGATCGGCTGGGCGAGCTTCGCCCGCGCCTCGCCGCCGCCGGGGCGGAGCACGGAATAGGCGCCGAGCACGCAGGGGTCGTTCACCCAGCCGGTCGCGCGGGTCATGGCGATCTCCTTGACGATGTCGGCGCCAAAGACCTTCCCCAGCAGCGATTTCGCCTCGGCGATCGCGGATTCGGCCCCTTGCGCAAAGAGATCGCGGGCGAAAGGGCCGCTTGCGAACAAGGTCGCCATGGGCCGGTCGAAAGGCTTGCAGACGAAGCCCGCCGTGGGCGCCCCGTCCCAGTTCAGCATGGTGAAGTGGGGGCCCATGCCGGCAAAGATATCGCGCTTCAGCCACAGGCCGACCTTCTCGGCATGACCCATGCGCAGGTGATTGAGAGCTTCCAGCTTCCAGTCGGGCAGGAGCGGAAAGAACTTGATGCGTTCGGCCTGGAGGACGCCGACCGACACGGTCACCAGCACGGCGCGGCAGAAGATCATGCCCTTGGCCGTGCCCACCATCACCTCGTTGCCGCCCCAATCGATCGATTTCACCGGGCAGTCGAGATTGACCTCGATATCGGCGCCTTCGGCGGCGACGAGCGCGCCATAGCCACCTTCGACCGGCCAGTCTCCATCAGTGAAACGGAAGCGGGACGTATCGAAGGTCGAGACTTCCTCCGGTGGCCAGGCCATGTAGCCGGTATAGGCGCGGCGAAAGAGCGGCGCCCAGGGATCGGCGGGATTTATGGCGCGCGCTGCCGGCACGTCCTCGCCGGCATCGCCAAGGGCCGCGACGCGGTCATAGGTGGCGGAAAGGCTGGCGCCGAAGGCGTCGACGAGATTGTCGTTGAGCCACCAGGTGCCGTCATGGATGCGGTAGATGAAGGGGTCCTTACGATAAAGGAAGCCGAGCCGATCCGCAGCCCTCGTATAGGGATTGATGCTGGCGGCGTGCAGCCATTGGCAGCCGAGATCGAAGGGGGCGGGAAAGGTAGCCGTGTCGGTAAAGCCGCGCCCACCGATGCGCGACGCGGCCTCGACGACTTCGATGTTGAGCCCGGCGGCGCGGGCGGCGGCAAGGCCGGCAGCGCCGGCGCCGACGATGACGAGATCACAGGTCGATTGCATGGACGCGAGATTAGCGGAGACCGCGCTGCACCGCTAGTCCGGCAGGCTTTCAGCCCACCACATTGGTCCAGACGACGAGCGTTTCCGCATCCGTGTTGTTGGCGAACCGATGCGGGGTTTGGCTCTTGAAGCGGAACGAATCGCCGGTCTTCAGGATGAAGGTGCGGTCCTCGATCTCCAGCACCATTTCTCCGCTCATCACATAGCCGCCCTCTTCGCCCTTGTGGGTGTAAAGCTCCGGCCCCGACGAGCCGCCAGGTGCTATGGTGACGAGATAGATTTCAAGGGCTCCGGAAACGGCGGGGGTGAGCAATTCCTTCTGCACGCCCGTGGTATTGAGCGACAGGACGCGCCGCCCTTCGGCGCGCACGATGAGGCCCAGTTCCTCGACCGGCGGGTAATCGCCTTCGTGGAAGAGTTGCGACATCGGCACGTTGAAGACGTCGGCCAGGCGCCGCAGCGAGCGCATGGTGGGTGACGTGATGCCGCGCTCGATCTGGGAAAGGGCGCCGACCGACAGGCCGCAGCGCTCGGCGAGCTGCTCCAGCGACAATTCGTGCATCTTGCGCAAACCACGCAGATGCTGGCCCAGCCAAAGATCGGCGATCTTCGCCGCCGGCAACGGGGCCGGCTTGCCGTTCTTGCGAGGCGCCTTGCTGGCTGATTGGCTGGCTCTGGGCATCCGGGTTTTGGGCATCCGGGTTGGGACTCGATTTCTGAACTAGGGCAGACTTCAGAACATTTCAGTGAAAATAGTCAATCGATTTTTCATTTTTCTGTTGACGGCCTCCGCTGGCTCCCCCGATGCTATTGCCTCGCGGGTGAAGGCGTCCGGAAGACGCCGCGCCTGCCACACAGGGAGGCCAATAATGATCCGGAAGACGTTGGGTATCGCGGTTTGCGCCGTGCTCGCGAGCATCAGCAGCGCCGCCTTCGCAGAAGGAAAGATCGTCATCTCGAACTGGGACGGCTACATGCCGAAGGACCTGCTCGAGAATTTCACCAAGGAAACCGGCATCCAGGCGGAAATGACCGTCCATGCCACCAATGAAGAAATCATGGGCAAGGTCGTGGCCTCGGGCGGCAAGGGCTATGACGTGCTCTTCGTTTCCGGCCAGTTCGCCGAGGCGCTCAACAAGCTGGGCCTCGTCGCCGAACTCGACCATGGCAAGATTCCCAATCTCGCCAACCTCTATCCGGAGGCGATGAAGCTCAGCCATGACGAAGGGCTGAAATATTCGGTGCCCTATGCCTGGGGTACGACCGGCCTCTGCTATAGGAGCGACATCGTCAAGGAAGCGCCGAGCAGCTGGAACGACCTGCTGAAGCCCAGCGACGCGGTGAAGGGCAAGACCACGATGCTGGCGACCGACCGCTGGCTGATGATGCCGGCGCTCCTCGCCCTGGGCTATTCGCTCAACAGCGTGAATGAGGACGAAATCGCCAAGGCCAAGGCGCAGCTCATCGAAACCAAGAAGACGCTGCTGACCTATGACGACACGACCTTCTACCAGAAGCTTGTCTCCGGCGAGGCCCTCATGGTCGAGGCCTGGGACGGCTGGTGCAACTACGGCATCGCCGAAAACGCCGCCATCAAGTACGTCGTGCCGAAGGAAGGCAGCGACATGTGGGTCGATACCATGGTCGTCACCACCGCATCCGAGAACAAGGAAGCGGCCGAGGCCTTCATCAACTACGTGCTGAAGCCTGACGTTCACCGCTGGGTCGCGGAAAACATCCTCTACAAGGTGCCGAACAAGGCGGCGATGGATGGGCTCGATCCGAAGCTCGTCGAGCAATATCCGAACCTCGGCATCAAGCCGGAGGAATTGCTGAAGTACGAGCAGCTGCGCGATCTTGGCGACGGCCAGAAGCTGTGGTCGAAGACGGTGACCGAGATCACCAGCTCAAACTAAGCACCAACGCATGGATGGCGGAGCCCGTCGCAGGGCTCCGCCATTTCTCTGTTCATTCATCGGGATCATCATGGTTCTATCGCGCCGCATCGTGCTGACAGGTCCGGGGATCGCCTGGATCATCGCCCTGCTGGTGGTCCCCTGCGCCCTGCTGCTCACCAATTCTTTCTTCGAGCGCGGCGTCTATGGCGGCATCGACTACATCTTCACGTTCGAGAACTACAAGCGGGCCGTCGATCCGCTCTATGCCGAGATCTTCTGGGCGTCGGCGCGGGTTGCCGGATTGACGACCATCCTGGCACTGCTGCTTGGCTATCCGGCCGCCTATTGTATCGCGCTCATGCCGAAGCGCCGGCAGCTTGCCTACCTCATCCTCGTCATGCTGCCGCTCTGGAGCAATTACCTCATCCGCACTTATGCGTGGATGGTGCTCCTCAATAGCGAGGGACTCATCAACAAGACACTGCTTTGGCTCGGCCTCATCGATGCGCCCTTGCCGCTCCTCTACAATGATTTCGCCATCATTATCGGCCTCACCTACGCCTATGTGCCCTTCATGATCCTGGCCCTCTTCAGCTCGATCTCGAAGCTGGGACCGGAACTGCGCGAAGCCTCGACCGATCTTGGCGCCTCGGCCCTTATGACTTTCTGGCGCGTGACCTTGCCATTGACGCTGCCTGGCATTGCCGCCGGCTGCGTCTTCGTCTTCGTCTTGTCCGTCGGCAATTTCGTGACGCCCGATCTGCTCGGCGGCGGCAAGCGCACGATGCTCGGCAACCTCATCTATGACCAGTTCCTGACCGCGCGCGATTGGCCGTTCGGCTCGGCGATCGCTGCCATCGTCATCGGCATCATGATGCTGCTCCTCACCGTCCAGGCGATCCTGGTCAATCGCCGCGACCGCGAGGAGCGTTCGGCATGAACCGGCATCCGCTCCAATCCTGGCTCGGCGCGCATTTGGGTCTGGTCTATGTGTTTCTCTACGGGCCGATCCTGGTCCTGGTGGCGCTTTCCTTCAATAAGGCTGGCATGCCCACCGTCTGGTCCGGTTTCTCGGTCGAATGGTACGGAAAGCTCTTCGAGAACCAGAAGATCCTCCATTCGGTCGGCAATTCACTTTTCATCGCCGCCATCTCGACGGCAATTTCGACGGTAATCGGCACGCTCCTTGCCATGGGGCTGGAGGAGCGCCGCCCGCGCATCGCCACCGAAGCGCTCATCGCGGCACCAATGATCATTCCCGATATCGTCATGGCGATCAGTCTCTTGAGCTTCTATTCGCTCATCAAGCTGACGCTCGGTGCCCATTCCGTGATTCTCAGCCACACGGCCTTCATGATCTCTTTCGTCTGCGCCGTCGTGCGCACGCGCTTCAAGCATTTCGATCACTCGATCATCGAAGCCTCCATCGACCTCGGCGCCAGCGAGATCACGACGTTCCGGCGCGTGACATTGCCGGTCATCGCGCCCGGCGTGATCGCCGCGGCCTTGCTCGGATTCACGCTGTCCTTCGACGAATTCATCATCGCCTATTTCACCAGCGGACCGAGTTCAGCCTCGATCACCTTCCCCATGCAGATCTATGCCATGATCCGTTTCGGCGTGACGCCGGACGTCAACGCGGTTGCCACCATCGTCATGCTCGTCTCGTTCGTCCTCATCTTCCTCTCGCAACGCATCAACCGGGAGGAAGTCGCATGAAGGCCCTTCTCGAAGTCGCCGGCGTCTCGAAAGCCTTCGGTCCAGTCTGTGCGGTCAACAATCTGTCGCTGACGATCGGCGGCAATGAATTCTTCGCCCTGCTGGGGCCATCGGGCTGCGGCAAGACCACATTGCTGCGCATGATCGCCGGCTTCGAGCGGCCGGATCAGGGTCGCATCCTGCTGGATGGAATCGACATCACCGAGGTGAAGGCCAACAAGCGCCCGATCAACCTGATGTTCCAATCCTATGCGCTGTTTCCGCATATGACCGTCTTCGGCAACATAGCCTACGGATTGGAAATGGAAGGCGTGCGCGGCGCGGAACTCAATCGCCGTGTCGACGAGGCGTTGGCGCTGGTGCAGCTCTCGTCATTGGCGCAGCGAAAGCCGGCGCAATTGTCCGGCGGCCAGAAGCAGCGCGTGGC
>CAZUAL010000208.1:0-7175 GCA_964618305.1 uncultured Dongia sp. | reverse complement strand
ACTGGGTGAAGCCGCCATTCCCCAAGTGACCGTCATTGTGATCGTGGCTGGGCTTCTGATCGGCACCATCATCCTCACCGCCCAAGCCACCGGGGCCGGAAACAATCTGGAATGCGGCCGGGCCCTGCGCGCCGGCCTCACCATCGCCGCCGGCATCGGCATCCTGTTCATGCTGTTGTTGCTGCCGGCCGAAGGCCTGCTGAAGCTTTTCCGCCAGCCACCGGAAACCTTCGCGGGCGGTGGGCGGGCGCTCAGCATCCTGGGACTGTCCCTGCCCGGCATGGTGATCGCCCTTTTGGGCAACGTCCTCAACTTCGCCCTCAATTGGCTGTTCGTCCCCGGCCATCTGGGCCTGCCGGAAATGGGTGCGGCCGGATCGGCGCTGGCGACCACGATCACGCGCTGGTTCATGCTGGCGGCGATCGCGCTCTATATCCTCAACATGCGCGACCGCGCCAAATACGCGGCTCTCCCCTGGTTCGCTTTCGACACCGCGATATTGAAGCGGATGATGATCCTGGGCCTGCCGCTGGCGCTCGCCATCGGCACGGAAACCAGTTGCTTCAACATGATGATCTATCTGGCCGGCTGGCTGGGCCGGGCGGAGCTTGCCACCATGTACGCCACGATCAACGTCACCAGCTTCGTCTACATGCTGACGATGGGGATCTCGACCGCGGCTTCCGTGCGGGTCGGCAACGCCATCGGGCGCGCCAAGGCCGGTGACCTGAAGTGGGCCGGCTGGACGGCGGTGGGGCTGGAACTGGCAGTAATGGGGGTTGTCGCCAGCGCCGTGCATCTTCTGGCCGGGCAGATCGCCAGTGCCTACAGCCACGATCCGCTGGTCCTGCCGCTGCTGACTGCCGCCTTGTCGCTATCGGCCCTTCTCTTCGTTGTCGACGGGCTGCAAGGCGTGCTAATGGGCGCGCTGCGTGGCGCGGCGGACACCTTGATCCCCACCATCGTCTATATCGTCAGTTTCGTCGTGGTGGGTCTTCCCATGGGTTACTTCATCGGCTTCAGGCAGGCAGAGGGCGTGCCGGCACTCATCTGGTCGCTCATTGCCGCGCTCGTCGTCGCCGCGACGGGTCTGGGATGGCGTTTTCATTGGCTGAGCGCCCGGCCGGAGGGTCTGTGGCGATGAGCAATGCTTGCGATTTCCTGGTCATCGGGGCCGGCGTCTCGGGTGCTGCCGTCGCGGCCGAACTGGCGGAAGCCGGCAACACCGTCCTGCTGGAGATGGAAGAACGGCCGGGCTACCACAGCACCGGCCGGTCGGCCGCCCTCTACACGCCCAATTACGGGCCCCAGGTCGTGCGCAAGATCATCGCCGCCAGCGCCGAATTCTACCGCAACCCGCCGGAAGGCTTTGCCGGGCATCCGCTGCTGACGCCGCGCCAGGCGATGTCCTTCGTGCCGAAGGGCGCCGAAGCGAAGATCGATACCTTCATCGCCGCCGCCACGCCGGCAACACCGCTGCAGGAGATTTCGGTCGACCAGGCCTGCAAGTTGGCGCCGCTGCTGCGGCGCGAGGCCGTCGCCCGCGCCGTGCTCGACCCGCATGTCATGGACATGGATGCCGGCGCCATCCACCAGGGCTTCCTGAAACTGTTCAAGCATCGCGGCGGGCGCACGTTCACCGACCACCGCGTGACGTCGCTCGAGCGGGCGAACGGCACGTGGCGCGTGGGAACCAAGAGCGGCGACACGTTCGAAGCGCCGGTCCTCGTCAATGCCGGTGGCGCCTGGGCCGATGAGATCGGGCAGATGGCGGGTTTGAGGCCCATCGGCCTTACACCGATGCGGCGCACGGCGATCATCATCGCTAGTGATCCCGTCCTGGCGCCACCGACCATGCCGGCGGTCGATCACGGCGCCACCGAAGCCTATGTGAAGCTCGATGCCGGCCGGCTGATGGCCTCGCTCGGCGATGCGACGCCGAGCCCGCCCTGCGACGCGCAGCCGGAAGATCTCGACATGGCCATGATCGTCGACTGGCTGGAACGAAACACGCATCTCACCGTCCGCCGCATCGAGCATAGCTGGGCGGGCTTGCGCTCCTTCGTCGACGATCACTGCCCCGTCGTGGGTTTCGACAAGGACGCCCAAGGCTTCTTCTGGCTCGCCGGACAAGGCGGATACGGCATCATGCTGGCGGCGGCACTGGGCCGCCTCAGCCGGCATCTGATCGAGCGCGGCGAAATGCCGGCTGATTTCATCGCGCGCGGGCTCGACATCAACGAACTGGCACCGTCCCGATGCCGCATCTGAAGAAATTCCCGCAACCTGCCGCTCGTAAACGAAATCTTCACCATATTGCGGCTTGAATAGGCCCGAGAGGCTTGGCGCTCCATCTTTCTCGTGGCACATTGCCCCGTCGATTGAAGGGATAAGGGTTCGTCCGGGGGGATGACCTTGATCCCGGCGAGGCAGGCTGCGGACTGGGGTGCGGGCCGGAGCGAAGGGGATTGGAAACCAAATGATGAGCAATCTGCAGAATGACATTGACGAGCATGGCGATCGCCGCCGCTCGCAACGCTATGTCGTCAATCTGCCCACCGATGTCCTGATCAAGGGCAATCGCGTCACCTGCCGGCTGATCGACATTTCGGAGAACGGTGCCTTGATAGAGACAAGCGGACCAGTCGCCGTCGGCGACAAGGTTTCGCTGGATCTGCCGAAGGTCGGCCCGACCATCGCCACCGTCGTGCGCGTGAGCCCGTCGCATATCGCGATGGCCTTCCCAGGCGCGATCATCATTTCGAGCATCGTTCGCTAACAGCGCCAGCTCGGCCGGCGACATTCCACCCGAAGAATCTTGGATTGCGGCGGCGCCAAGCGGGGCGCGCGCAAGCCCGGTTCATTCCCCCGAGCCGGATCGGCCGATCTGCTCGAGGAGTTCGGCGATCTCAAATTCGCTCAGGGCTTGCGATTGCGGGATCTCGAGATGCAAGCGGCCGGTGCCGAGATTGACGATCACCGCCTCGCGCTTTCGCCGGTAGCGTTCCGGCATCAGATACATGCGGTCGCCAGCTGCGAACCCATCGACATCCGGCGTCATGATGCAGGCGCCGCCTTGCGAGATGTTGCGGAAATTGGTGATCGCCAGGGTCCGCCGCTGATGGATGTCGTCAAACAGGACGAGCGCCGTGCCCTTGTAATCGAAGCGCGGATACCGCCGATAATCGCTCGTGTCATCTGCCATGATGGCCCGTCCCGAAACCGTCCTATCAAATGAAAGGATATGGGCCGGATGCGACGAGGGCAAACGATATCGCCGTGCGCCTATGCCGCAGCCGACCATGTTCCTGGCATCCGCCAAAACTTAACCAAGACGCCGCCGGGTTCAGCCCGCAAATCCATCCGCCCGATGCACTTCGCGGCCGCCGAGCAAGGTGAGTTCAACCTCGGTCCCGCCGATCGCATAGGGATCGATTGCAAAGATATCGCGATCGAGAACGATGATGTCAGCATGCTTGCCGGACGTGAGTGATCCGGTTTCATCGCCGCGCCAAGCTGCCGCCGCGGCCAGAATCGTATAGCCGCGCACCACCTGCTCGACATTCATGCGCTCCTGCGCTTCGAAGACGGGATAGTCGCGGGCGACATGTGCCGGCTGGCGTGTCACCGCCGTCTGCATGATGGCGAAGGGATTGAGCGTCGACACACCCCAGTCGCTGCTAACCGCATAGGGCGCGCCGCTATCGACGATGGTGCGCCAGGGATACATCCAGCGGCCGCGTTCCGCGCCGATGAAGGGCAGTGCCACGTCGGTGACCGAAGGCTCGCAGCGCGCCCACAAGGGCTGCATGTTGGTGACGGCGCCCAGCTGCCGAAGGCGCGGAATGTCGTCGGGATGGATCACCTGCACATGCGCCAGCTGATGAAGGCTGGGCCAAGCGCCATTGGCTTTGCGGGCCGCTTCGATGCAATCCAGAGCCACACGCGTCGCGCGGTCGCCGATGACATGGACGTGAAGCTGGAAGCGCGCGGCGTCGAAGGCGATGAAGAGCTGTTCGAGATGCTCCTCGTCGAACATGATCGGCGCGTTGCCGCCTGTTTCGTCGGAATAATCCTCGATCATCGCCGCCGTGCGGTTCTCCAGCACGCCGTCGAGGAAGAACTTGGCGGAATGGACCGAGACATTGCCGCGGCGGAAATCACGACGCAGAGCCTCAAGCCTGCCCAGCGCATCCTTGACGCTTTCTTCCGGATAGACCTTGGCCGTGGCTGCGAGACGCACGGTAAGCTCGCCGGCATCGTCGAGGCCCTGATAGACCTTCATGTGCCGTTCGGCGACCATCGCATCGATGACACCGGTGATGCCATGCCGGTTGCAGAGCTTCTGCCCAAAGCGCACGCCCTTTGCATAGGCGTCGAGCTCCTTCTTAGGCATGCGGGCACGCACCCAGTCGATCGCATCCTCGTAGATGAGACCGGTCGGCACGCCCTTGGCATCGCGCACGAAGGAGCCGCCATGCGGATCGGCGACACTGGCATCAAGGCCGGTGAGTTCGCAGGCCTTCGTGTTCATCGCCGCATTGTGGCCGTCGGAGGCGTAGATATAGAGGGGACGGTCCGGCACGGCAGCGTCGAGCACATGCCGGTCGAGATTGTGTGCGCCGAAAATGCCCGAGTACCAGCCTGTGCCGCGCACCCAGAGATCATTGGTCGTCTTGGCGTAGTCGCGGATAAGGCTCTGCAATTCCTCGACCGTTCGCGCGCCTTCGAGATTGACGCTGGTTGAGAACCCCGTGCCGCTGTCCTGCAGATGGATATGCGTGTCCTGGAATCCGGGCAGGACCAAGCGCCCGCCGGCATCGATTTTGCGCGTCTTGCCGTTGGCGAGTTCCTTGATCGCGTCATTGCGGCCGACAGCGAGAATGCGCCCGTCCTTCACCGCCAGCGCTTCGGCCCGCGGCTCCAGCGGATCCATCGTGCGAATGTCGCCGTTGAGGAGGATGAGATCGGGAGCGCCGCCAGCCATCGCCTGCCTGCCTTATTGTTCGGTTGTGAAGCAATAAGGATGAAAACAGGTTGAACCGCGAAAGGCAATGGCCGGACCGTTCGCCTGGGCCGGTTTCGGCAAAGCGACCAAGCTAGGCCGAATGCCACATGCGCGGCGATGCGGGACCTTCCGTGTCGATGACGCAGAGATAGCGGTGCCGATTGCTGCCGGCGATCGGCGGCGACCTATGAACGATCCCGCGCCCGTTGGGCGATTGTCCGCCCTTGAAGACCGCCACGGCCCCAGTCGCAAGCTGATGCGTTTCGCCGGCATAGTCCCGTTGCGCGGCAAGCGCCTCATCGGCATCCACCGGCATCACCCATTGCGTGCCCGGGCCAAGATATGTGGTCACAAGACGCATCGGCACATTGTCGCGGTGGAACTTCCAGCATGCGTCGCCTTTGATGAGATCAAGGCGAACGTCGATGGCCGGGGCGTGCGCGATCATGCAGAATCGAATTGCCAAGTCGGCGACTTCCGCAAGCAGGCACGCACCTGCGTCGCTGGCGCCCGCCTGCAGCAGCTCGCGCAAAGCCGGGACGATCTCGTGCGCTGGCGCGAGGACCCGGCCTTGCGGCAGGGCTTCAGGCTTGGTGCGGCCAAGACAATTGTCCAATTCGGACGGGATCTTGCGGTTCCAAACCGCAAGGCCCACTTCGGGACGCGTTATTCGTTCCAGTATTTCCGGGCCAGCGCCGAACAGGATGGTCGACAAAGGGACGTATCCCTATTGGCTGCCGCCGCTGGCATCCGCGTCAGCCAGGACTTCTTCTGCCAAGCGGCGCAGCATCTCGGCAACGCGGATATGGCCATAGCTGCCAACGAGGCGCGGCATCAGTTCAACCAGCATCGCCGCTGTCAGAGATTCCGCCGGAATGGCCGCCCGCTCGCCACCCGCCAGGGTGGAGGCAATCAGATCCCGGGCAATGCCCAGCTTCGGCGGGATTTGCACATGCGCGGGCTGGATTGGTGGTGAGAATGTCGACATGAATTCCTCAGCGGATTAGCAATGTTATAACATAACATTCATGACCTGCAAGCCTCCTCGATGCAGGGCGTGAAAAGTCCGCTGGATTCAGCGCGCAACGAAAAGCGGCGATACGATCCCGATTTCCGCGCAGACCGGGCGCACGAGATCCGCCTGGTTGAGCGCGTAGAAATGGAAATGCCGCACGCCCGCGCGTTTCAGCTGCTGGCATTGGGCGATGGCGATCTCGATCGCCGCCCGGTGCCTGGCCCCGGGATCGTCGCCCGCGCGCGCGAAGCTTTCATGGATCGCATCGGGGACGCTGGTGCCGCAGGCCTTCGCCATCGCCAGGGTCTTTTCGACATGGCGGATGGGGAGAATGCCCGGGACGATCGGCACCTGGATGCCGGCGCGTTGCGCGCGATCAAGGAAACGCTTGTAGCAATCGACGTCGAAGAAGAATTGCGTGATGGCGCGCGTGGCGCCGGCATCGATCTTGCGCTTCAGGTGATTGAGATCCGCCTCGGCACTCAAGGCTTCGGGATGGGTCTCGGGGTAAGCGGCGACGCTGATGTCGAATGGATGAAGGCGCGCAAGGCCCGCCACCAGCTGGTCGGCATAGGCATAGCCATCGGCATGCGGCACGTAGCGCGCGGCACTGCCATCCGTTGCGAACGCCTTGGGCGGATCGCCGCGCAGCGCCACGAGGCGATGAATGCCGGCCTGCCAGTAGCTCTCGGCGATGGAATCGATCTCGGCACGGCTGGCACCGGCACAAGTGAGGTGCGCTGCCGCCGGCACATGGCAGCGGGCCTGGATTTCGCTCACCAGATCCCGGGTCTGATCGCGGGTGGTGCCGCCGGCCCCATAGGTGACGGAGATGAAGCGCGGCCCGAGCGAAGAGAGATCGTCAATGGCGGCCCAGAAAGGCGCCACCGCTTCAGACGTGCGCGGCGGGAAGAACTCGAAGCTCACTTGGAGATCATTGTCGCGGCCGACAATCTTCGAGCCGCACTTGTCGTTTGGCCGGGTGAAGCCGGGTCCCTCGATCATGTTCATCTGCCGCCTCCGCCGCCTGGGGTGAGATCAAACGTCGCAATAGGATAACAGAAACGAGATATAAGTATATCTTTATATTATCTGTACAAGCATATCATTCCTGGGCATTCGTTCAACTTTTCCAACTAGTTAGGCTTGCGC
>CAZUAL010000207.1:0-7228 GCA_964618305.1 uncultured Dongia sp. | reverse complement strand
GCGCCGAGCCGCTCAAGGTGAACCTCGCCATCACCTCCTACCTCTTGAGCCTCTCCATCTTCATTCCCTTGAGCGGGTGGGTGGCGGACCGATTCGGCGCCAGGCGCGTCTTCAGCCTGGCGATTGCCATCTTCATGGCGGGCTCGATCGCCTGCGCCGCCTCGAACTCGCTTCTCGAACTGGTGGCGGCGCGCATCCTGCAGGGATTCGGCGGTGCCATGATGGTGCCGGTCGGGCGCCTGGTCATCCTGCGCGCGGTGCCGAAGAGCGAGCTCATCAAGGCGATGACCTACCTCACCATCCCGGCGCTGCTGGGGCCGGTGCTGGGGCCGCCGATCGGCGGCTTCATCGTCACCTATTCGAGCTGGCGCTGGATCTTCCTGCTCAACATCCCGGTGGCCGCTCTCGGCATCGCCTTGAGCCTCCTCTTCGTGCCGCCGATCAAGGCGCCCAATGTCGGCCGTCTGGACTGGCCGGGCTTCATCCTGGCCGGTTCCGGCCTCGCCGCCCTCGTCTTTTCTTTCGAGGCGATGGGCCGCTTTCCGCTGCCGGCCTGGCTGCTGGCTGCCGTCGCGGCGGCGGGCCTTGCGTCCCTCATTCTCTATTGGCTGCGGGCGCGGCGGTTGAAGGACCCGGTCGTCGACCTCAGGCTCCTCAATATCGGGACGTTCCGCCGCGCGATCCTGGGCGGCAGCGTGTTCCGCATCGGCATCGGCGCCTTGCCGGTGCTGCTGCCGCTGATGCTGCAGCTGGGCTTCGGCCTTTCTGCTTTCGCCTCGGGCCTCCTCACCTTTTCGAGCGCGGCCGGCGCCCTGGTCATGAAGGGCGCGACGCAGTTCGTGCTGCGGACTTTCGGTTTCCGCCGCGTGCTCATCCTCAACGCCCTGTTGTGCGGCGCCGTGATGATGAGCTATGCGCTCTTCAATCCCACCATGCCGCATGCCCTCATCTTTGGAGCACTCCTCGTCGGCGGATTCATCCGCTCGTTGCAATTCACCGGGCTCAACGCCCTTTCCTATGCCGATGTGGGCGAGGACATCATGAGCAGCGCTTCGACCTTCTCGGCGATGATGCAGCAGCTATCCTTGAGCATCGGGGCAGGTGTCGCGGCGCTCGCCCTTCATCTCGCCATGTCACAGCGTGGTGGAGATGCCCTGGTGGCAAGCGACTTTCCACCTGCCTATCTTTTCATCGGCGCCATCGTGATGGCCTCGTCCTTCTTCTTCCTCGGCCTCAAGGCCGATGCCGGGGCCAATGTGAGCGGCAATGTCGGCCGGAGGCTCGAGCGCGTCGCCACGGCAGAAATCAAGGATACACGCGCGCGCTAAGGGGCAATCCTGCTAGAGTATCGACGCGATACCATTCAGGAGCCCCGATCCGATGTTTGCCGAGCATCCCCTGCGGCGCGAACTCAACGACGAAGTGCATGCAAGGCCGCCCTTGCGCATCGACGGCGCGGCGCTGGTGCTGCACCTTGCCACCATGCGCGCGCCGGGCGATGCCGCCGGCAAGGCGGATCTCGCCTTCATCGCCGATCTGGCGCAGCATCACGGCGCGCCGGCACCTGACAGCGCCAGCCGCTACGGCATTCTGCCCCGCGGCGAAACCCAGCTGAAATGGGAGCTGCATACAGAGTTCACCAGCTACACGCTTGTGATGCCGCGCGCCGACATCAAGGCGGAGAGCCTCACATGGGCTGATCTCCCGCCCGACGCGGCGACACTCGCTTCGCAATGCCCGGGGCAGGTCGTCTCCGCGCTGCTGCTCGAATTCCGCGCCGGGCCGGGCCTGCAGCAGACGGGCGAGATGATCTCCGCCCTCTTTCCCTCCGGCGATGCCGTGGCCTCGAGTGTTGGTGACAAGTCGGCCGAGGTGTGGACCGATTTCCGCCTCGATGCCGGCGGTTTCGGGCGCATGCTGCTCATCAACCGGTCGCTGACGCCGGGGCGCGCCGGCCGCATGGTGCAGCGCTTGCTGGAAATCGAGACCTACCGCCTCATGGCACTGTTGAGCCTGGCTTTGACCCGCCGCGCCAACGGGACCTTGTCCGATCTCGAAGCGCGCCTCAAGGCGCTCATCGAACAGACCGCGTCGCCCGAGGCGGAAAGAGACGCTGGCGACCGGCAGCTGCTTGACGCGCTGACGGGGCTTGCCGCCGAAACCGCGAGCCTTGGCACGGCGACGCGCTATCGCTTGAGTGCTGGCGCCGCCTATGCCGAGCTGGTCGTGCGTCGGCTATCCGATATTCGCGAAGGGCGGGTCGACGGCATGTCGCGCCTCTCAAGCTTTCTCGACCGGCGTTTCACCCCGGCGATGCGCACCTGCGAGGCATTCGTGCGGCGGCTCGATCAGCTGGAGACCGGCATCGACCGCGCGAGCGACATGCTCAGGACCCGCGTCGACGTCAACCTCCAGGCGCAGAACAGCGCGCTTCTCAAGGACATGGAAAACCGCAGCCGCACGCAACTCCGAATCCAGGAAGCGGTCGAAGGTCTATCCGTCTTTGCGATCAGCTATTACCTGATCGGCCTTTTAAAGGTGGTGACGGAAGGCTTGTTCCCGGCGGGTGACGAGCATGCGCACAAGCTGCTCACCGCCCTTGCCGTCCCCATCGTGCTCGGCGCCGTCTGGCTCGGCGTCAAACGGCTGCGGCGGGCCCTCAAGGGGCATTGATGCATATCCAGCAGGTCCGGGCTTGCCAATTATGGCAGAAGTCCGACCTGTTGCAGCAGACGCGGCATTACGGAATCGGCAAGCTTCTCGAGATCGGCGGCGATCACCTTCTTCTTCTCTGGTGTAAGAGCGTCAAAATCCTCGGCCCAATAATTCTTGTCGACATAGACCGCCGGATTATCCTTGAAGTGCTCCTGAAAGGGGACGTCCTCCCAACCCAGGTTGAAAGCGACTTCCTTCAGATCGCGACCGTTCAGAATCTTGACGTCATAGATCGCGTGCAAGATGTATGTCCTGATCTGCGTGGTCATACCCATCCCACGGCTGATCTGATTGGTCATAGTAAGACCGTGGTCGCCGGGAACGAACACAACGAAGGCGTCGATATCCTGGCGCGCGGCGAAATCCGGCGACTTGCGAATGGCCGCGGCTATCGCGCTGCTGCTGGTACCGACGAATATATCATCGTCTTGCAGATCGTTGGGATCGGCGTGGAATGGAACCACTTCGAACTTGCCGGAAAGAAGTTTTGTCGCCGTCTGCACAAGATGATCGTTCACCCCCCAATCGGCAATATCGTCTTCGCGATAATCGTTGCCAAAAGCAATGAAGGCGATTTCGAGTGTGCTGAATTTGTTTCCAGCATATGACAAAACAGCGATCTTCTTGGTCGTACTTCCGAAAGTGGTGGGCACCTGAGTGGCGCTGCAGGCCGATACGATGACGGCAACGAGAATCGCTAGAACTTTTTTCATTGGTGATCCTGAGTCGACACGCAGAGACATTTTCATCTTAGCGTTTCCCGACAACTAATAGAAGCGGGGAACACGATGCTGCGATGCCTCGTTCAGCGGGGCATCATCTAAGCAATGAGCCCAACGGGATGATCTCCTTGGTGTCCGGCCCATACGCGCCGCCCAGCCAGTCGCCCATCCAGCGTTCGACATGAAGGCCGGCTTCTTTCATGAGGGAGGCCAGATGTTCCTGCGGCGAGAAGCGGATCTTCGACTTGGCCTGCAGCAATTCGCCATCGGCCAGGCAGTAATAGGTGCCGTAGGTGACGATGCCGGTCGACTCGTCATAGGCGTAATCGTTCCAGGATTCGACGCGTCCGTGCTTCGGATGCGCGATGAAACGATGCGATTCCTTGGGTGACCATTCGAGCCATTCCCGACCCTTGGGGTTGCGGCTGTCGAAGATGACGTGGCCTTCAGGCGCCAGATGTGCGGCGAAGGTCTTCAGTACGGCCAACTGATCGGCGTCGGTCAGCAGGCACTGGAAGGCGTGGCCGGTCATGCAGATGAAATCAAATTGCCGCCCCAGGCGCACGCTGCGGCCGTCGGCATGAACCCAGGTGACGCGGGCACCGCCGGGGCGCTTTTGTGCCACATCCAGCATGGCGGCAGCGGGGTCGACACCGGTCACCTCGGCGCCCTGTTCGGCGATGGCGCTGGCAAGCAGGCCGGTGCCGCAGCCAAGGTCGAGCACGCGCTTGGCCCCTTCGGCGAGTTTCAGGCAGGTCCTGGTGTCGTCATACCAGCCATTGTCGATGTCGTAGAAATCGGCGAGGCGCGGGTCCTGGTAGAGAAGATCGGGTGAGTCGCCGCTCATTTTTCCTCGACGAATTCGATGATGACGCCATTCGCTTCCTCGGGCGGCACGATGCAGCCCTTGCCGGTCTTGAAATGGAGGATGTTGGCGAAATGCAGATGGTCGCGGCAGCGCGCCTTGTCCGTGACCGAGATCTTCATCGCGGCGATCCACGGCGCCGGATATTCGGGCAAAGGTTCGAGCGCCGGGTAGAGCTGGGCCAGTCCTGCCTTGGTGGTGAAGCGGATATGGCCGTGGCCGGTATCCAGCACGGTCACCAGATTGGCGCTGGCAATGCGGCCCGGTCCAAAGATCGGCAGCCAGCCGAAGACAGTTTCCACCGGGTCATCAACCACGACCGTGATCGAAACAAGGGCGGTCGCGCGGTTGGCGTGGCGCAGCCATTCCGGCCGGCGCAGCAATTCGGGCGTCTTGTGCACGGTGACGAAGGCAGAGAGATCTGGCGTCGCCTCCCGCTTCAGCATGATGAGGCCGAATTCCGGCAGCACGGTGCCCTCGGCGAGTTCCAGCTCGCGCTTCAGAACCTTGGGCCCCTCGAAGGGAATGCCTGCCGCCCGCACCTGATCGGCACAGGCCATTTCGTCACCCGCGGCGAAGGCAAGGCCCATCAGTCCCTCGCGCACCTTGATGAACTGTTCAAGATTATTGGTGAACTGCGCCGGATCGACGATACCGAGAAGCTCGATATAGTCGCGCTCGAACATGATGCAGTAATTGCCGGTGCCCCAGCCGATATGCCGCCCGCGCGGCGTCAGGTGGAAGCCGAGTTTCTGCCAGCGCTGTGCCGCCGCTTCGAGGTCGCGCACGCCGACCAGGACATGATCGATGCCGGTGATGGCTGGGACCGGTAACGGCTCCTGGGCTGGCGGCATCTCTTCCCCGTGCAATTGGGCCGGCTCGATCGAGCCTCGTCAGCCCCGGCCACGACACCCGCGGCCCTCGTGAATCAGCTCATCCTTACTATCGCAGATCGCGTGCATGGTAAACGCCGCGAGGATTGCAAACCCACACACATATGATGCCTGGGTATCATAAAGAAACCGCCGCCCCGGTCACCCGGAGCGGCGGTTTCGATCAAGAGAGAGCGGCTTTGCGCCGGGTCAGTGGATGCTGGCCCAGACCTTCCGCTTCGCCGCATAGGCGATGAGGGTGAAAGCCACCAGGAACAGCATCGCCTTCAGTCCGGTGCGGATGCGGCTCTCATAGTTTGGCTCGCCCGCCCAGGTGAGGAAGACGGCTACGTCGCGCGCCATCTGGTCCACCGAGGCCTGGGTTCCGTCTTCGTAAGTGACGGCACCGCCTGAGAGCGGATTCGGCATCGCGATCTGATGGCCGGCGAAGCCCTTGTTGTAGTTCATGCCATCGTTCAGATGGAAGCCGGCCGGGGCTTCCTCGTAACCGGTCAGCACGCCGTGGATATAGTCGGCGCCTTCATAGGCACCGAAGCCCTTGCCGGCGCGGCTCCGCGCGATGAGCGAGAGATCGGGCGGCAGGGCGCCGTTGTTCGACGCACGGGCCGCCTGCTCGTTGGCAAACGGCGCCTTGAACGTGTCGGACGGCTTGCCGGGACGCTCGAACATGTCGCCCGCATCGTTCGGGCCGTCCATGACGGTGACGCTTGCGGCGATTTCCTTCACCTTGGCTTCTGAGAAACCGACTTCCTGCAGGTTGCGGTAGGACATCAGGTTCATCGAATGGCAGGCTGAGCAGACTTCCTTGTAGACCTGGAAGCCGCGCGCCAGCTGCGCCCGGTCGAACTTCCCGAAGAAGCCCTGGAAGGTCCAGGATTCCTTTTCGACATGCACTTCATGCTTCGGCGTCGCCGCCACGAAGAGCACGGCCGTGACACCGACCAGCAGGGTGATGCCCTTGAGGAGCAGAGTTTTCGCGCCCATCAGAGCTTCTCCATCGTCTTGGCCAGGTTCTTGGCGGGAGCCGAGGCGATCGCGGCATGGGAGCCGCCGCCACCCAGGACCGGGCGGGAAATCGAAAGCGGAACCGGCAGCGCCTTCTCGAAGATCGAGAGCAGCGGCAGGATCACAATGAAGTAGCCGAAGTAATAGGTCGTGGCCAGCTGACCCATGGCGATGACGCTGATGCCGGCCTGGCCTTCATCAGGCGCAATCGAGAATGCGAGCGGCGACCAGATCCAGTCGGGCGGATTCTTGCCGCAAATGACCAGGATCGCGCAGTCGAAGATCAGCATCCAGAAGAACCACTTGAAAGCCGGACGATAGCGGCCCGAGCGGACCGGCGAGCGGTCAAGCCAGGGCAGAACCAGCAGCACCAGGATCGAGGCGAACATCGCCAGGACGCCGAAGAGCTTGTCCGGGATCGAGCGCAGGATCGCGTAGAAGGGCAGGAAGTACCATTCCGGCACGATGTGCTGCGGGGTCGAGAGCGGGTTGGCCGGGATGAAGTTATCCGGGTCGCCCAGCGTCACCGGCGCGTAGAAGATCCAATAGGCGTAGAAGATCAGGAACACGCCCAGGCCGAACAGATCCTTCACCGTGTAATAGGGGTGGAAGGGGATCGTGTCCTGCGGACCCTTGGTATCGATGCCGATCGGGTTGTTGGAGCCGAAGCGGTGCAGCGCGATGACGTGCAGCACGACCACGCCCAGGAGCACGAAGGGCAGCAGATAGTGCAGCGAGAAGAAGCGGTTGAGGGTCGGGTTGTCGACCGAGAAACCACCCCAGAGCAGCGTCACGATGTGCTCGCCAACGCCCGGCAGCGCCGAGAAGAGGTTGGTGATGACGGTCGCACCCCAGAAGCTCATCTGACCCCAGGGGAGCACGTAGCCCATGAAGGCGGTCGCCATCATGAGGAGCAGGATAACGACGCCGATCTGCCACAGCAATTCGCGCGGCGCCTTGTAGGATCCGAAATAGAGGCCGCGGAAGATGTGAACATAGACGACGATGAAGAACATCGACGCGCCGTT
>CAZUAL010000206.1:2276-7271 GCA_964618305.1 uncultured Dongia sp. | reverse complement strand
ATAACGATGTCGCCGCCGTGTTCCGCTCGACGGCGGAAGGCGAAACCGGCCACGCCCATGGCCATCTCGAGTTCCTCGAGGAAGTAGGTGATCCGGCGACGGGCCTGCCCATCGGCTCGACCGCGCCGAACCTCAAGGCCTCGATCGCGGGCGAGACCCACGAATATACCGACATGTATCCGGGCATGGCGCGCACGGCGCGCGAAGAAGGCTTCGACGAGATCGCCGACTGGTTCGAGACGCTCGCCAAGGCCGAAAAGTCCCATGCGGGCCGCTTCCAGAAGGCCCTCGACACGCTCGGCTGATCATCCAGCCGGACGTGAACAACTGAAAGCCACTGCCGCCGCGGGTCCGGTGGGATTCCGCGGCGGCAGCTGGTTCACATCAGCCCAGCAACCGAACGTGCGAGGGAAAGGCCCATGCGCGAAGGCAGCCTAGAGGCACCGGTTCGCCACAAGATCGACTGGCAGAACCCCGATTTCTACGACATGGACAAGATCAATGCGGAGATGCATCGCGTCTTCGACATCTGCCATGGCTGCAGGCGCTGCTTCAATCTGTGCGATTCCTTCCCGCGTCTCTTCGATCTGGTCGATGCCAGCCCCGATGAAATGGCGGGTGTCAAAGTCGAGGATTACAAGCAGGTGGTCGACGCCTGCACGCTCTGCGATCTCTGCTTCATGACGAAGTGCCCTTATGTGCCGCCGCACGAATGGGCGCTCGATTTCCCACATTTGATGCTGCGCTACCGCGCCGCCGAGCTCAAACAGGGCAAGAACAGCAAGATCTACGCGCAACTGACCGAGACCGACCGCAATGGCAAGGCGGCGGGTCTTGTTGCACCCGTTGCCAACGCGGCGGCAGCGAGTGGTGCGGTGCGCCAGGTGATGGAAGCGGTGACCGGCATCGATGCCCGCGCCCATCTGCCGAAGTTCAACGGCCGTACCCTGGTCCTCCGCGCCATGGAAGACCGGCCCGAGGTGAACGCCGAGGCACCGGCCCATGGCCGCAAGGCCGTGCTCTATGCGACCTGCTTTGCCAATTACAACAACCCCAACATCGGCATGGCGGCCTTGAAGGTGCTGGCCAAGAACGGGGTCGCGGCGGAAGTCGTCTATCCGCGCTGCTGCGGCATGCCGCAGCTTGAGCAAGGCAATGTCGCCCGCGTCGCGGAACATGCCCATTCGGTTGCCGACGCGCTCCTGCCCTATGTTGATCAGGGTTACGACGTGGTGGCCCTGGTGCCGTCCTGCGCGCTGATGCTGAAGTTCGAATGGCCGCTCATTTTGCCGGACGAGGCGAAGATCAAACGCCTCGCCAACGCGACGTTCGACGTCTCGGAATATGTGGTCGACATCGCCAAGCGTGAGGGCCTCGCGCCCGGGCTGCAGCCGCTCGATGGCGGCGTCGCCCTCCACATCGCCTGCCATGCCCGCGCCCAGAATATGGGGCAGAAGGCGGCCGAGATGCTGAAGCTCATTCCAGAAGCGGACCTTGCCGTCATCGAGCGCTGCTCGGGCCATGGCGGTGCCTGGGGTGTGCTCAAGGGCAATTTCGATCTCGCGCTCAAGGTCGGCAAGCCGGTCGCGCGCCAGGCGATGAATGCGGGCAAGAAGCATGTCGCTTCCGAATGTCCGCTGGCTGGCGCCCATATCCGGCAGGGCGTGGCGCAGCTCAATCCGGATGCCGATCCGAACGCCGAGGCCCCGCACCCGATCGAGCTTTTCGCCCGGGCTTATGGTCTGATGTAGACCTGGAATCATTCTGTCGTCATCCCCGGGCGTGTCCCGGGGATCCAGTCTCTCCGCAGCACTGGATGCCCGGGACGAGCCCGGGCATGACGAAACAAGAATCTGAGGAAGACGCTTATGAGCTTACGCAAAAAGGAAATCACCAAGGCCGATATCCTGCCCGCTGCCGTTTATGCGGCGCTGCGCGCGGAGAAGCGCAAGGCACTGGTTGCCATCAAGAAGAAGCGCCGGATCGAAGTGGGGCCGGTCGCGACCTTCTATTTCGAAAACTTCGACACGATGCTGCAGCAGGTGCAGGAGATGCTGCACATCGAAAAGGGCGGCGAAGAGCAGATCGCCGACGAATTGCGCGCTTATAACCCGCTCATTCCGCAGGGGCGCGAACTGGTCGCAACCGTGATGTTCGAGATCGACGATCCCGTGCGCCGCGCCAATTTCCTCGGCCGTCTCGGCGGCGTCGAGCACACCGCCTTCCTGAAATTCGGCAACGAGATAGTGAAGGGCGTTCCGGAAGAAGACCAGGACCGCACCAACGCGGAAGGCAAGGCCTCCTCCGTGCAATTCATCCACTTCCCGCTTACCGACGCGCAGGCAAGCGCCTTCAAGCAGGCGGGGACACAGGTGATCCTCGGCTTCGAGCATCCGGCCTATGGCCACATGGCCGTCATGGCGGAAGAAACGCGCGCCGCCCTCGCGGGCGATCTCGATTAGTGCCGCTCAGCCTTCGCTGAGTTCCAGCCAGGTTTCCTCGGCCTCGGCGAGCTTCTTTTTGACCTCGGCATGCCGGGTCTGCCAGGTCTGCAAGGTCGCCGTGCCGCCATCGTTGTAGAGTGCCGGGTCCGAGAGCTTGGCTTCGATGAGGTCGAGGGCCTGGGTCAGCTTGTTAACCGCGAGTTCGGCGTTGTTGAGGGCCTTCTTCTTCTCGGGCGAGATAGCGGCCTTCTTCGGAGGCGTGGCCGCAGGCTTCGCCGCGGCCTTGGGTGCAGCAGCGCTGCCATGGGCGGAAGCAAGCTTTGGTGCCGAGGCTTTCTCCGGCAGGGCGCCCTTCCTCTCACCGCGATTCTTTTCGCGCCGTTCGTTGATGATCTGGCGGCGGTAATCGTCCATGTCGCCGTCGAAAGCCTTGACGGCGCCATCCTTCACCAGCCACAGCCGGTCGGCCGAGAGTTCGATCAAATTGGGGTCGTGGCTGATGATGATGACGGCGCCTTCGAACTCGTTGATTGCCTCGACCAGCGCCTGGCGGCTGTCGATGTCGAGATGGTTCGACGGTTCGTCGAGCAGCAGGATGTTGGGTGCCTGCCGGCTCATGAGGGCCAGCAGCAGGCGCGCCTTCTCGCCGCCCGACAGCTGCGCCACTTTCGTGTTCGCCTGATCCTGCCCCAGACCAAAGCGACCCAGATGCGCCCGGCGCTTGTCGGGCAGCAGATCGGGGGCGGCGCGTGCCATCACTTCGATCGGCGTGGCCTCCATATCCAGCTCGTCGGTCTGGTGCTGGGCAAAATAGCCGACGCGCAGCTTATTGGATTTGCGCATCTGCCCGGCCATCGGCTCCAGGCGCCCGGCCAGCAGCTTGATGAAGGTCGATTTGCCGTTGCCGTTCGAGCCAAGGAGCGCGATGCGGTCGTCGGGATCGAGCCTGAGATCGAGATTCTTGAGGATCGGCTTGCCCGGCTCATAGCCCACCGACACATGGTCGATGGTAATGAGCGGCGGGGCGAGCGCTTCCGGCTGCGGGAATGAGATGTTGATGCCCTTCTCGTCGGCCACCAGCGCGATCGGCTGCAGCTTGGCGATCATCTTGAGGCGCGACTGCGCCTGCCGGGCCTTCGATGCCTTGTAGCGGAAGCGGTCGACGAAGGCCTGCATGTGCTTGCGCTGGGCATCAACCTTGGCGGCCATCGCCATGTCCTGCTCCATGCGCAGGCGCCGCATGTTCTCGAAATCATCGTAGCCGCCGGCATAGGAGATCATCCCGCCGCGCGACAGGTGGATGATGCGGTTCACCACCTTGTTGAGAAGGTCGCGGTCATGGCTCACCAGCAGGATCGTGCCGGGATAGTTTTTCAAATAGCTCTCGAGCCACAGCGTCGCTTCGAGATCGAGATGGTTGGTGGGCTCGTCGAGCAGCATCAGATCGGGCGCCGAGAAAAGCTGTGCCGCCAAGGCCACACGCATCTGCCAGCCGCCGGAGAAATCGCTTAAAGGCCGCAGCTGGGCGGCGCCGTCGAAACCGAGACCGGCCAGAATTTCAGCAGCGCGGCTTTCGGCGCTATGGGCCTGGATGTCGGTGAGGCGGGCGTAGATCTCGGCGATGCGGTTGGCGTCGGTCGCGTGATCGGCCTCGGCCAGCAGCGCCGTGCGCTCGGTATCAGCTGCCAGCACGCATTCGATGAGGCTGCGGCTCTGATCCTTCATTTCCTGTTCCAGGCGGCCGATGCGCCAGGATTTCGGCACGTCGATCGTGCCGGAATCGGCGTGGAGATCGCCGGAAATGAGCTTCAGCAGCGTCGACTTGCCGGCCCCGTTGCGCCCGACCAAACCGGCATGGTGGCCGGCCGAAACGGAGACGCTGGCATTCGACAGGATCTCGCGGCCGGCAATACGGTAGGTCAGGTTGTTAATTGTTAACATATTGTTCTAACGTGATTTATTGAAAGTCTGATCGCCGCGGCACAAGCTTCATCGGGGCTCGGTTGTGCAGTGCGGCTGAGTTGTATATAAGCCAGCCCGAATTCCGCCAAGGGGCGCCGGCGATTTTAGGCCCGCTGCCCCCAACCCCAGACATGAGGAAAATCATGGCCATCGAACGTACCTTCTCGATCATTAAGCCGGACGCCACCCGTCGCAACCTCACGGGCAAGATCAACGCCAAGTTCGAGGAAGCCGGCCTTCGCATCGTTGCCCAGCGCCGCATCCAGATGTCGGAAGCCCAGGCCAAGAAGTTCTACGAAGTGCACGCCGCGCGTCCCTTCTACGCCGACCTCGTCAAGTTCATGACCTCCGGCCCGGTCGTCGTCCAGGTGCTGGAAGGCGAAGGTGCGGTCTTGAAGAACCGCGACATCATGGGCGCCACCAACCCGGCCAACGCCGCCCCGGGCACGATCCGCAAGGAATTCGCCCTGTCGATCGGCGAGAACTCGGTGCACGGCTCCGACGCCCCGGAGACCGCGGCGGAAGAGATCGCCTTCTTCTTCTCCGGCCTCGAGCTCGTCGGCTGACATCGGGCTTCGCCACGGCGTGC
>CAZUAL010000206.1:0-2266 GCA_964618305.1 uncultured Dongia sp. | reverse complement strand
AGAACGCCGCGATCGAGATCGCCTACTTCTTCGCCGGTTCAGATATCGTCGGCTGAACGACGTTCAAGGCGAAATAGAAACGGCGCCGCGGGGGCTACCCGGCGGCGCCGTTATCTTTTGGTGCGTATCCCGCAGGTGGTGCTCCGCAGGCCTAGCGGTTGACGGCCGCGACCACAGTGATGAAACCGCCGACGATGACGAAGAAGGAGAAAATGCCAAGGCCGATCGACGGGCCGTTCACGACATGAAGGGTGGTCACCAGCGCCAGCAGCAGCGCGTAGATGGTACCCCAGAAGAGCAGGCGGCCGACGCCGTTCCAGGTCTGCTGGCGGTCGGCAAGGATCTGGTCGCTGAGCGACCCGCTCGAATTGGCCATGGTAAATCTCCGAAATCAGGCTGTTGGATTGCGTCCCTTTTACCCAAAACCGGGGCCGAGGGCAATTGTGTGGGGTCCTATCCCGCCAGGAGTGTCATTCCGATAGGGGCGGGATGACCTGCATCGGCTCCGTCTCCATCGGCTGCGGCTTGGTGGGGTCGGGCTGTTCGGGTGCCGTGACTTCCGGGACAACGATCTGTGGCACTGAAGGCTGCGGCACCACGGGCGCCGACGGGACAGGCAGGGCGCCGGGGGGCAGCGGCTTGGCGACAGGGTCGGGGATCGGCTGCCCGGCCTCCGGGATCAAGAACTCTTCCGGGCAGCGATGCCGGGCACCGGCACCCGTCTCCATCCACAGCCCTTCCTTGGCAAGCGGCTTCATGGTGCCGAGCTGGTTGAACGTCACATGTACCTCGGTGAGGATCGACAGCAGCCGCTTCTTGGCGCGGCCGCAGACGAGCTGCAGAGCTGGCACATTGTCGGCGCCGAATTGCTGCGCGAAGGCATCGACGATGACGTCGCGTTTTACGCGCTGGCCGATATTGCTGCCGATGATGACGTTGAGCAGCGTCTTCTGCATGTCCTTGGCGCGGTCGACGGCGCGCTGGAAGTACATCTCCTGCGACAGCATCGAGCAGGCGCCGTAGCGCGACCAGAAGCGCCGATCAGCGCATTGCTTGGTGCTGGGCATCACGCTGTCGAGCGCTTCGCGCAATGTCCCGTCAATTGTCAGCGCCGGCAGGGCGCAGGCTTCTTGGCCAGGTTCCACGACGCTCCCATCCATGATCGGGGTTGAGAAGGCGGCGCCCATCGGATCGCAATCGCGCAAGGGTATGGAGGCGGCATGGGCATCGGGGCGCAAGCCGATCAGCGTCAGGTTTCGCGCCGCCGGGTCCTTGAGGGTCAGCCCGTCGCAGAGTTTGAGATCAGGGTTGGCAAGGCACTGGCCGGGCAGGAAGGCCATCAGCAGCGTGTAATGATCGAGCGCCTGGGCGGAAACCGTCCTAGGCGACAAGGCGGCAAGGCCGAGCAGGGCGAGGCCGAGGACGCGCCCGCCGGTCCGCAATCAAGCCCCCAGCGGGTTGAAGAGCGCGCTGTCGGCGAAGGCCGCGTCGCGCACGATGGCGCGTTCGCCTTCGACTGTCACCTTGCCCTCGGCGATGAGGCGGAGCGCCAGCGGGAAGAGCTTGTGCTCGGCCTTGAGCACGCGGATGCCTAGGCTGTTCTCGTCATCCTCGGCGCGCACGGGCACCGCGGCCTGGGCGATGATTGGGCCGGTATCCATTTCGTGCCGCACGAAATGGACCGTGCAGCCATGGAAGCGCACGCCGGCTTCGAGGGCGCGGGCATGGGTGTTGAGCCCCTTGAAGGCGGGGAGCAGGGCCGGGTGAATATTGACCAGCTTGTTGTGCCAGCCGGCGATGAAGCCTTCGGTGAGAAGCCGCAGAAAGCCGGCCAGGACCACAAGCTCCGCGCCATGCGCGCGGATTTCCTTGTCCATCGCCCCGTCGAAACTGGCGCGGTCGGGAAAGGATTTGTGCTCGACGATGCGGGTGGCTATGCCGGCCTTTTCGGCGCGCCTCAGGCCGAAAGCGTCCGCCTTATTGGAAAGGACCAGCACGATCTCGATCGGCGAATTGGGGATCGCCGGACCGAACGCGTCGATGAGCGCCTGCAGGTTGCTGCCGCGCCCGGAAATGAGGACGGCGATCTTGAGCTTCGCCATTTACCAGTGACCGGTGTTGCGGACCTCGCAGCCGGCGGCACCTGCTTCCCGTGCCGTGATGCGGCCGATCTCGAGCACCGTCTCGCCCGCATCACGCAGCACCTTGGCGATACCGGCGGCGGCGTCGCGCGCCACGACCAGCCCCATGCCGATGCCGCAAATGA
>CAZUAL010000205.1:0-7313 GCA_964618305.1 uncultured Dongia sp. | reverse complement strand
ACCGTGTGGCCGGTCGCGATGCGGCCGATCACCATGCGACTCCCCGCGATGCGGCCTGTCACCGAATGGCCTGTCACCGAATGATTTGTCACCGCGCGGCCTTTCGCCCCGATCCCGCCGCGCATCGGCTGGTGCGCGATCGGGCCTGGGCCGGAAGGATTTACGCCCTTCGCTGATACGATCAGCGTTCGAGCGGCCGTGTTCCTTCTCGAAAGGCGATGTCGGCGCGATGCGCACTTCCTTGTCATCAGCCTTGTTCACCGCAGCGATGAAACGGTCGGCGACGTCGGCTGCGATCTCGAACTTGCTGGAGCGATCGAGGATCTTGATGAAGCCGATCTCGCGCTTGGTCACGTGGCCCAGCCGGCAGATCAGCGGAATGAGCCATTTGGGATCGGCATTGTTCTCGCGCCCGATATTGAGTTCGTACCAGACGACGGCGCCTTCATGCCCGTGCTGGGCACGCGGCCCCTTGTCCGGACGGTTGTCGCGCATGTCCACGGCATCGAAGAGTTCTTCAGGGGCCGGCAGGCGGGCACGGTAAAGGCGGATGAGGGCCGCCGCGATGTCCTCGGCCGCGCGGTCGGCAAGGAGCGCCTTGGCCAGCGACAGATCCTCCGCGCTTGTCTCTTCGGTCAGGATCGGATCGGCCAGCAGGCGCTGCTGGTCCTGGGCGCGGATATCCTCTGCCCGGGGCGGCTCCTGCCATTGCGCCTTGATGTTGGCGGTGCTGAGGAGGCGTTCAACCTGGCGGCGGCGCGGGAATGGCACCACGAGGATGCAGATACCCTTGCGGCCGGCACGACCGGTGCGGCCCGAGCGGTGCAGCAGCGTTTCCTTCTCGCGCGGCAGATCGGCGTGGATGACCAAGCTGAGATCCGGAAGGTCGAGCCCGCGTGCCGCGACATCGGTCGCAACGCAGACGCGGGCGCGCCCATCGCGCAAGGCCTGAAGCGCGTGATTGCGCTCGCTCTGGCTGAGTTCGCCAGAGAGCGAGACCGCGGCAAAGCCACGCTCGCTCAAGCTCGCATGGAGATGCCGCACCGCCTCGCGCGTGTGGCAGAAGATGATGGCGGCGCGGGCATCGTGAAAGCGCAGCAGATTGACGATGGCATGATCGACATCGGTCGGCGCCACCAGAACGGCGCGGTAGTCGATATCGCCATGCGCCTGGTTCTTCACCTGCGTGTCGATGCGCCAGGCGTCGCGCTGATAGGTCTTGGCGAGGGCCGCGATCTCGCGCGCGATGGTGGCTGAGAAAAGGAGCGTGCGGCGGCTTTCGGGCGCGGCATCCAGGATGAATTCGAGATCCTCGCGGAAGCCGAGATCGAGCATTTCGTCGGCCTCATCGAGGACGACGGCACGCAAGCCGGAACTGTCGAGGCTGCCGCGCTCCAGATGATCACGCAGGCGTCCCGGCGTGCCGACGACGATGTGGCAGCCGCGCTCCAACTGGCGCTGCTCGGCACGGGCATCCATGCCGCCAACACAGGAAACGATGCGCCCGCCGGCCTCGGCATAGAGCCAAACAAGCTCGCGCTGTACCTGAAGGGCAAGCTCGCGCGTTGGCGCGATGATGAGCGCCAGCGGCTCGCCGGCGCGCTCGAAATGCTCGGCATCGCCAAGCAGGGTCGAAGCAAGGGCAAGGCCGAAGGCAACGGTCTTGCCCGAGCCGGTCTGGGCGGAAACGAGGAGATCGCGCTCGACTGCCTCGTCGGCGAGGACGGCTGCCTGGACGGGTGTCGGTTCGAGATAGGCACGCGCCGTCAAAGCTCGTTCGAGCGCGGGATGGGTCTTGGGAAATGGCATGATGGTCCGATCTTGGGAAAAGGGCGATGGGGCACCCTTCTCCGGCCCATCCGACGATCACGTGCCCCTAAAACGGCGATGGATCGATTTGCTGGATGGCTGGCCACTTGGCGGCGCGCCTATCAATGGCGGGCTTGATACAGGTTCGCGCGCAAAAGCGCCAGCACTCATCTTGGCAGGGGTGAGGGCACGCGAACGCATGGCGGGAAAATCCAAGGATATCAGCCCTCACCTTGCCGGAAGCGGCAGAATCCGGGCAGAGTGCCGGGCGCCAAAGACGTCAGCAGCCAGGATGAGCCCATGCCCCGCGAGCCGCGTTTCGATCCCTTGTTCGAGCCGATCCGCATCGGCCCCGTCACCGCCCCCAACCGCTTCTACCAGGTGCCGCATTGCACCGGCATGGGCTTCGCGCTCCCGGAGACGCTGGCGGCGATGCGGGCCATGAAGGCGGAGGGCGGCTGGGGCACGGTCTCCACCGAATATTGCTCAATCGATCCGTCGGCCGACGATCTCCCCTCGCCCTACGCCACGATCTGGGACCAGGGCGATGTGCGCAATCTCGCCAAGATGGCCGACGGCGTGCACCGGCACGGGGCACTTGCCGCGATCGAATTGTGGCACGGGGGCTTCCGCTCCTCGAACCTGCTCTCGCGCGCGACGCCGATGGGGCCGATGAGCCAGATGGCCGGCAAGGCACCGGTGCAGAGCAGGCGCATGGACCTCGCCGATATCCGCGACTATCGCCGCGCGCACAAGGCCGCAGCCCTCCGCGCCAAAGAGGCGGGTTTCGACATCGTCTATGTCTACGCAGCACATGGCTATCTCATCGCGCAGTTCCTCAACCGCACGCAGAACCAGCGCGAGGATGATTATGGCGGATCGCTCGAGAACCGCGCGCGCATCCTCATCGAACTGCTTGAAGAGACGAAGGAAGCGATCGGCGACAAGTGCGCCGTCGCCGTGCGCATCGAGCTCGACGACGAGGTGACGCCGGGCAGCGACCCCACGGGCGAAAAGACCGCCCTTTTCGAGATGATCAAGCATCTGCCGGATCTGTTCGACGTCACCATCAGCGATTACGGGCAAGAGATGGGCGTTTCGCGCTTTCATAGCCAGGGCTCGTTGGAGCCATTCCTCAAGGATGTGAGGGCGCGGGTGAAGAAACCGGTCCTCAGCGTCGGCCGCTACACGGCGCCGGAATCGATTCTGTCGCTCATCAAGTCCGGCACGCTCGATCTCATCGGCGCGGCGCGGCCCTCCATCGCCGATCCGTTTCTGCCAAAGAAGATCGCCGAGGGGCGGATGGACGATATCCGCGAATGCATCGGCTGCAACATCTGCTATGCCAGCAACATCCAGGGGGTACCGCTCAGGTGCACCCAGAACCCGACCATGGGCGAGGAATGGCGCCGGGGATGGCATCCGGAAATCGTGACGCGCACTGCGACCTCGGAGAAGGTGCTGGTCGTCGGCGCGGGGCCGGCAGGCCTCGAAGCGGCCCTGACGCTGGGTCGCCAGGGCCATGAAGTGATGCTGGCGGAAGCGGCGCGCGACCTCGGCGGCCGCGTGTTGATGGAGGCTCAACTACCGGGCCTGCGCGAATGGATAAGGGTACGTGACTATCGGGTGCATCAGCTCTCCAAGCTCGGCAATGTCGAAATCTTCCGCGAGAGCCGGATGAAGGCGGCCGACGTACGCGAGAGCGGCGCGGCGCATGTCTTCATCGCCACCGGAAGCACGTGGCGCAAGAATGGGATCGGCCGCTATCACTCGGCGGCCGTGCCGAGCTTTGCCGACGCCCGGACCGTGAGCCCGAACGAGATCATGGCCGGCCGCCGGCCGGATGGCCCCATCCTCATCTTCGACGATGAGGGCTATATCATGGCGAGCGCCCTTGCCGAATTGCTGGCGAAGGAAGGAAGGGATGTGACCTATGTGGCGACAGCCGGGCTCGTTTCCGCCTGGTCCTTCTACACCAATGAGCAGCATCTCGCTCAGGCGCGGTTGATCGAGAGCGGCGTCAAGATCGTCGTCAGCCACGCCGTGACGAACCTGACGAGCGGTGGGGCGGAGCTTGCCTGCATCTTCACCGGGCGGAAGCAAGAAATTGCCTGCGGCGGCTTTATCCCGGTCACATCGCGCGAGCCGATCGACGATCTGTGGCTGGCGCTGAATGGCAGTGGAGATGCCAAAGTTTCGGCCGGCATCAGGAGCGTCACCCGCATCGGCGATTGCAAGGCACCGGCCTTCATCGCAACTGCCGTCCATGACGGCCATCGCGCGGCGCGGGCGTTTTCCGGCGAAACCATTTTCAGGCGCGACCGCGCCCTGGTGTCGTAAATGACGGCCGAAATCCTAGTCGATGCCGATGCCTGTCCGGTGAAGGCCGAGATCGAGCGGGTGGCGACACGTCACGAAATGGCGGTGTACCTGGTAAGCAACAGCGGCATCCGGCCGAGCGGCAATCCGCTCGTCCGCAATATCGTGGTGAGCGACAAGTTCGACGCCGCCGACGATTGGATCGTCGAACGATCCGTTCCCGGCGCCATCGTGGTGACGGCGGATATCCAGCTGGCCGACCGCTGCCTGAAAAAAGGGGCTCTGGTCCTGGGGCCGACCGGCAAGCCCTTCACTGCGAACAGCATCGGCACGGCCCTGGCCATGCGGGAACTCTCCAGCCAGCTCCGCGATATGGGCGAGATCAGGGGCGGCGGTCCATCCTTCAGCGCCACCGACCGCTCACGCTTCCTCAATGCACTGGAAGCGCTGGTGCAGAAGGCAAAGCGCGCCTAGCAGCCACCACCACCGCCATCACCGCCGCCACAATCGGCGATGCCGCCACCAAGGCCAATCGTTGCGTTGGCAACCGCGCTCGGCCCGTCATGATGGTGCGCGGCGCCCAAGACGACGGGCTGACCGTGCGGCGTGTTCTCGTAGGCGTCGATCCAGGCTTCCTTGCGCGCCTTCAATTCGGCAGCACTTGCCAGTTCGGCGCCTTTCACCAAAGCCTCGAAGGCAGCGAGAACGCATTGATAATAGGTCGCGGCATTGTCCGGCGCACCGTTGGCAAGGGCGAGCCGAATCTCGGCGCCCAGCGTGTTCGACCAGTCATTGGCCGAAAAGCGCCCCTTCTCCACCATGGCGGCTGCCATGGCGACGATCTGCGCCTGCCAAGGCTCGGCAAAGAGCGCCTCGCCGTTACGCGCCAGCAATGGCCCCGGCTGGGCGGTCGCCGACAGCATTTCAGATGCGTTCAAGATAACTCTCCCAGAGATCGACGAAGACGCGATCCTTCTTGCCGAGACCTTCCGGCCACAAATCCGCGCTGGCAAAGGCAATCGTGTAGAGATGCTGCGCTTCCTCGCGCCCCTTGGCGCCGGCATCGGGCAGCAGGTGGTTGCCGCGATAGGCATGAACGGTACCGGTCTTACCCATGACATAAGCGGGAAGGCGCGTATGGAAACTTTCGTTCCAAGAACGCGCACGCACCCTGTCGCCCGAACCGAAGGCCGGCCTGGTCGCGGCGGGACGGCGGAAATCGGGCGTCGTGCGCGCCATCGTCTCGACGTCGGCTGCTTGCATCGGCGCCGCGCCGGCCGGGCGCGATCCATCGCTCTTGCCGCTGACGACCTCAACCACCGTGGCGATGCCGGAATCCACCATCATGGCGGCAAAGGTCTGCATCCATTGATCGAAATAGGGTCGCTCAAGGTAGTCGGCAGGCTCGATGAGTTCGCGCACATAGCGCCACCAATCAAGCGTCCAGCTGTCCGGCCCCCACATCGCCTCGTTGAGGCCCCACATGCGCGCTTCCCATTCGGCATGGAAAGGCTTTTCATCCGGATCCATCGCGATGCGGCCGGCAGGCAGTTGGCCACCCATGTCGTGAACGCGCGGCATCTTCAACCCCTCGCCTTCAGGTCGCGGTCGGTGCCGATCATGGAATTGCGCGTGACCAGAGCAGCCAATGCTTCCTCGCCGAGACCTTCCGTACCCGCGGGGCGCTGTGGCACCACCAGATAGCGCTGCTCGGCGGTCGAATCCCACACTCGCACTTCGACATCGTCACCGATGGCGATTCCGAATTCCTTGAGCACGCCGCGCGGATCGCGCACGGCGCGCGCGCGGTATTCCTGCGACTTGTACCAGCCGGGCGACATGCCGAGGAGCGCAAAGGGATAGCATGAGCAGAGCGTGCAGACGACGAGGTTGTGCACCGTCTCGGTGTTCTCTACGGCGACGATATGGCCGGTGGCGTGGCCCTGGTAACCATATTCGGAAATGGCCGCCGTGCCGTCGGCAAGGAGCCGGGCCCGGAATTCGGGATCAACCCACGACCGAGCCACGACCCGCGCGCCGCGCTTGGGCCCGATCTCCTCGGCATAAAGGTCGATCCAGGCGTCGACCGCCTTGCTATCGACCATGCCTTTCTCAACCAGCAGGCTTTCCAGCGCCTTGACGCGGAGCGCCGGATCGCTGGGGAGATGCTGATGAATCTCAACGATCTTTTTGGGGTCGTAGCTGCTCGTCATTTCTTCCGGCCGTCGCAAGTAATGACGGCATTATCGGCCCGGAATATCGGCGCCGTCTAGGGATGATCGCGCAGTTTCAAGAGATCGATCAGGAAACGATCGCGTTCCGCTTCGAGTTCAGCAATGCTGCGGCCGGCTGCTTCACTTTCGATACCTTGGATGAGCAACGCCTTGACCTCGGCCGTGAGGTGGGCCCTGCCTAGGCTCGCCCAGCGCTTCTCCTGGCTGGGACCGAGATGATCGAGATAGTGCCGGATACCACCCGCACCGCCACCAAGGTGATAGGTGAGATGCGTGCCCTGGACCGCCCAGCGCATTGCCGGACCATGGATGAGCGCTGCATCGATATCGGCAACATCGGCCACACCGCTTGCCACGAGATGCACGGCTTCTTGCCACAAAGCTGCACCCAGGCGATTGGCGATGTGCCCCGGCACCTCTTTCTTGAGGCGGACGGTTACCTTGCCGAGCGACCGAAAGAGAGCTTCAGCGCGGTCGAGCACATTCGCGTCGGTGCCGAATAGCTCGATGAGCGGCATCAGATGCGGCGGATTGAAGGGATGCGCCACGATGCAACGCTCCGGATGGCGGCAGCGGGCCCGCATCTCGCTCAGGAGCAGTGAGGATGTGCTGGTAGAGATGATGGTGTCAGGGGGTGCCGCTTCGCTAATCTCGGCAAGGAGAGCTGTTTTGAGATCGAGCCGCTCCGGTGCCGATTCGATGACGAAGCCGCAACCGTTCACCGCATCGGCAATGCTCGATATGACCTTGAGCGATCCGGCCATCGGCGGTGCCAGCGCGTCGAGCTGGGCGGAGAGGCGCGCGACCTCGCCAGCAAGGGCGGCGCGGCGCGCTTCATCGGGGTCGAAGGCCCGGACGTCCTGCCCATGATGCGTGAGCAGTGCTGCCCACGCGGCCCCAATGAGTCCGCAGCCGATGACGGCAACGTCCGCCGGTTCGTTCATGTCAATT
>CAZUAL010000204.1:0-7321 GCA_964618305.1 uncultured Dongia sp. | reverse complement strand
AGAGCAGGCGCGGCGCCGTTGCCATGATGCGGTCGATGCCGAAGCGGATCTGCGCGGCATAGCCGGAGAATTCCTGGCCGAGCGTCACAGGGGTTGCATCCTGGAGATGTGTGCGGCCGATCTTGATGATCTTCGAGAATTCCTTGGCCTTCTTCTCGAGTGCTGCGGCCAGGTGATCGAGCGCCGGGATGACCTCGTTCGAGATCTGGTCGACCGCGGCGATGTGCATCGCCGTCGGGAAGCTGTCGTTCGACGATTGGCCGTAATTGACCTGGTCGTTGGGATGGATCGGCTTCTTGTCGCCGCGCTTGCCGCCGAGGAGCTCGTTGGCGCGGTTGGCCAGCACCTCGTTGACATTCATGTTGGTCTGCGTGCCGGAGCCCGTCTGCCAGACGACCAGCGGGAAATGATCGTCGAGCGTGCCGTCGGCCACTTCGCCGGCAGCGACCACGATCGCCTTGCCGAGCTTCTTGTCGAGCTTGCCGAGCTTCATGTTGGCAAGGGCCGCCGCCTGCTTCAGCGTGCCGAAGGCGCGGATGACGCCCACCGGCATGCGCTGGCCGCCGATCTTGAAATTCTGCAGGGAACGCTGGGTCTGGGCGCCCCACAGCTTGTCCGCTGGCACCTCGATGGGACCCATGGAATCGGTTTCGGTGCGGGTGGCCGGCTTCTTCGCCATCGTCGTTCTCCTGGTGGGGAAGGATTGATGGCCACTTTCTAGCGATTTTTGCGCTGCGATGAAAGTGCCGCCCGCTAGAGGAACGGGTTCCGCCTGGGCCGCGGCTTCGTGGAGCGGGGCTTTTTCTTCGCGTTGGCGCGCCGGCTGGCCGCCAGCGACTTTTCGACCCAGGCCCGGAGCTTGGCGGCATTCCCGGCGATCGGGGCGGGGCAAAGCCAGTAACTGTCGACCGTGACCTGGCGTTGCCGGGTCTCGTAGCGGAAGGGCGCGCTGCCGGCCTTGACGAAGTCCGGCCGGTTTTCGTCATCGACCTTGAGGTAAAAATTCTCCCTGAGGATCAGGCCGAAGATGACGCCGTCGAGATAGAGGCCGTAGCCGCTGAACATCGGCTTGGCGCGCATCGGGCCGAGCGGCGCCAGCTTCGCCGCGATCGCTTCCGTGAGCGGCTGCGCTGCGGCTCGGGCCATGTCAGCCCTTTGGCGCCAGATGGCAATGGGCGCAGATGAAATCGGCGATCGCCTTCGTGTCGTTGAGATCGATCACCGGCAGATGCGATTCCGGTACCGGCCCGTCGCTCAGGATCGCGACATAGGTCGGATCCTCGGCGGAGAGGAGCGGCTTGCCATTTTCGCGGCGGAAGATTTCCAGCTTGTCGTGCGGTTCCTGCTTGAAGCCTTCGATGAGGAGCAGGTCGACCGGACTCATGTGGCTGATGAGTTCGGCGGCATCCGGCTCCGCCCGGTCGCGGAGTTCGTGCATCAGGGCCCAGCGCTTGCCCGACGCCACCATGACCTCGGTAGCACCAGCCTCGCGATGGACGTAGGAGTCCTTGCCCGGCGTGTCGACGTCGAAGCCGTGATGCGCGTGCTTCATCGTCGAGATGCTGAGGCCGCGCCGCGTCAGTTCGGGAATGAGCTTGGCAAGCAGTGTCGTCTTGCCGGCACCACTCCAGCCGGCGATGCCGAGAATCTGCATGTCAGTAGGACTGCCCGTCCGCCATGTGCTTGATGCCGACGCGCAGGTAATCGTAGCCGGTGACGACGGTCAGGATCGCCGCCACCCACAGCAGAATGTCGCCGATCATGGTCACGTGCAGCCAGTCGGGACCGGCAGTGCCGACGATGAGGAAGCCCAGCGCCACCATCTGTGCCGTCGTCTTCCACTTGGCAAGGAGGCTCACCGGCACGCCGATCTTCAAGGTGGCGAGATATTCGCGAAGCCCCGAGACCATGATCTCGCGGCACATGATGATGAGGGCTGGGAAAACGGACCAGCCGCTGATCTGCTGCGTCGCCGTCATCGCCATCAGGATGGCGCCCACCACCAGCTTGTCGGCGATCGGATCGAGGAATCGCCCCAGGGCCGACACTTGATCCATGCGGCGCGCGATGTAGCCGTCGAAAAAGTCGGTCACACAGGCGATCACGTAGAGGGCGAGCGCGGTCCAGCGGAAGACCGGCTGCTCGAAGAAGAGCAGGGCGGTGATCAGCGGAATGGCGGCGATCCGCGACAGGGTGAGGATGTTGGCGATGTTCGGCATGGTGGTTTCGGGCGGAAAGCTCTTGGAATTTGTGGGCGGACGATAGCAGGAACGCATTCACCTGTCACAAGTGCCCGCGCGGATTTGCTGCTGCATCGCAAAAAGGTGATCGGCCACCCGCTAACTGCCTCAATTTGGATGGAAATGGTCGTAAATGGCCTTGGCGACCGTCGCGGAAATGCCCGGCACGGCCGCGAGATCCGACAGGCCCGCCTGGGCCACGGCGCGGGCGGAGCCGAAATGGAGCAGCAGCGCCTTCTTGCGCTTGGCCCCGATTCCCACGACTTCGTCCAGGGGCGATTTCGCGATGTCGGCCGAGCGCTTCGCCCGGTGCGTGCCGATGGCGAAACGGTGCGCCTCGTCGCGCAGGCGTTGCAGGTAGTAGAGAACGGGATGCTTGGGATCGAGGCCGAACGGTTCGCGTCCCGGCATGAAGAAGCGCTCGCGCCCGGCATTGCGGTCCGGTCCCTTGGCGATCGTCGCCACGGCGACGTCGTCGATGCCGAGTTCGGCAAAGACTTCGAGCGTCACGTTGAGTTGCCCCTGGCCGCCGTCGATGAGGATGAGATCTGGCCAGCTGGCATGCGTGTCGTCGGGGTCTTCCTTGAGGGCGCGGGTGAAGCGGCGGGTCAGGACTTGGCGCATCATCGCGTAATCGTCGCCGGGTTCGATCGGCGCTTCGTCCGAATCCGGGCCCGGCTGCTTGATGCCGAATTTCCGGTACTGGTTCTTCATGAAGCCTTCGGGTCCGGCGACGATCATGCAGCCATAGGCGTTGGTGCCGGAGATATGGCTGTTGTCGTAGACCTCGATGCGCTTGGGCGGTGTTTCCAGGCCGAAGATCTCCGCCATCCCGGCCATGAGGCGGCCCTGGCTCGCATTCTCGGCCATGCGGCGGGCGAGCGCTTCCTTGGCGTTGGCAAGGGCGTGTTCGACCGGCTTCACCTTCTCGCCGCGCTTGGGCTCGACGACCTCGACCTTGGCGCCCGCGCGTAGGCTCAAGGCCTCGGTCAGGAGTTCGATTTCGGCCGGCATCTCGTTGACGAGGATGAGGCGAGGCGGGGTCTTGTTCTCGTAGAACTGCGCCATGAAGGCGGCGAGAATCTCCGGCGGCTCGGTATGCTTGTCGTGCGCCGGGAAATAGGCGCGGTTGCCGTAATTGCCGTGGTTGCGGAAGAAGAAGACCTGGATGCAGGTATGCCCCGCCTCGTGATAGGCGGCGATGATGTCGGCTTCTTCGACCCCTTCAAGATAGATGTCCTGGCGGCTCTGGATAAGTGCCAGGGCCTGCAGCCGGTCGCGCACCTTGGCGGCGTGCTCATATTCCAGCGCGTCTGAGGCGCGCTGCATTTCGGCGGCAAGGCGCTGTTTTACCTTGTCGCTCTTCCCCATCAGGAAGTCGCGCGCCTCCTCGACGAGATTGGCGTAGTCGCTCTCGGCGATGCGGCCGACACAGGGGGCCGAGCAGCGCTTGATCTGGTATTGCAGGCAGGGCCGGGTCCGGCTGGCGAAGATCGAATCCGTGCAGGGGCGCAGCAGGAAGGCGCGCTGCAGGGCGACGATGGTCCGGTTGACCGCGCCGGCGCTGGCGAAGGGGCCGAAATACTGGCCCGGCCGGTTGCGGGCGCCGCGATGCTTGGTGATCTGCGGCGCCGGATGGTCGGCGGTGATAAGAATGTAGGGGAAGCTCTTATCGTCCCGGAGCAGGACATTGTACCGGGGGCGGTAGCGCTTGATCAGGTTGGCTTCCAGCAGCAGCGCCTCGACCTCGGTGTGGGTCGTCATGAATTCCATGGTCGCCGTCTCGGCGATCATGCGCTGGGTCCGGATTGCCTGCCGATTGGGCAGGGTATAGGACGTGACCCGCTTCTTGAGATCCTTGGCCTTGCCGACGTAAAGAACTTCGCCCTCAACCGAGATCATCCGGTAGCAGCCGGGCGCATTCGGCAAGGTCCTGACTTTGGACCGGATGACCGACACGCCGTGCGCCAGGCGGCTCATGCCTTTCGGGCGGATCGAGACATCGTCCGGCGTTTCAAGCTCGTCGAGTCCGGTCTCGTCCTCGAGCGAAAGTTCTGGATCGTCAATCATGCGCATCGGCTTGTCGCGAAAGGAATCCCACCCCATGAATCGGCCCTTCGGACCTGTCTTTCGGCGGTGATTCTTGAACCTGGATTGCTAGGCAAAAGCTACCACGCCGGAGCGCGTCTGGTAACGTTAGGGATATCCACCAATTCTGTGGATAAGTCTGTCGATATCGCCGGAGGCTCGGGCGCAGGGCTCCGGGAATCAACCATTCCCCCTCTCTGCACAATTTTTGGGCAATTTCTGTATCTGTTTGATTTCGCTATATTTATCTGGATAAGGTTGCAACAAGTTGGTCATGAAGGGGAATCAGTCTTGACTCCCGCAGGCCTTTCGGACTCTGGAAAAGCGGTGTGAACAACTTGCCTCAGGAATCGCCCGATAGAGTCCTGAAAGGCTTAAGTTTTGGTGAATCGGTCAAGAATTTTTGAGGGCGAATCGAGGTTAATTGGGGCCTAGATATCGGCCCGGCTGCGCTCGATTTCCACGCCGACGCTGAACGCCTCCTTGAAGACGTCCAGCTTGTCGATCCGGACCTTGGCGGTGAGGACCCGGTGGTCGGCAAGGCAGACGCCCGCGATCCGGTCGGCCAGGGTCTCGACCAGATTGATATGGCCGTCGGCAACCACGGCCTTGATCCCCATGACGGCGGTCGCATAGCAGACGACATTGTCCACATCGTCATTGATCGCCGGATGCTCGAGGCAGGTCAGCTCGACATTGATCTGGACACGCTGCTGGGCCAGCCGCTCGTGCTGGTGGATGCCGATCGAGCAGGGCAGGACGAGGTCGCGGATGAAGACGCGCATGGTGCGGACCGGCGCGGCACTCGGCAATGGCGTGATCTTTTCCAATGGATTCATGATCCCAGGATCTCCGATTTCAAGTTCTTGTCACCGCGCCGATTGCCGCGCTCTGGGGCAAGGGGAGTGAAAGGGAGGGCCGCACCCTGGGGCCCGTTCGTTGCGCCGCATTATAAGGTTTGAGGGCCGCCCTGGCTATTCCTGCGGCTGGAAGCCCTTGTTCGGCACCTGCCAGCCAAGATGCTCGCCCCCGTCCAACGCTATCATTTGCCCCGTCATGGATGGCGACGACAAGATGTAGAGGGCGGCCGCGGCAATTTCGTCCGGCGTCGCCCCATGACCCAGCGGCATCGCGGCCGATTGTGCGGCGAAATGCTCGTCCGTCTGGCGCGGGCTCGGCAAGGTCGGGCCCGGCCCGATCGCATTGACCCTGACCTTCGGGGCCATGGCGAGCGCCATGGTCCGCGTCAGGGTCCACAGGCCCATTTTCGCAACGGTATAGGACATGAAGTAGGGGGTGAGCTTCCACACCCGCTGATCCAGCATGTTGATGATGTTGCCCTCGCTTCCCGCCGGCAGCTGCCGGAAGAAGGCCTGGGACAGCACGAAGGGCGCGCGGAGGTTGGTTTCGATGTGCCGGTCCCAGCTGTCGCGCGTGGCCGTGTCGATCTTGTCCATCTCGAACACGGAGGCATTGTTGACCAGGCAGGTGGGTGATCCGAACTGCCGGCCGATTTCCGGGATCAGCCTTTCAACCTCCGCCTCGCGGCCGAGATCGGCCTGGATGATGAAGCTGCGCCGCCCCAGGCGCGCAATGTCGGCCGCGGTCGCCTCGGCCTCGGCCCCTGAATGATGATAGTGAAGGGCGACGTCCCAGCCCGCTTCCGCGAGCTTGAGCGAGATCGCGCGGCCGAGGCGCTTGGCGCCGCCGGTAACGAAAGCAATGCGATCCGCGCCCGCGCCAGCCATCGCGTCAGAGCCGGTCGGTGCCGAGGATTTCGACACCAAAGCCGGAGAGGCCCATATATTGCCGCTCCTTGGTGGCGATGACCCGGATCGATTTCACACCGAGATCCTTGAGTATCTGCGCGCCGAGCCCGACTTCGCGCCACTGTTCCATCCGCGACGCCTCGCTGCCGGCGCCGCGTGCGGCCGGCGTCACGCCGACAGCGCCTTCGCGCAGGTAGATGACGATCCCACGGCCGGCCGCCTTGATCTGTGCAAGCGCGCGCTTCAGCGAACTTTGATCCGGATTGAAGACATCGGTCACCGCATCTTCCTGCTGCAGCCGGATCGTGACATCGGTGCCGTCGCCGATGTCGCCGTAGACGACGGCGATGTGATGCGCGGTATCAAAGGCCGTGGAATAGACGACCGCCTGGGCCGGGCCGATGGCTGTTTCCACCCGGCCTTCCGAGGTGCGGACGATGAGGGATTCACGCTGCTGGCGATAGGCAATGAGATCGTCGATCGAAACGACGAGCAGCTTGTGTTCCTGCGCAAAGGTCATGATGTCCGGCAGGCGCTTGACCGTGCCGTCATCGTTGACCAGTTCGGCGATGAGGCCGACCGGCGGCAAACCGGCAAGACGCGCCATGTCCACCGCGGCTTCGGTGTGTCCCGAGCGGATGAGGACGCCGCCTTCGCGGGCGATCAGCGGGAAAATATGGCCGGGCCGAACAAAGTCCTCGGCCGCGACATTGGGGTTGGCGAGGGCCCGGATGCAGGCACAGCGCTCCTGGGCCGAAATGCCGGTGGTGAGATCCTTGGCATAGTCGATCGAGACCGTGAAGGCCGTGGCATGCGGCGCAATATTGTCGGCGACCATTGGCGTCAGGTGAAGACGGCGGGCATCGGCGCGGGTCAGCGGCGTGCAGAGGATGCCGCTCGTGTGACGAATGAAGAAGGCGACATGCTCGGGTGTGGCTTTGGAGGCCGCCATGATGAGGTCGCCCTCATTCTCGCGGTCCTCATCATCCACCACGATCACGGGGCGGCCGGCGGCGATCTCGGCGATCGCATCCTCAATCAGACTGAGCTTGATGGCCATGAATTGGGTCTCTGTACCTGAGTTGTCGAGGGCGCGGCGTACCGCACCCTTCCTGGGTCTGGGCAATAGCCGGTCGGGGCCGGCGTCGCAAGTGCGCGCTTTTATATCCCAGCACCGCTTCCAGGGTCAGAGGGCCTGACCCATTGGCCCGCGCTGCTGCCTTC
>CAZUAL010000203.1:6729-7330 GCA_964618305.1 uncultured Dongia sp. | reverse complement strand
GCGCACCGAGTTCCTGGAGGATACCGTGCTGTGGTTCTCGAACCACGGGCCGGTTGCCTTCGTCGGCCCGGACAAGTCGATCATCATGATGCTCGATTGGAAGTTCTTCGCCGACGCCCAGGCCAAGCAGGCGCTGGCCGCCTGACGCCGCATTCCAGGCACGATCACCCGAACACCATCTTCAAGGGGAGGCCGTCATGATGCCGTCACGGCAGCAATGGCTGTGGATGTATGAGACCATGGTCAAGTCGCGCGCTTTCGAAGAGCGTATTACCAGCGCCTATTTCGAAGGCAAGTCGCCGGTCTTCAACATGGCGAACGGTCCGATTCCCGGCGAAATGCACCTCTCCAACGGGCAGGAGCCTTGCGCGGTCGGCGTCTGCGCGCATCTTAGTGCGGCGGATTTTGTCACCGCGACGCACCGGCCGCATCATATCGCCATCGCCAAGGGGGTCGATCTCGACGCCATGGCAGCCGAGATTTTCGGCAAGAAGACCGGTCTTTCCGGTGGCCGCGGCGGGCACATGCACATCTTCGATGCGCGCGCGAACTTCGCCTGCTCCGGTATCATCGCGCAAGGCATGCGGCCGGCGGTCGGTGC
>CAZUAL010000203.1:0-6719 GCA_964618305.1 uncultured Dongia sp. | reverse complement strand
TTTCAAGCTGCGCGGCGAAGAACGGGTCGCGGTTTCCTTCATCGGCGAAGGCGCCGCCAGCCAGGGCGCCTTTCACGAATCGCTCAACCTCGCCGCCGTCTGGCAGGCCCCGGTCGTCTTTGTGATCGAGGACAATCAGTGGGGCATCTCGGTCTCCAAGAAGCATTCGACGGCGATCGCCGACAATGCCGCGCGAGCAGCATCCTACGGCATGCCGGGATGCCGCATTACCGGCAATGATCCCGGTGCCATTTTCGCCGCTGCCGGCGAGGCGATCGCCCGCGCCCGCGCCGGCAATGGTCCGAGCCTCATCGAGATCGAGACATCGCGCCTCGCCGGTCATTTCATCGGCGATGCGGAAGGCTATCGCCCGGCCGGCGAGAAGGATGCCCTCTTTGCCCGCGACCCCATCCCGGCACTGCGCGGCAATTTGCTTGCCGACAAGCTCCTAACCGAAGCCGAGGATCTGGCGCTCGTCGGTCGCGCGGAAAGACAGGTGGAAGAAGCGATTTCGCGCGCCCGCAGCGCACCTTTCCCGGCAGCGGCGGAAGCTTTCGACCATGTCTTTGCCCAGTAGGAGCGTTGATATCATGACAGCGACAGCGACGGCTCTTCCCAACCGCACCAAGCGCAATCTCACCATCGCCAAGGCGATGGCCGAGGCGCTCGCCCAGGAAATGCGGCGCGATCCCAGCGTGCTGGTGATGGGCGAGGATATCGGCCAGTTGGGCGGCGTCTTTGGCAATACGCGCGGCCTCATTGAGGAGTTCGGCGCAGATCGCGTCCGCGATACACCCATTTCTGAAACCGGCTTCATCGGCGCCGCGGTCGGCATGGCGGCAGTCGGCATGCGCCCCGTGGTCGAGCTGATGTTCGTCGATTTCTTCGGCGTCTGCATGGATGCGATCTACAATCTTGCCGCCAAGAATTGCTATTTCTCCGGTGGGCAGGCCGGCGTGCCGATGGTGCTGATGACGTCGGTCGGGGGCGGTTATGGCGATGCCGGCCAGCACAGCCAGTGCCTCTACGGCACTTTCGCGCATCTGCCCGGCATGAAAGTCGTGGTGCCGAGCAACGCCTATGACGCCAAGGGCTTGATGCTCGCCGCCATCCGCGACAACAACCCGGTCATCTTCATGTTCCACAAGGCGCTGCAGGGTATGGGCTGGCTGGGCACGGTGCAGGGCAGCATCAATGATGTGCCCGAAGACGATTATATCGTCCCCTTCGGCCAGGCCGCCATCACCCGGTCAGGCAAGGATGTTACCATCGTCGGTCTGGGTGCCACCGTGCACCTGGCGCTCGATGCGGCGCGCGAGCTCAACGCCGCCGGCATCGACGCGGAAGTGGTCGATCTGCGCACGCTGGTGCCGCTCGACCGCGCCACAATCACCAGCTCGGTCGCGAAGACCGGGCGCCTGCTGGTGGTGGATGAGGATTATCTGAGCTACGGCGTCTCCGGCGAAATCATCGCCTCGGTGGTCGAAGCCGGAACCAGCCTCAAATCGCCACCGAGGCGGATTGCCTTCCCGGACATACCCATCCCCTTCAGTCCCGCTCTCGAACGGCCGGCTCTGCCCAGCGCCGAGAAGATCGTCGCCGCGGTGATCGCGATCATGCGAGGCGGCCGATGATCCCCGTCGTCATTCCCCCCGACCTTTGGGAGGGCGATATCGAGGGTGCCGTTTCCGCCTGGCTCTTTGCCGACGGCGACCGTGTGCGTGCCGGCGACCTGATCGCCGAGGTGATGGTTGAGAAAACCAGCTATGACGTGACGGCGCCGGCGGATGGTATGCTGCAGATCCGCATTCCGGCGGAAAAGCCATTCAAGCGCGGCGCCATCATCGCCGCCATCAACTGAGGACAGCGCCCATCTGGCAGATCGAGACGGAAGCCGATGGCGATATCGAAGGCGATGCCCGGCTTTTGGACCGGCTGAGCCTTGCAGTGCCCGCCTTGGCCCGGTTGTGGCAAGCGCAACCCTGTCTGGTTGTGCCATCGCGCATCGCCGCCCTGCCCGGCTTTGCCGAGGCGGCGGCAATGGCCCAGGCGCGCGGCTGGCCCGTTCATATCCGCGCCACCGGTGGTGCTCCCGTGCCGCAATATCCCGGCATGCTCAACTTGGCGCTGGCCTACCGGCTCGATGCCGACCAGCCCTGGTCACTTGATGACGGTTACCGGCATCTGGCCGGTGTGCTGCAGGGGGCACTGCAGCGCCTCGGCCTCCAGCCCCAAACTGGCGAGATCGCCGATGCCTTCTGCCCCGGCCGCTACGATCTCAGCCTGGGGGCGCAAAAGATCGCCGGCCTCGCCCAGCGCAGGCGCCGCACCCTCGATGGCGGCCAGGCCATACTGGCCCATGCCTGTCTGCTGGTCGAAGGCGAACTCACCAGTCCCTTTACCGCGCTGGCCGCATTCGAGGATGCCTTCCTCCCGGCCCGCAAATGGCGCATCGACGCCGCCACGACTTTGACCCGGCATCTTCCCGGCAGAGAGATCATGGCGGACGTCATTGGTTCGATCGCCAAGAGCTTGCGCCGGGGCGGGTCTCCAGCTTACATCGCGGCAGTTGAAACCCGCAGATGAGCCGCCTTCATGTCCGCCACCGCCGAACCGATCTCCCCCGAAATCACCTATGACGATTTCCGGAAAGTGGATATCCGCGTCGGCACGATCATTGCCGCCGACCCCTATCCCGAGGCGCGCCGCCCGGCCTACAAGCTCACCATCGATTTCGGCCCCGCGATCGGCGTGAAGCGGTCCTCGGCGCAGATTACCAAGCGCTATTCGCTGGAAGAGCTGGTCGGCCGCCAAGTGGCGGCGGTTGCCAATTTCCCGAAGAAGCAGATCGGCAAGTTCATGTCCGAAGTGCTGGTGCTGGGCTTCCCGGATGAGGATGGCGAGGTGGTGCTGATCAGCCCCAGCCTCGGCATTCCGAATGGCGGGCGGCTTTATTAACGAAGTGACCGGAGCGGGAAGTGTGTGAGCCGGCGCACACTTTCCGGGGTGAATTGGTCTCGCTGACCAAGAAATTGGTTCAACCGCCCCTCGGTCAAGCGTGACGGCGCGCACTGGACGCACCACCGTCCCCTGCCTATCTTTTGAGGCGAGGACGGCAATACCGGTTCACCAAAAATGTTATCCGACGATTCATTCCTTGCTCTTCTGGCAAGGCCCATTGCGATCTCCATCGCCGGTCGCAATGCGTCGCTGCGCCCCAGCGTGGCACACGCCTATGGCGCCCGCGTCGCGGAAGACGGCAAGCGCATCCGCATCATCGTGCTGCGCGACGAGGCGCATCAGGTCCTTGCCGATATCGCCGCAAATGGCGAAGTGGCAACCGTCTATAGCGACGTGCGTTCGTTCCGCTCGCTGCAGATCAAGGGGCATGACGCAATCATCGACAAGTTTGATGCAGCCGACGCGGAAACCCAGGCGCGCCACCATCGCATGACGGCGGACGAGCTCGTCGCCTTGGGTTACGCGCCTTCGCTCGCGAACGGTGTCTTCAGCGTTCCGCGCCATCCCGACTTCGTGACCGTCGCGTTCACGCCGACCGATATCTTCCAGCAGACCCCGGGTCCGGGGGCCGGCGCGCGGCTCAACGCGAAGGAAACCGGCGGCACGCGATGAAGCGCATCGAATTGACCAGCCTGCGCGCCGCACTCGAGGGTGCCATCCCATCGGAGATCGCAACCTGCGATGCCGGCGGCATTCCCAACGTCAGCGTCATTTCCGATGTGCATTTTGTCGACCAGACCCGTGTCGCCATTTCGTACCAGTTCTTCAGCAAGACGCGCGCCAACATCCTTGCCAACCCGCACGCAACCGTCCTGCTGAAGCATCCCAAGACCTGCGCCCAATACCGGCTCTATCTGCGCTACCTGCACACGGAGCACGAAGGGCCGCTTTTCGAAACCATGCGCGCCAAGCTAGCCGGAATCGCGTCGCATGAAGGCATGTCCGGCATATTCAAACTTCTAGGTGCTGACATTTATCACGTCGAAGAAGCTGAAATCGTCCGCGGCGACCTGCTGCCCTTGCCACCGCCGCATGCGCCGCTCCTGGCGGCCCTCCGCCATTCCCTGCCGCGCCTCAAGGCCGCCCGCGATCTCGACAGCCTCATCGCGACGCTGCTCACGGCATTGCGCAGCGAGTTCCGCCTGCCGCACGTCATGCTGCTGATGGCCGATGAATCGGGCGAACGGCTTTTCACCGTCGCGAGCCAAGGCTACGAAGAATCGGGCGTCGGCGCCGAGATTCTCCCCGGCCAGGGCGTCATCGGCGTCGCCGCGCGCGAGCGCACGCCAATCCGCATCGCCCATGCGACCCGCGAATACCTCTATGGCCGCGCCATCCGCGACGCGCTCCGCGCCAGCCCGATGTCGGCCCGGCTGGAGACGGAGATTCCACTGCCCGGCCTTGCCGACAGCGGCAGTCAGATCGCCGTGCCGATCCTGAAGGATGAAAGACTGCTCGGAATCATCTATGCCGAGAGCCCGGAAGCCGGCCGCTTTGGCTATGACGAGGAAGATGCGCTGATGATCCTGGCAGCCGAAACCGCCATCGCGATCGAGACGTTGCAGGGCGAAACGGAAGAACCGCTTCTGCCAGGGAGAGCGGAAGCGACCGCCGGCACGGGCGCCCCGATGCTGGTACGCCACTACGCCGCCGACGACAGCGTCTTCATCGACGACGAATATGTGATCAAGGGTGTTGCCGGGGCGATTCTCTGGTTCATCCTGAGCGAGCACCAGAAGTCAGGACGCCTGGAATTCAGCAACAAGGAACTCCGCCTGGCACCGCAGATCCGCCTGCCGGAATTCTCTGAAAACCTCGAAGCGCGCCTCATCCTGCTGCGTCGGCGCCTTGCCGAGCGCGACCAGTCCATCGCACTCGACAAGGCCGGCCGGGGCCGCCTCCGCCTCAATCTTGGCCGCCCCGTGCATCTTGTCGAGGCGGAGGACTGACGCCGCATCCGGCGCTGGTGAGACCGATCAGGCGAGATCGGTTGCCAGCGCCAGCCGCTCCGCTTCGGTGAGGTGCGGCTTCACCATCTCCAGAATATTGCCGAAAAGTTCGGGCGGCATGCCCGCCTGCATCCCCTTCATCATCACCGCCCGCTGCTGACGGCTGACATTGGGCAGGATCCACCGCAGCCACGCCATCATCCGCTCCGGCTTGATGCGGGCATGGATCTTGTGCTCGATGGCGAGGATCTCGTCGTCGGAATAATGCTGCCATAGCGTTTCCGTGTTGGCGCTCTCCTCAATCTCCATATGCTCGATATTCTCGGCGACGAAAATGGCGAGCAGGCGATAGATAACCTTGAGCGCCCGCTCACGCGCCGCCGGTGCTGCCTTGCGTGCTTCGGCGACGCGTTCGGCAAGACCCGCGATCGCCTTCTCATGATGGGCATGATCGTCGGCGCAGCGCCGCGAGGAGCCGGGCACCACGGCTTCCATAGCCGTATGCAAGCATTCGTTCTCATGTTCGAGATGCTCGCGACACATGGTGAGGAGATTTTCCACCGTGCCAAGGGCGCCTTCGACACTGTCGGGGCTGACGCTGTCGACACGGCCGAGCCTGACCAGCGCCTCGCCCATTGCCGCGCGCAGACCCTTATGCACCAGATGATAGATTTCCCGGCGCTGGGTTGCGCTCGCCACATCATTGGCGGCCATGCGGGCGATGAAGTCGGAGCTCATCGCCCCTTTGACATTCGCCTGCGGCTGATAGGCGGGGACATGCGGAAAGGCCTTCGCCTCACCGGTTGATCGGGTACTCATGGGACGTTTCCTTTTGCCTGATGGGGTCCGGGCCGTCTTGCCGGCCGGGGCCGCGAACAAGCGGGAAGATGCGCCCCGCAGGCCCGTTAAGGCTTGCTAATTTGCCCTTCACGGAACCCTAAGTTTTCACTAAGCGCCGCGCGGCCTGGAATTAGAGCGGCAGGCGCAGCACGGCCCGCAGGCCGCCGCCCGGCGCGTCGGTGAGCACCAGGTCACCGCCATGGCCGCGCATGATATCGCGCGCGATGGTGAGGCCAAGGCCCGTGCCACCGGTTTCCTGATTGCGCGACTGCTCCAGGCGGAAGAAGGGCTTGAAGACATCCTCGCGCGCTGCGGGCGGGATGCCGGGGCCGTCATCGTCGACCAGCACTTCGGCATGGCGTGGCTTCAGCACCAGGGTGACCGCGATCATCCCGGCATAGCGATGCGCGTTGCCGATGACGTTGCCGAGTGCCCGGCGGAAGGCGTCGCGGCGCAGCGGCACGACGATCCGGCGTTCCGGCAGCTTGAGCTCGATCTTGGCACCCTGCCGGCGCGCGTCGGCGGTGACATCGCCGATGAGATCGGAAAGATCGGTCGGGGTCGGCTGCTCCAACCCTTCGCCGCGGGCGAAGGCGAGGTAGGCCCCGATCATGCGTTCCATATCGGCCACATCTTTCTTGAGGTCGGCCGTCTCCGGATTGTCGCCCATCATGGCGAGCTGCAGCTTCATGCGCGTGAGCGGCGTTCTGAGATCGTGGCTGACACCGGCCAGCATCTCCGTCCGCTGCATGATCTGGCGGCGGATGCGGTTGCGCATTTGGTTGAAGGCCTGGCCCGCCAGCACGACTTCGGTAGCGCCGTCAGTGCGGAAGTCGGCAACCTCGCGCCCCTTGCCGAAATCGTCGGCTGCCTGGGCAAGTCGCTTGATCGGCTTCACCTGGTTGCGCA
>CAZUAL010000202.1:1074-7420 GCA_964618305.1 uncultured Dongia sp. | reverse complement strand
GGTGCGTGCACCATGCACGCGCACCGCGAACGAGCATGCATCGCGCAACGCGATGCGTCCTGCGCGCCACTGGCGGGACCGGTGCAAGGGCCATTGCATTCAGGGAGATAGGCGCGCGCGCGGCGGGATTCACCCGCCGGCCGGCCGAAATCAATGCGCCGCCCACTTGATCGACTTGATATCGATGCCTTGTTGCGCCATCTCCCACAGCGGGCTCATCTCGCGCAGGCGCTGCACGGCCTGGACCAGATGCTCGACGGCATAATCCACTTCCTGTTCCGTCGTGAAACGGCCGATCCCGATGCGGAGCGAGGTATGCGCCATCTCGATGTCGACGCCGAGCGCCCGCAGCACATAGGAAGGCTCGAGTGAGGCCGACGTGCAGGCCGAACCCGATGAGACGCAGAGATCCTTGATCCCCATCATCAGCCCCTCACCCTCGACATGGGCGAAGGAAATGTTGAGGTTGCCCGGAATGCGCTTTTCCAGATCGCCGTTCACATAGACTTCCGACAGCTTGTCGGTGACGCCCTTCAGGAACCGCTGCTGCAGCTTCCTCAGCCGCTCGGCTTCGGCACCCATTTCCTTCTCGGCGATGGCGCAGGCGGCACCGAGGCCCACGCAAAGCGGGGTCGGAAGCGTGCCGGAACGGAAACCCCGCTCCTGCCCGCCGCCATGGATGAGCGCCTCGAGGCGCACGCGCGGCTTGCGGCGGATGTAAAGAGCGCCGATCCCCTTCGGCCCATAGATCTTGTGGCCCGAGATCGACAGCATGTCGATGTTCATCGCCTCGACGTCGAGCGGAATCTTGCCAACCGCCTGCGCCGCGTCGGTGTGGAAGAAGACACCCTTCTCGCGGCAGATCTTCCCGATCTCGGCCAACGGCTGAATGACGCCGATCTCATTGTTCACCGCCATGATCGAAACCAGCACCGTCTGCGGCGTGATCGCGTCGCGCAGGGCGTCGAGATTGACGAGGCCGTTCTTCTCGACCGGCAGATAGGTGATCTTGAAGCCCTCGAGCTCCAGATGGCGGCAGGAATCGAGCACGCATTTGTGCTCGGTCTGCGTCGTGATGATGTGGTTCTTCTTGTCCTTGTAGAAGTGCGCCACACCCTTGATGGCAAGGTTGTTGGATTCCGTGGCACCGGAAGTGAAGATCACTTCCTTTTCGTCGGCGCCGATGATGTGCGCCACCTCTGCCCGCGCTTTCTCGACCGCCGCCTCGGCATCCCAACCGTACTTGTGGTTCCTCGAATGCGGGTTGCCGAAATGCTCGGTAAAAAAGGGCAGCATCGCCTCGACCACGCGCGGATCGCACGGCGTCGTCGCCTGATAGTCGAGATAGATCGGCAGCTTCGGAATGTTGACGCCGGGCTTTTCCTGCGAAGTTGCCGTCTTCTGATTCTGGTTCGCGATGTTCATGATCCTGCGACTACCCTTTCATTCCTTCAAGCGACCGACATGGCCATGTCGGCGGCATCATGTCGCGCCGGCCCGCTGCGCTGCGCGCGGGTCCAGGCGGCAATGAATTGATCGATCTCGGCTTCGCTGTTCTGCGCGCCGAGGCTGACGCGGATGGCGGAACCCGCCGTCGCCGCATCGAAACCCATCGCCGAAATCACATGGCTCGGCCGCACCTTGCCGGACGAGCAGGCGGACCCGGCGGAAACCGCGATGCCGGCCAGATCCATCGCCATCACCAGCGTCTCCGCCGTCTTGGTGCCGCTGGCAAAGCAGCTGGTATTGGGCAGGCGCCCGGCTGCTCGCCCGAAGATGGTGAGCGGCAGGCCGATCGCCGCCAGCTTCTCCTCCAGCCGGTCGCGCATCATTGCGATGCGCGCCATGTCGGCAAGGGTCACTGCTTCCTCGGCGGCGGCGCCGAAACCGGCGATGCCGGCGACATTCTCCGTCCCGCCGCGCCGGTTGCGCTCCTGACCGCCGCCCTGAACCAGCGGTTCCAGCGGCAGATCGGCGCCGAGGATGAGCGCGCCCACACCCTGCGGGCCGCCGATCTTGTGCGCCGAGATGGTGAGATAGTCGACGCCCAGCTCTTCGATATCGATTCCGATGCGCCCAGCACCCTGCACGGCGTCGCAATGGATGAGAGCGCCTTTCTGCTTGGCGATCCGCGCGATCTCCGCCACCGGCTGGATGACACCCGTCTCGTTGTTGGCCAGCATCACCGAGACGAAGGCCGGCCGCTCCGCCTTGTCGAGCAGGAACGAGAGATGCGCCACATCCACCTCGCCGTTGCGGCTAACGCGTGCCACTTGCGCACCGGCCAGCCGCGCTGGCCGCAGCACGGATTCGTGCTCGATGGCGCTGACGATGAGCGGCCTGCCCTGGCGCGCATGAAGCGCCAGATTGTTGGCCTCCGTCCCGCCCGAGGTGAAGGTCACGAGCGGCGCACGGCCGCCCACCAGCTTGGCAACGCTGTTGCGCGCATGATCGAGCCAGGCGCGCGCGCGGCGGCCGAATGCATGGACGGAAGACGGATTGCCCACCTCCTGCAACGCGCTCGTCATCGCCGCCAGCGCGCTTGCGCGCAGCGGTGTCGTCGCGTTCCAATCCATATAGATGCCGCGGGTCATGGCGCTCTGGCTTGCCGTTGGGTGACGCTTATTCCGCCGCCGCGACGGCGTCGCCGATGGCGGCGCCATTGCCGGAACCGGCCGACGTGCCGGCCGCCTGCCCCTCGACCTTGTGAGCAATGCCGAGGATGCGGCGCTCGACCACGTCGGCGAGCGACACCGAGCTCAGGAACAGATGGATCTGGCGGGAAAGCTCTTCCCACAGATCATGGGTGAGGCAGCGCGACTTGTCGGTATGACAGCCGGTCGCCGTGTTGGGCTTGCAGCGCGTTGCGCGGATCGGCTCGTCGACGGCCAGGATCGCGTCGGCGATGCGGGTGTCTTCGGCGCTGCGCGCCAGCAGATAACCGCCGCCGGGGCCGCGCACCGACTTCACCAGGCCCGCCCGGCGCAGCTTGGCAAAAAGCTGCTCGAGATAGGACAGGGAAATCTCCTGCCGGCCCGAAATGTCGGCCAGCGATACCGGCCTGCCCTGGCTGTTGGTCGCCAGATCAACGAGCGCCATCACGGCGTAACGGCCCTTGGTGCTCAATCTCATGACACGTCTCCTAATGCTTGCCGCGTCTCAGCAGCTGGCTTCAACGCGGCGCTCTAGTTGCGACCGAACCGGCGGACCTCGCCGGCCTGGTCACCATCCGTGCCGTCGGTCACTTTGGGACCAGCGGCATTCTCGATTTCCGATTCCAGCACCGTGACCCGCGATTGCAGGCGCGAAATCTGATCGAGCAATCCCTCGATCGCGCGCGCCACCGGGTCCGGCAGATCCTTGGTCGGCAGGCCATAGGCGGCGAACTCGCTGCCGCATTCCTTGGGCATGACGATGCGCGCCGGCACACCGACGGCGACACTGTTCTCCGGCACATTCTTGATGACGACGGCATTGCCGCCCACGCGGGCACCCCGCCCAACGATGATGTCACCCAGCACCTGGGCGCCGGCGCCGATGATGACGCCGTCTTCCAGCGTCGGGTGGCGCTTCCGATTGACCTGGGCTGCCGAATTGACCGCCGGCGCGATGCCGCCCAGCGTCACGTCGTGATAAAGCGTCACGTCATCGCCAATGACCGCCGTTTCGCCGATCACCACGCCCATGCCGTGGTCGATGAAGAAGCGCTTGCCGATCTGGGCGCCGGGATGGATCTCGATCCCGGTGATGAAGCGCGAGAACTGGGAAATGATGCGCGCCAGCGTCGGAAAACCGGCCAGATAGACCGGCCGCGCCAGGCGGTGCAGCAGGATGGCGTGGAAACACGGATAGGTGAGCGCCACCATCAGCCGCGACCGGGCAGCCGGGTCACGGGACTTGATTGCGTCGAGCTCAGCCGCAATGTTCTTGAAAAACATCATCGCCATCGTGTTTATTAGCGCCCCGCCGCCTCGGCCAATGGCTGACGAACCTTGTCAACTTTTGGCCCGGGTGCTGGCGGTGAGTCACCCGTCTCGGGTGATATAGTATGCCTGACTATGACGATCAAGTATTGATCGCCTTAACCCAAGGGACTGAGCGGTTGCTTTCCTTCTGCCAACGTCAACTAAGCATCGGCACCAGCTCTGTTTCTTGTCTCTAACCTGCTGATAAATATAGATTACTGGATAGGAAATGCCTGAAATCATCATGAACGGGCCGGAAGGCCGGCTTGAAGGGCGCTATCAGCAGGCCAGCACCCCAAATGCCCCTATAGCGCTGATGCTCCACCCGCATCCGCAGCATGGCGGCACCATGAACAACAAGGTCGTCTACACCCTTTATCAGGTATTCCAGCAGCGTGGGTTTTCAGTCCTCCGCTTCAATTTCCGCGGCGTCGGCCGCTCCCAGGGCAAGTTCGACCGGGGCGAAGGCGAGCTTTCGGACGCCGCGGCGGCCCTCGACTGGCTGCAGACCTGGAACCCCAACGCCCCCCAATGCTGGATCGCCGGCTTCTCCTTCGGCGCCTGGATCGGCATGCAGCTCCTGATGCGCCGGCCGGAAATCTCGGGCTTCATCTCGGTGGCGCCGCCCGCCAACATCTATGATTTCTCCTTCCTCGCCCCCTGCCCCTCCTCGGGCTTGGTCATCCAGGGCGACCAGGACAATGTCGTGCCGCAGGAATCCGTGCAGAAGCTGGTGACGAAGCTCTCCCACCAGCGCGGCATCAAGATCGACTACCAGATCGTGCCCGGTGCCTCGCACTTCTTCACCGAGCACCTCCCCGATCTCACACGGATCTGCGACACCTACCTCGACACAGCGATCCCCGAAGCCACCGCCAAGGCCCGCGCGGGCAAATAGTCTGCGCGCCGCCTTCACCCGGCTCGTTCAGGCTAGATCGAACAGCAGGAACTCGGCATTGCTGATGGCCGTGATGGCAATGCTCTCGGTGTCCTCGATCGCCATGCCGTCGCCCGCGCTGAGCTTCGTGCCGTTCACATCGATCTCGCCCGCGACCAATTGCACCCAGGCGCCGCGGCCCGCCTCAAGTGGATGGGCAACCTGCGCACCGCCATCCAGCAGCGAAGCATAGATGCGCGCATCCTGGTTGACTGCGAGAGAGCCCTCGGCCGCATCGCGCGATACGATGAGGCGCAGCTTGTTGTGCTTCTCCTCATCGCTGACGCGCGTCTGGCGATAGGCGGCCGGCAGCCCCTCGCGTTCCGGCAGGATCCAGATCTGCAGGAAGCGCACCGGGTCGCTCACGGAATCATTGAACTCGCTATGCCGCACGCCGGTGCCTGCCGACATGGACTGGATATCGCCGCGCTTCAATACGCCCTCGCCGCCGGTCGAATCGCGATGCGCGAGGCCCCCTTCGACGACATAGGAGACGATCTCCATATCGCGATGGCCGTGGGTCGGGAAGCCGCCGCCGGGCGCCACCCGGTCATCATTGATGACCCGGAGATTGCGGAAACCCATATGGCGCGGATCGTAGTAATGGCCGAAGGAGAAGGAATGACGGCTATCCAGCCAGTCCAAAGTCTCACGCCCGCGCGCGTCGGCCGGTCGATGCATGATGGTCATCTGCGTTACTCCGTGAATGGGTCTTGTTGACCCTCAATTTGGGGCTACCGCCCGTCCGCAACAATCACCTCAATTGGAACAAGATTGTTGCTCTATTTGGGACGATGAATCAGGGCGACGCCTGCGATGGCCACAATCGGCGCCACCAGGGCCGCAAAGCCGAGAAATCCATAGGCCAGCGCCCCAGTCAGTGCCCCCACTGCGAAGGTCAGCACGGGCGGCAACATCTTGCGCAACCGCGCCTTCGCTTCCCCTTCTCCGTCGGCGAGCATCATGTCGACCAGATCGATGACGATCTGCGTCACGTTGCCAGTCATGACCGTGGTTGGCGCAAGGGTTGCAAAGATGGTGCGCGACGCCGTGTTCTGGATCGCCATCGCCACCACGGCGCTGAAACCGGTCACCATCGCCGCCGCCGAGTCCGCATGGTCGAACGGCGCCAGCGCGATTCCGCAGGCCAGAAAGAGGCCGAGGAACAGTAGCTCGCCCAGCAGCAGGGGCATCGCCGCATCATGCGCCTGCCGTTCTTGGCCGAGGATGAACAGCCGGGTCAGCGCCACGGTGAGGACGAAGAGCGGCAAGGCCAGCAGCTTGGCGAGCAGCCCTTCATGGAGGTCGATAAGCGAGGCACCGATCAGCACGAAGTTGCCGGTGACATGCGCGGTGAAGAGGCCGAACAGCGCCACGAACCCCACCGTATCGACAAAGCCCGCGGTAAAGGCGAGCAGTGTCGCGACGGTCAGCGGATGCGCGC
>CAZUAL010000202.1:0-1064 GCA_964618305.1 uncultured Dongia sp. | reverse complement strand
CGCCATTCTTCGCGACAGCAACGCCCGCCATCTCACACCGCCCAGCAGGAGCAGCCGAGCGAACCCCAGAAGCTCCTGCCATCCGATGTCGGCACGGATGCCGTCAGTGCCTGCGCATGGTCATGCCCGTGAACGCCGCAGCCATGTGAACAACCGCAAGCGGCCGCCGCCGCGCGCTGCACGTTTTGCTGGGCGCGGTCCTGATAGCCGCCAAAGGTCCTGACCGGCGACCAATCGGGCGCTGCCGGCGGCAGAGCCGGGGCCAGCGGCGCGAAATCGCCCGCCCCATGCACCACCTTGCCGCCAAGCAGCGTGAGCACGGATGCCAGATGCGCGATCTCATCCTCGGCGACAGTGAGATAATCCGCCGACAAGACGGCGAGATCGGCGAGCTCGCCCACGGCGATGCGGCCCTTCTTGCCTTCCTCGTTCGAGAACCAGGTGTTGGCTTCGGTCCACAGGCGCAGGGCCTCCAATCGGTCGAGACGGTTGGCCGCCGGATAGAGCCTAGTGCCGCCTACCGTCTTGCCGCTCACCAGCCAGGAAAGCGAGACCCACGGATTGTAGCTTGCGACCCGCGTCGCATCGGTGCCGGCACCGACCGGCACACCAGCAGCCAGCATGCGCTTGATCGGCGGTGTCGCTTCGGCGGCTTTGGCACCATAGCGTTCGATGAAATACTCGCCCTGGAAGGCCATGCGGTGCTGCACGGCGATGCCGCCGCCGAGCTTCGCGATGCGGTCGATGTTGCGATCGCTCACCGTCTCGGCATGGTCGAAGAACCAGTTGATGCCTTTGAGCGGAATATCGCGGTCGACCTTCTCGAACACATCGAGCGCGCGGTCGATCGTCTCGTTATAGGTCGCATGCAGGCGCCACGGCAAGCGCTTCTCCGCGAGCAGGCGCACCACCTGTTCCAGGTCACGCTCCATATGGTCCGGCATGTCGGGGCGCGGCTGGCGGAAATCCTCGAAATCGGCGGCGGAGAAGACCAGCATCTCGCCGGCACCGTTGACGCGGTAGAGATCGTCGCCCTGCCCCGGCTTCACCATCTTGGTCCAGCG
>CAZUAL010000201.1:0-7491 GCA_964618305.1 uncultured Dongia sp. | reverse complement strand
GAAGTAGTCCATGACGTCATCAAGGGCTAGGATGGCGGCCAGGCTTTCATGCTCCTGAAGGCCGTTATAATCCTTGTCGTCACCGCTGATGCGCAGTCCGATCACCATGTCCGGGCCGACCTTGGCGCGGATCGCCTCGGCGACTTCCCGGGTAAAGCGCAGTCGGTTTTCGAAACTTCCGCCATATTCGTCGTCGCGCTGGTTCGTGCGCTCGTTGAGGAATTGGGCGGGAAGGTAGGCGTGGCTGGCAACGATCTCGACGCCGTCGAGGCCGCCTTTTTGCAAGCGCAGGGCGGCGTCGGCATAGCCGTCGATGATTTCGCGGATCATGGCCTTGGAAAGGGGGCGCGGCATGACGTGGAAGCGCTCATTGGGCACGGCCGACGGCGCATAGGCCACAGGCGCCGTTCCGTCCTGGCTTTCCATGATCTCGCGCCCGGGATGAAACAGCTGGCCGAAGATCTTGGTGCCATAGGGTCGGCAAGCCTCGACGACAGCGCGGTAGCCAGGGATGCAATCGTCCGTCGTCGCCATGATCAGGTGCGAAGTATAGCGAGCCGTTTCATGGACGCCCGCCACCTGCATGATAATGAGGCCGGCACCGCCCTCGGCCCGCGCCTTATGGTACGCGACCAGTCTTTCGTTCGGCACGCCCGTGGTCGGCATGGTTGTGTCGTGGCCGGTCGAGAAGATGCGGTTCTTGATTTCGCACTTCCGGATCGTGAATGGTTCAAAGAGGCGGGGCAGGGCGGTCATATTCTGGCTCGCGGGGCTGGCTGGCAGGAACTGCGGCGAAACTATCGTGCCTTGTTACGGCTTTGAAGGGCCATCTTGCGTCGCTTTAGCGCTAAATCGGCAAAAACGGTTGACTCCTTGGCGCTTTGCCGCTGATTTTGCGCCGACCCCCGTCACGCTCAAGAGGCAAGCATGATCCCGCGCTATTCCCGTCCCGAAATGACCAAAATCTGGGACCCGGAAAACCGCTTCCGCATCTGGTTCGAGATCGAGGCGCATGCCTGCGACGCGCTGGCGGAACTGGGCGTCATTCCGAAGGAGGCGGCCGCCGAAATCTGGGCCAAGGGCAAATGGGAAGTGGCGCGGATCGATGAGATCGAGCGCGAGACGAAGCACGACGTCATCGCCTTCCTGACCAATCTGGCGGAGTATGTGGGCCCGGCGGCGCGCTTCATCCACCAGGGCATGACCTCGTCGGACGTTTTGGATACCTGCCTGGCGGTGCAGCTGAAGCAGGCGTCGGACTTGCTGCTTGATGATATCGACCGTCTGTTGAAGGCGCTGGAGAAGCGTGCGTTCGAGCACAAATTGACGCCGACCATCGGTCGCAGCCATGGCATCCACGCCGAGCCGACGACTTTCGGCCTGAAGCTTGCCGGCCACTATGCCGCCTTCGCCCGCGCCAAGCAGCGCCTGGTGGCGGCCCGCGATGACGTTGCGACCTGTGCCATTTCAGGCGCGGTCGGAACGTTCGCCAATATCGATCCGCGCGTCGAGGCGCATGTGGCGCGGAAGATGGAGCTCAAGGTCGAGCCGATCTCGACCCAGGTCATTCCGCGCGATCGGCATGCCATGTTCTTCTCGGTCCTCGGTGTCGTTGCGAGCTCGATTGAGAATCTGTCGATCGAAATCCGGCATCTGCAGCGCTCGGAAGTACGTGAGGCGGAGGAATATTTCTCGCCGGGCCAGAAGGGCTCCAGCGCCATGCCGCACAAGCGTAATCCGGTCCTTTCCGAGAACCTCACGGGTCTTGCCCGCGTGGTCCGGGCTGCGGTGACGCCGGCCCTGGAGAATGTGGCCCTGTGGCATGAACGCGATATCAGCCATTCGTCGGTCGAACGCGTCTTCGGGCCCGATGCCACCATAGCCCTCGATTTCGCACTCAATCGTCTGGTGGGGCTGGTCGAAAAGCTGATCGTCTATCCCGATGCCATGCAGGCCAATCTCGACCGCTATAGCGGCCTCGTCCATTCACAGCGCGTGCTCCTGGCACTGACGCAGGCCGGCATGAGCCGCGAGGATTCCTACCAGGCCGTTCAGCGCAACGCGATGAAGGTCTGGCTTGAGGGCAAGGATTTCATGACCGAGCTCAAGGGCGATGCCGACGTCACCAAACGTCTCAGCGCAGCCCAGATTGAGACCTGCTTCGACTTGGACTACCATTTCAAGCATGTCGACGACATCTTCCAGCGGGTCTTCGGCCGCTCTTGAGACACTGATCGGGTTTTGCGCGGCGCATCCCGTGCCTGACACGGATGCGCCCCGATTTCTGGGAAGACTGAACAGTGGCCCGCGCGCCATCATCGATTGGCGTGAGCGTGGCGTGGTCGCCGTGCTGCTCGACGCGGTAACCGGTGCCAAGGGTATCGTCCCCTTTGAGATCGTCGGTCTGGTCGGTGGAAGAATGCCACCCCCGGTCGCCGCCGACATCATCGATGAGTTGGCCGAAAGGGCGGTCAAGCTTGGCGCGAAGGCCAACGAACTAGCCCTGACATCGGTCTGGGCACCGCACCGGGCGATGCTGGAGGAATCCGGCTACAAGCTGATCTATCGTGATCTGGAGATGGTGTGCCGCGACCCTGATTGGGGGCCCGATCGGCCACTTCCGGACGGTGCTGTTTGGCAAGAGGCGGCGCCCGACTGGATCGACGAGTACTACCGCGTGCTACACGGCGGTTTCAGTGACGCGCCCGGCGCCTTCTTGCCGAGCCTTGAGGAGGTAAGGCGCTATTTGCAGGTCTCCGGCATTCATGGACGGATTCTGATCGAGAACGGGCGGGGGATCGGCGTCCTGCGCTACACGCTGCCGGACAATTACATCAATGCCGTGGTGCGGGCCGGTGACCAAAAGGGGCGTGGTATCGGGCAACTGATCATGGACGAAGCGCGCCGCAGGCTCCATGCCGCCGCAACGGATGGGCCGCCGATGAGCCTCACTGTCGTCAATAGCAATGCAGCGGCGGTAGAACTCTACCGCCGCTGCAATTTTGAAATCGATCGGGACGTAGCAGTGTTGCTCCGCCGTTTTGCCGATTAGAGCTTCACTTCCGTCATGATCTGCTGCTTCGCGGTCGAGAAGAACTCGTCCATCTGCTTGCGCAGACGATGCTCGCTCATGTCGACGTTCTTGGCCTTGAAATCGGCCATGAGCTTGTTGACCACATCCTGGTCGCCGGGCTTCTCGAAGTCGGCACTCAGGACCGCCTTGGCGTAAGTCTCAGCTTCGGCCCCGTCGATGCCAAGGAGCTTCGCCGCCCAAAGGCCCAGCAGCTTGTTGCGCCGGCTGGTGACTTTGAACTCCAACTCCTTGTCGTGCTTGAACTTGTTCTCGAAGGCGGTTTCGCGCTCGTCGAAAGTGGTCATACCCATGCGATCCCTTGGTAGGTTTTAAAACGTTCTTCTACTCGTTTGAAAAATGGTTGGCCATCGCCTTCCAGTCAAGTCTAATAGGGGTGCGCAAAATGTCTCAAACTTGTCAATTTTTTCAGTCCCTTGGAACATGTGCAGCATCATCCTCCTCTCCCGGCCTGGGCACGAATGGCCGATTCTCATCGCCGCCAACCGGGACGAGATGCATGATCGCCCTTGGGATGCCCCGGCACGGCACTGGTCCGACCGGCCAGAAGTCGTCGCCGGCCGCGACATTCTGGCGGGCGGATCGTGGCTCGGCGTCAATGACTTTGGGTTGGTGGCGGGGGTGCTCAATCGCCGGAATACGCTGGGGCCTGAGGCGGGGAAGCGCTCGCGCGGCGAATTGGTCCTGGACGCGCTAGATTTCGCTGATGCCGTCGATGCCGTGGACATGCTGCGGGAGTTGGATGCCAGCGCCTACAGGCCCTTCAACATGATCGTGGCCGACAATACGCACGCCTTCTGGCTCCGCAATCTCGGCTCGGAAGTCGAGGCGATCGAGCTGGCACCCGGTGTTTCGATGATCACGGCGATGGATCTAAACGATCCGGGGAGCCCACGGACGCGACATTTCCTGCCGAAATGGCGCGAGGCATCCGCCCCCGAACCCAGTTCGGGGGAATGGCAGGCCTGGACCAGCCTGCTGCAGTCGCGGGAGCATGAAGCCGGTGGCGATGTCTTCGACGCGATGTACATCGTTTCGAATACTGGGTTTGGAACGGTTTCGTCCTCGCTCATCGCCTTGCCATCCGTCGATCATGCCGAACGTAAGCCTGTCTGGCGCTTCCTGGGCGGGCGGCCGGATATGCAAACCTGGAAGGAAATAGACTTGGCCTAGGGCCAAAGGCCCTTGCCACGCTGCGTGCGTCTCCGTATACGTTATATTATAACATATCAATTGAGGCTACGGATGTCGCGCTTTCTTTCCTTTGTCGCCCTGATTCTCGGCTTTCTCGCTATTGCCCCGACCTGGGCAGTTTCGGCTGAGCCTGTCAAAGTCGTGGCAACCTTCAGCATCGTCGCCGACCTGACCAAGAAAATCGGCGGAGACGCGGTATCGCTGACCACTTTGGTCGGTCCAGGCACAGACGCCCACACGTTCGAGCCGACCGCAGATGCGCAACGGGCCGTTGCCGGCGCCCAATTGATAGTCGCCAACGGTCTGGGTTTCGAGCCCTGGCTCGATCGGCTCATTGAGGCTGCCGGATTCAAGGGAGACCTCGTCATCGCGACCAAGGGGATTGAGCCCCTGGCTTGGACCGGCGAGGAAGAGCACGAGCATGAAGAAGGCGCGGAAGAGGGGGCGGAAGGCGATCACGAGCATGAGCACGAGCACGAGCATGAAGCCGCCGATCCGCACGCATTCCAGGATCCGAAGCTGGTTCTCACCTATATCGCTAACATCGAGGCCGGTCTTTCCGCCGCGGATCCGAGCCATGCCGATACGTTTTCGGCCAATGCCGAAGCACTGAAAACAGAGTTCAAGAAGCTGGACGCCGACCTGACCGCGTCGCTGGGTTCTCTGCCCGCAAAGGACAAGCGAATCCTGACATCGCACGACGCCTTCCAGTATTTCGGGCACGCCTACGGGATTGAGTTCATCGGTGTTCAAGGGGTCAGCACCGATTCCGAGCCGTCGGCCCAAGACCTCAAGAACATCGTGCAGCAGATCAAGGAAGGGGGCATCCGCGCGCTCTTCCTCGAGAACATGACGGATCCGCGCTTCATCGAGACGGTCGCCGCGGATACCGGTGCTTCTCTCGGCGGCGAACTCTACTCGGACGCCCTTTCGGCCGCCGATGGTCCGGCGCCGGACCTGCTGTCGCTCTTTCGACACAATCAGGCGGAATTGCTGAAAGCCCTTCAGTGAGCTAAGCTTGCCGCCTGCGGTTTACGGAAGGTGATATCCATGTTTTCCCGTCGCGACTTATTGCTCACGGCTACGGCAAGCTTGGGCATGCTGGGTACGGGCGGGTCCGGTGCCTTGGCGCTATCCAGCGAGCCGATGGATCCGGCGGACCTTTCGGCCCTGGCCCTCGCCTGCCAGTCCGTTCAGTCTGCCGGAACGGGATCGCACGCTCAGTTGTTGGCGGACGCGCGGCGCACGCTTGACGATGAAATCAAGCAGGGTTTGAAGCCGGCAACAGCGACGGAATTGGTGGTCTGCCCATTCTGTCAATGCTCGTTCCAGGTCGTTCCAGATATTTCCTTCTAGTCCGTGCGTCTGCTTGCCATCGCCCTGGGGCTGTCGGTCGCCTTTGCCGGGATCAATCCGGCGATGGCGCACCCTCATGTCTTTATCGACAATCGTGTGACGCTGAACTTCGAGAATGGCGCACTGGCGGGCTTCCGCACGGAATGGCGCTTCGACGACATATTCACGGCTGATCTGCTGGCGCAGTACGATCTGGATGGCGATGGTCAATTCAGCGCTGCGGAAAGCAAGGCAGTCGGCGAAGGCACCTTGCCGAACCTCAAGGGCTTTCACTACTTCACTTATGCCTATGCTGGCGGCCAGGATTTGGGCGTGCTTGAGCCGTCGGCATTCCAGTCTGATATCGTGGATGGTGTCGCGCGCTTCGCGCTCACCTTCCGCTTCGCGGCACCGATCGATGCCCGGCAGAGCAAGACCGAGATATCGGTCTACGACCAGGAATATTACGTCGAGGTGGCACTTGCCCAATCCAATCCGGTCTCAATCGAGGGCGATGTTTCAGGTACGTGCAAGGCTTCGGTTCGCGACGATCCGGCCCATGCCTATTTCGGCGGTTTCGTAATACCGCAATTGATCGAGGTGACTTGCCCATGAATTGGTTGGTCCTGCTGCTGGCCGCGTTCCTGCTGCTCTCGATTCCATCTCTGCGTGCCGAGGACAGTGCTTCACCTTTCAGCGCGCCGGGGAACGGGCAGATTGTGGCGAGTGTCGACGCAGCGCCGTCCGGACTAGTCGCCCAAATCGGGCGCACGTTCGTCAGCTGGCAGCGCGATGTGAACCGGGCCATCAATCAGAAGCTGATGGCCATCAAGCGTGGCGAGGATAAGAACGCGCTCTGGGCCGGGATCGCCATCGCGTTTCTGTATGGCGTCTTTCATGCACTCGGGCCGGGGCATGGGAAGACCGTGGTCATTGGCTACTTCCTTGGCCACCATGCGCGCCCATGGCGCGGTGTAGTCATGGCTGCCTGGATCGCAGCCAGTCATGTTGTCGGGGCCATCGTCATCGTCGGGGTGGCGCACCTCCTTCTTTCCCGCAGCCTTGTTTCGCCGACCAACGAGTATTTCTGGCTGCGCATCGGCAGTTACGCAGCCATTGTTCTTATCGGCCTTGTCATGTTGCGGGATTGGATGCGCGGCGGTGATGGGCACCTGGACGTACACATGCACGCCCATGACGATGGTTGCAGGCATGGTCACCATACCCATACCCACGATCACGGGCATGCCTGCCATGCCGGGGATACCAGCTGGCTCGACCGCGGGGCCCCGCTCGAGCAGCGCTTTCTGGCGCTGGCGGCAGGGCTGGTGCCCTGTTCCGGGGCGATACTCATCCTGCTCTTCACCCTGGGGAACGGTCTCATTCTGGCTGGTATTGCCATGTCGGCAGCGATTGCGCTGGGGATGGGAATAACCCTGGCGGGCCTGGGGGTTGCCAGCATTCTCCTGCGGCACCAGGTCTCTCTCCGCCTGCCGGATGGGGGGCAGGCACGCCGCTGGCTCGCCCTCAGCGGCCCGGTTGTGGTCATCGGGATCGGCGCTTGCCTGCTCGGGCTGACGGCGATTTCCAGAATATTCGTGTAACTAATTGTAAATTATATAGTATTTCAACAAGTCCCGTAGAACGACCCTGGGCCGGGAAACATTGTATTGGCCATCCCATGCTGCTAGAAGATGGCCGAATCCCGGCGGGCGGCAGGCATGAGTCTGGCGTTGCGCCGCGTGTTACTGGAGACCCCCCAAATGTCCCGCCGGCGCCGCATTTACGAGGGCAAGGCCAAGGTCCTCTTCGAAGGCCCGGAACCCGGCACGCTGGTGCAGTACTTCAAGGATGATGCGAGCGCCTTCAAC
>CAZUAL010000200.1:0-7510 GCA_964618305.1 uncultured Dongia sp. | reverse complement strand
AACTTCCGGCACGTAATGGCGCAGCATGTTCTCGATACCCATCTTCAGGGTCGCGGTCGAACTGGGGCAGCCGGAGCAGGAACCCTGCATGTGCAGATACACGATGCCGTCCTCGAAGGAATGGAAGACGATGTCGCCGCCATCCTGCGCCACGGCCGGGCGCACGCGGGTCTCGAGCAGCTCCTTGATCTGGATGATGATCTCGTCATCCTCGTCGCTGTCGGCGCTGGGTGCCGCCTCGCCCTCGGCCAGGATCACCGGCTGGTTGGTGGTGAAATGTTCCATGATCACGCCGAGGAGGGCGGGCTTCAGAAGCGACCAATCTTTTTCGTCGGCCTTGGTCACGGTGACGAAATCGCCGCCCAGGAACACGCGCCGCACGCCGTCGACCGAAAAGAGGCGCGAGGCGAGCGGCGAGCGCTCGGCACCCTCGGCGCGGGCGAAATCGGCCGTACCCTCACCCATGACGGTGCGGCCGGGAATGAATTTGAGCGTCGCCGGGTTCGGCGTCTCTTCGGTCTGGATGAACATGGCGGAACTCCGCTAAGATGGTAAAAATCAGGATGCTAAAAGCCAGGAGGCCAAAAGCCAGCAAGCTAAAAGTATGTATCCTGAAGGCAAGTTAGCGCGGGATGGCGCGCCTTCAACCCTTATTTTGGCCCAAGCTTTCATCCCTTGTCCGGGTGTGGCTAAGCCGGCGTGGGTCCGACTTCAGGGACGTGACGAGATTTTTCAACCCCGGGAAGCCTTTATTGAAGCCATGTGGGCGCCCATATAGCCGCCAACCGGCCTCAACAGGGCACGAAGCACCCAAGGCAACGCATGGCCATCCAGCCGCAATCGCAACTCTCCGCCAACGACGATGATCTCAGCGACGGCCTGCTGCGGCCTGATGGCGCAGGTGCCGAGCCGCGTGCGCGGCGCGATCAGCCGGGCGGAGCGGCCAATCTGCGCGCCGACCCCAGCATTGCCAATCCGCAGGTGGTGCCGCTGGTCGCCCGCGCCATGGCGGGCGAGGCATGCCTTGGCTGTCCCGCGGTCGAGGCCGCCTTCCGCTGGCTGCTCGAGGAAGGGCGGCTCATCGGCGATCTGGGCGAACTGGTGACGCAGATCTCGCACCTCCTCAGCGACAAGGGCTTTCCGCTGCTGCGCTTCTTCGTTTCGGTGCGGACACTGCATCCGCAGATCGCCGCCATCGGCTATGCCTGGAACCGGGGCGACGCCGAGGCGCGGCGCATGGCGCGCGATCATGCCGTGCTCAACAGCCCGGAATTTCTGGCCTCGCCCCTGCGCCGCCTTTATCTCGGCGAGGAGAGCGAGATTCGCCGCCGCCTGACTGGGCCGGAGGCACGGCTCGACTTCCCGATCCTCGATGATATGCGGAAGGCCGGCGCCACGGATTATGCGATCTTCGCCATCCGGCTTCCGGGCGGCGTCCGCTCTTCCGTCTCCATCACCACGGACGCGCCGCAGGGCTTCCTCGATTCGCAGATGGAGGCGTTCCGCACCCTCATCCCGCTTCTGTCCCTCGTCATCGAGGCACGTGAATGGGCCTATATTGCCCGTACCTTGATGTACGTCTATCTGGGTCAGGGTGCCGGCCAAGCGGTGCTTTCCGGGCAGATCCAGCGTGGCGATGCGCGCACCATCGCCGCCGCCATCTGGTATTGCGACCTGCGGGGCTTCACGCAGATGTCGAACGAATTGCCGCGCGACCTCGTCATCGCGACCTTGAACGACTATTTCGACACGATCGCCAAGCCCGTGGTCGAACGCGGCGGCGAAATTCTGAAATTCATCGGCGACGCGATGCTCGCCATCTTCCCGATGAACGACGATCTCGACCGCGACAACAAGATCCGCATCGCGCTCGATGCGGCGATCGGTGCGCTCGACGGCCTGCGCGAACTCAACGAACTCAGGATGGCGGCGGGCCAGGCGCCGCTTCAGGTCGGAATCGGGCTCCATGCCGGTTCCGTCTCCTACGGCAATATCGGCGCCGTGCAGGGCGAGGATGCGCGTCTCGACTTCACCGTCATCGGCCCGGCCGTCAATTTGGCAACAAGACTTGAAAGCCTTTGCCCGCTGCTCGACCAGCCGCTGCTCGCGTCCCGCCAGTTCGCCTCGGTCTGCGGCTCCCGCCTCAAGTTCCTGGGGACCCATCCGGTGCGCGGGTTCGACCAGCCGCAGGATGTGTTCGGATTGCCCTAGAAGGTGGTTAACTTATTTCAAGTTAATCTTCGCCGAGTCACCACGGGACACTAAAAGAAATATTGGGAATCAATGTGTTGAGGCTTGCAGAAATGTCGCCTCAGCTGCGCAAAGCTGCTTGTTGCGCTGCAATATATGTATGACTTATCGTTTCATTCGTTCTGGGAGGCTGCGCAAATACATCAATCAAGGTTCATCACATGCAGCTTCGACTTTTCCTCGAGACCGCCCTGCGCCGCTGGCGCCGCTATAGCGAAGTGCGCAACGAATTGCACGCCTACAGCGACCGCGAACTCAACGATATGGGACTTTCCCGCGCCGACATCCCCCGCATCGCCCGCGAGGCGGCGGCTATGATCGAGCAGCGCCCGTCCCGCGCCCATTTTGCCGAGACCAAGGCACGGCGCCTCTCGCCCCATTCGCGATTTTCGGCCTGAGCAGCACGGCCGACCGTTCGACCGGGCATCTCTGCACAAACGAATAGCGCGCCCCTCGCAAGAAGGGCGCGCTTGATCTTCGACTGGACCGCGCTTACTTCGGCGCGATGGTCATGATCATCTGGCGGCCTTCGAGCTTCGGGTAGCTCTCCACCTTGATGAGTTCATCGAGATCGGCTCTCACCTTGTCGAGCACTTTCATGCCGAGTTCCTGGTGCATCATCTCGCGGCCACGGAAGCGCATGGTGACCTTCACCTTGTCGCCTTCCTCAAGAAAGCTTTTGATCGCGCGCATTTTCACGTCGTAATCGTGCGTGTCGATGCCAGGGCGCATCTTGATCTCTTTGACCTCGATCACCTTCTGCTTCTTCTTGGCTTCGTTCTTGCGCTTCTGCGCTTCGTACTTGAACTTGCCGTAATCAAGAATTTTGCAGACCGGCGGAACCGCCGTGGGCGAGATTTCGACGAGATCGAGACCGGCCTCGGCCGCCATGTTGAGGGCTTCGCGGGTGGCAACCACCCCATACATCTCGCCATCTTCCTTGACGAGGCGCACTTCACGCACGCTGATCTGGTGATTGACGCGGGGGCCCTTGTCCTGGGTGGGCGCGGCTTCTTGGGACGGGAACCTAGCTATGGTCTTCTCCTGTGATTGTTTGCCGGTGATCCGGCGCTAAAGCTGTCTCTTAAAAGGCAGCGCACCCGCCGATGCTTCCATCGACGGGTGGATTGCCCGTAATTATGCCAAATAAAAGCACGGCTCGGCAAGCCGGGCCGCTGGCCCTCACCGGTCGAGCGGCGATTTAGCCTCCTCGACCAGCATGGCGATCGCCTCGTCGAGCGAAAAGATCTTCTGTCCTTCTTCCCCCAAACGGCGGATCGCCACCGTGCCCGCTTCCTCGTCGCGCTTGCCGACCGCGATGATCACGGGGATCTTGGCCAGGGAATGCTCGCGGACCTTGTAATTGATCTTCTCGTTCCGGGCATCGGTTTCGACGAAAAGACCGGCCTGGCGCAGGCGCTTGGCGATCTTTTCGGCATAGGGCTCGACGTCGGAGACGATCGAACATACCACCGCTTGCGTCGGCGCCAGCCACAGCGGGAACTTGCCGGCGTGATGCTCGATGAGGATGCCGACGAAACGCTCCAGCGAGCCGAAGATGGCGCGGTGCAGCATGACCGGCCGGTGCTTCTGGCCGTCTTCGCCGATGTAGCTCGCGTCGAGCCGCTCGGGCAGCACGAAATCCACCTGCAGGGTGCCGCACTGCCAGTCGCGGCCGATCGTGTCGCGGAGCACGAATTCGAGCTTCGGCCCATAAAAGGCGCCTTCGCCGGGATTGAGGGTGAATTCAAGACCGGCCGCCGTCGTGGCCGTCTTCAACGCATCCTCGGCCTTGTCCCAGATCGCGTCGGCACCGGCCCGCTTTTCCGGCCGGTCGGAGAATTTGACGCGCACGTCCTCGAAGCCGAAATCCTTGTAGACCGACAGCAGGAAGTCGCAGAACGCCTTCGTCTCGCTGACGATCTGGTCCTCGGTGCAGAAAATATGCGCATCGTCCTGGGTGAAGGCGCGGACGCGCATGATGCCGTGGAGCGCGCCCGACGGCTCGTTCCTGTGGCAGGCGCCGAACTCGGCCAAGCGGATGGGGAGATCGCGATAGCTCTTCAGACCCTGGCGGAAGATCTGCACATGGCCCGGACAGTTCATCGGCTTGAGGGCCAGCTGCTTGTTGGGATCCTCATCGTCGGGGATGATGAACATCGCCTCGCGGAATTTCTCCCAATGCCCCGACTTCTCCCAGAAGGTGCGGTCGAGGATCTGCGGCGTCTTCACTTCCTGATAGCCGTTGGTCTCCAGCCGGCGGCGGATATAGCTCTCGAGCTTCCGATAGAGGCGCCAGCCCCTGGGATGCCAGAAGACGGAACCTGTCGCCTCCTCCTGCTGGTGGAAGAGATTCATCTCGCGGCCCAAGCGGCGATGGTCGCGCTTCTCCGCTTCCTCGAGCTGCAGCAGGTAGGCGGCGAGCTGCTTGTCATCGGCAAAGCAGGTGCCGTAGATGCGCTGTAGCTGCGGATTGTTGGCATCACCGCGCCAATAGGCGCCGGCCACCTTCATCAGCTTGAAGGCCTTGCCGAGCTTGCCGGTCGACGGCAGATGCGGGCCGGTGCAGAGGTCGAGCCACTTGCCCTGGCGATAGATCGAGATGTCTTCATCGGCCGGAATCTCGCCGATCCATTCCGCCTTGAAGCGCTCGCCGATCGTCTTGAAATACTCGACCGCCTGGTCGCGCGACCAGATCTCGCGCGTGATCACCTCGTCGCGGTCGACGATCTCCTTCATCTTCTTCTCGATCGCCGCGAAATCCTCGACGCTGAAGGGTTCGTTGCGGAAGAAATCGTAATAGAAGCCGTTCTCGGTCGACGGGCCGAAAGTAATCTGGGTCCCGGGATAAAGCTCCTGCACGGCTTCGGCGAGCACATGCGCGCAGTCATGGCGCAGCAGCTCCAGCGCATCGGCATGAGTTCGGGTGACGATCTCGACCTTGGTATCGTTCGCAATGACAGTCGAAAGGTCGCGGACCTTTCCGTCGAACTTGATAGCCAAAGCGGCCTTCGCAAGGCCCGGGCCGATGGACGCGGCAAGCTCGGCGCCCGTGACCGGGCCCGGGAACTCGCGCTTGGCGCCATCCGGCAGCGTGATCGTCAGCATGTTACCCTTGATTGGTTGCGTTGATTTTGAACGGTTTCCGGCCCTTTTTAGGCCCGGACCGGCGGACTTTAGGGGGATTCCGGGGCCTGTCAAGAAGTGGGACGGTATGCCCCCTGTGCAGGTGGGGGCGGTAGCGCGGCACGGCTGGTGCTCGATAGACTTGCCTGGAGTCAAAACGCGCATATCGCCATCCCCACTTATCAGACAGAAAGGTGCAGCGCCATGACCGGCCGCTCAACGGACAATCTCGCTCCGACGAAGCTCGATCCCAGAAAGACGGCACTCGTCACGATCGACCTGCAGAATGGGCTGATCGCCTTGCCGCTGCGACCCCATGCCGCGAGCGACATTGTCGCCAACAACGCGGCAATCGGCCACAAGCTGCGTGCCGGCGGCGGGCTCGTCATCGCCGTTCGCATCGGTTTCGCGCCCGACTACGCCGACCGGCCGCAAGGGTTGACCGATTTTCCGATGGTCCTGCCGGCCGGGGGGCTGCCGAGCGGCTGGAGCGATCCGGCGCCGGGGCTTGCGGATCTGCCGCCAGATCTCGTCATCATCAAGAAGCAATGGAGCGCCTTTTTCGGGACCGATCTCGACCTGCAATTGAGGCGGCGGGGGATCGAGACGATCCTGCTCGGCGGCATCGCCACCAATTTCGGTGTCGAATCCACGGCGCGGGATGCCTGGCAGGCCAATTACAATGTGATCGTCATCGGCGACGGCTGCAGCAGCCTTGCCGACGGCCTGCACGATTTCGCGCGTCAAAACACGTTGCCGCGCGTTGCGCGGGTACGAGACACGAAGGATCTGCTGACGATGCTTTAGAGCGGTGGTGCCGCGTGCGAAATCATCTGTTGCTCGTGCGCTGGCTTTTCGCTCGGCGAAAGGCCCCTTCTGCCGTCCGCTTTGCGCAGCATCAGGGTGAAGCGGGCGCCGCCGCCGGGATTGTCGCTGATCCGCAATGAGCCGCCATGGGTCTCGGCAAGGCGCTGGGCGATGGCAAGGCCAAGGCCGGCCCCGCCGTTACTTTCGCGGCTTGATCCGTCGCCCCGGTGCTGGCGTCGGCGATCGCCCTGCCAGAAGCGGCGGAACAGCTTTTCGCGTTCTTCCGGCGGAACGCCCGGTCCCTTGTCGCTCACCGATACGCCACCTTCCGGATCGACGCTGATTTCAACCTCGGTCTCCGGCGGGGTGAAGCGCAGCGCGTTCTCGACGAGATTGCGCAGCGCCTGATGGATCGCATCCTTGTTGCCGCGCACCAGCACCGGATGCTCGGCACCGCTGACGCCGACACTGCGTCGCCGCCGGATGGCGAGCGGGGCAAAGAGGGCGGCAAGGTCGACCGCGATCTCGGCGAGGTCCGCCGTCTCCTTGGCATCGATGGTGAGGGATTCAAGCTGCGCCACCAAGAGCAGCTGGTTGACGAGGCGCGTCATGCGTTCGACGTCGCTTTTCAGGGCCTCGGTCCCGGGATTGCGCGGCAGCGTGTCGAGATGGGCGGACAGGATCGCAAGCGGCGTTCGCAATTCGTGCGCCGCGTCGGCCAGGAAATCGCGCTGCGCCTGAAAGCCGTGATCGAGTCGGTCGAGCGCGCGGTTGATGGCCAGCACCGGCGTCTGCAGTTCAGCCGGCAAATCCTCGGTCGGCAGGCGCAATCCCGTCTGCTGTGGGCCGATCCGCGCGGCAAGGCGCCGCAGCCTTTCCAGTGGCCTGAGGGCCGAGCGCAGCGACAAGGTGAGCGCCAGCACCAGCACCAGGAGGAGCGGAATGCCAACCGGCACGAATTCGCCCAGCCATTCATAGACCAGCGCATAGAGGCCGGAATCGGTCGGCGTGTCGATGTCGGCGAACTCCAGGATCAACTTCTTTCCGGAGATATGGACTGGCACGGCGATGACATAGATGTTGTCGCCGCTGCCGCTGTCGATATGCCAAGTGAGGTTATAGCTGTTTTCAGGAAGATTGCCGGTATACCGGGTCACCGCCATGGTCTGGATGGCGGCAAGCGTGTCCTCGTTGCCGCCACGCGTGATTTCCGTCCCGTCGCCGTTGCGCAGAACGAAGGCCTTCTCGTCGTAAAGGTGCACCTCGTCGACGGTGACGGCCCCATCAGTGCCGACATGGATCCGGGGCTGGATGAGGTCGATATAGC
>CAZUAL010000199.1:0-7513 GCA_964618305.1 uncultured Dongia sp. | reverse complement strand
GCTGGGGCGGCTTTGCCGAGGTCGCGGCGAAGGAGTTCGGCTGTAATGTCACCGGCCTGACGCTGTCGAAGGAGCAGCTCGCCTTCGCCCGCGCCCGCATGGCGCGCCAGGGTCTCGATGACCGGGTGGAGCTGCGGCTGCAGGATTACCGCGATTGTCCGGGACGGTTCGACAGCATCGTCTCGATTGAGATGTTCGAGGCCGTGGGCGAGGCGCATTGGCGGCGCTACTTCGAGGTGCTGCGCGACCGCCTGACCCAGGGCGGCACGGCCGTGCTGCAGATCATCACCATCGCGGAAGAACGCTTCGACAGTTATCGGCGCAACGCCGATTTCATCCAGCGCTATATCTTTCCCGGCGGCATGCTGCCGACCAGCTCGATCCTGCGCCGGCTTGCCGGTGACAGCGGGCTTCATCTTGCCGGCGAGGAGGGGTTCGCCGCGTCCTATGCGCGGACCTTGCAGGAATGGCGCCATGCCTTTCTGGATGCCTGGCCGAAGATCCAGCCCCTGGGCTTCGACGAACGGTTCCGGCGCATGTGGACCTACTACCTGGCCTATTGCGAGGCCGGGTTCAAGGCAGGCTCCATCGACGTCGTGCATCTGAAGCTGCAGCGATAGGACGGACGGAGATCGATTGCGCGGAGCTGGTTGGCGGGGCGGTTATCTGGTCTATGGCCTGCCGGCATTTGCGCTGGCCGTGCCGACCATCCCCGCTCACGTCCTGCTGCCGAGCTATTATGCCACTGACCTCGGTGTGGGCCTCAGTGCGACGGGCATCGCCGTCTTTGCCGCTAGAGCCATTGATGTCGTCAGCGATCCGCTGATCGGCCATGCCAGCGACCGGATGGGCCGGCGCAAACCCTTTATTGCCGGCGGCGCGGCATTGGCGGCGATTGCCCTGTTGGCACTCTTTGCGCCGCCGGCAGGTGTCGGCGCTCTTTATCTCGGGGTCTGGTACGCGATCCTCTATACGGCCTGGTCGGCGGCGATGGTGCCCTATAGCGCGTGGGGTGCCGAACTCAGCGAGGACTATGCGGCAAGGGCGCGCCTGGCGGCGTGGCGCGAAGGATTGGGCCTTGCAGGCATTGCGCTGGCGACGATGCTGCCGGCGGTTCTGCAATGGCAGGGACGGGGGCAGGGAGAGTCCATGCTGGCAACCGCCCTTCTTGCCATTGCCGTTGGTTTGCCGAGCCTGGCGCTGCTCTTGGCCTGGGTCCCGGAAGTGCGCGCGGTCGACAGCAACCGCTCGGGCAGCCTCCGCGCCGCGCTGGCAGCCGCCGCCGCGAACGCGCCATTTCGGCGGCTGCTCGGGTCCTGGTTCCTGAACGGGATTGCCAACGGCTTGCCTGCCGCGCTCTTTCCGCTGTTCGTCACTGTGCGGCTGGGGATCGGCGAAGCGGAACTGGGGCTGACCTTGCTGATCTACTTCGCCGCGGCGATCGGCAGCCTGCCGATCTGGCTGTGGCTCCTCAAGCGGATCGACAAACATCGCCTCTGGTGTCTGGCGATGTTGGCCGCTCTCGCCGCCTTCATCTGGGTCCCCCTGTTGCCGGAAGGAGCGCTTCTTTCCTTTGTCGCCATTTCGGTCGTGACCGGCATGGCGCTCGGCGCCGACCTAGCCTTGCCGCCCGCGATCCAGGCCGATTTGGCCGGTCAGGACCGGCAAAGAACCGGCCAGGACCGGACCGGCCTTTTCTTCGCCCTCTCCACCATGTCGTCGAAGCTGTCGGCGGCGCTCGCGGTGGGCGTTGCCTTTCCGCTTCTGGGATATCTCGGTTTCGACCCTGGCGACGGCCATGCAGAGGCGCTGCCGGTCGCTGTGATCTATGCCTGGGTGCCTTGCGTATTCAAGGCTATAGCGGTGACTTTGATGTGGCGCTTCCCGTTGGACAGGCACTGCCTTGTGCCGAAGGGGTGACGCCGCCACCGTGATTTGAAACCAAAGGGATGGTTCGGGATATGGCCGGAGCGATGGGGTTGAGGCGGCTTGTCGGTGCCGGCATGCTGCTTCTTGGCGTCCTGGCGATCGGTGGATGCAGCGCGATGAAGATCGAAGATTTTGCCGGCCAAGAGCCGGTGCTGGAACCGGAAAAGTACTTTCTGGGTGAGACCCGGGGCTGGGGCATGTTCCATGACCGCTTCGGCAATTTGCGCCGCCAGTTCGTCGTCGAGATGGTTGGTGAGATGGATGGCGATGTTCTGGTGCTGAAGGAGGATTTCACCTACAGCGACGGCGAAAAGGACCAGCGGGTCTGGCGGCTGAAAGCCCTGGGTGACGGACGATACGAAGGAACCGCGGGCGATGTCGTTGGAACAGCCGAGGGGCGCGCCAATGGGAACGCCTTTTCATGGCGCTATCGCCTCGATCTCAAGGTCGGCGATGGCACTTGGCGCGTTGCCTGCGACGATTGGATGTTTCTGCAGCCCGGTGGGGTCGTCCTCAATCGGGCCACGATGACGCGCTGGGGTATCGAGATCGGCACGCTGACAGTTGCCTTCGCAAAGCCGGGGCAGTCGTCAGCTGCCTCCCTGCCGCAGGCGCAAACGTTGGCGCAGGCAGCGGAATAGACTACCGATCCAGGGGAAATACTCGAAGAGCCCCGACGAAAGATCCCAGAAATCCCGATGGCTGATGATACGGCCATCGAGAAAAAGGATCTCGCTCATGCCATCGACAGACCAGGGTTTTCCACCCAGGCGCGTGAGTTTTCCAGCGTAGCGCCATTGCACAAAGGCGCGGTTCGGATCGGCCCAGGCGATGCCGGAAATCTCCACATTGGGTGCCGCGACGGCATTGGCCGCGTCGCGGAACAGGTGCTTCAGCTGTTCCCGGCCGTAGAGATCATTGATCGGATCTCGGAAGCGGACCTGCTCGGTCGTGATTTCGTCGAGAGGGGTGAGGTCGCGATCCGGCGCCGGATCCGACCAAAGGCTCAAATACCGGGCAAGGATGTCGCTGTTCATGCGCCGATCATACGACGTGTGATGGCAAAATACAGTCGGTAGGGAAGCAGGCGCCCGATCTTCAGAAGGAACGCGAAGCGGCGGGGGAAGGCGATCTCGAAAGCATCGGTCTTGAGCCCACGGATGATCCGCTCGGCCGCCTCTTCCGGAGAGATCATGAACGGCATCGGGAAGTCGTTCTCGGCCGTCATCGGGGTGGAAACGAAGCCCGGATTGATTACTTGCAGACTGATCCCGGCGGCCTCGGCGCTCGGGCGCAGGGATTCCAGCATGTTGATGAGAGCGGCTTTGCTGGCGCCATAGGCAGCCGCTTTCGGCAGGCCGCGATAGCCGGCGACGGAGGCAATGACGGCGATGCGGCCTTGCCGGCGAGCGCGCATCGAAGCAAACAGCGGCTCCAGGCAGTTGGCGACGCCTAGAACATTCGCATTGAACAAAGCCCCGAGATCCCGTGCCGAGAAATCGGCCAGGTCCATCGGCCGGTACTGAGCTGCATTGAGAATGGCAAGGTCGATCGGCCCATGGGCTGAGGTGATCGCTGCGTGCGCTTCATGCACAGCGGCGGCGTCGGTGATGTCGAGCGGCCAGGAAATGATGTGCGTGTCACCGCTCGCCGTATCGAGAAGCGCTTCGTTGCGGCGTCCGCTGATGACGACCAGATGACCGGCTGCCGAGAGCCTGCGTGCAAGCGCCCGCCCGATACCGCTGCCACCACCCGTGATCCAGCAAATCCCGCGGTTCATTGCGTCGTCGCGACCTGATCCGCGCATGTGCGGCATCGGTACTCGATGCTAGAGCCGTCCTTGGCGGCAAAACGCATGCCTAGCCAGCGACCGTCCTGGTCGTACCATGTCTCGAGTTTCAGATCGCCGTCGAGGCGGAAGCGTTGCGCCTTCAGCATGCCGAGGCTGGCCGGCACAAAGGCGTCGCTGAGGGGTGTAAGGGTGACCTGATTGATGCGCCCCGTGATGGTGTTGAGCATTGTTTGGTGGAGAAACTGCATCGACCAATGCTCTGTCGGCGCGGGAGTGGCGTCGAGATGCTGGCGCCCATCCGGGCCATCGAGGAGCACCTTGCCGCCATCCTGGCGGAGTGACATGCGGGATAGGGTGCCATCGTCATTGGTCGTTGCGGTCAGTTCAATCATGTTTCCGTCGCGCCAGACGGAGCGGGCTTGATACTCAAACCGGTAGGCGGTGAAGAAGAGGAAGGGCACGACAATCTGTGATCTGCTTTCGACGATCGTGAGTTGGCCCGACCGGTGGAAATCGATGCGGTGCGTACCGACAGTCTCGCCGTCGCGAAGGATGTCGTATTCGGCGACAGGCCCATAGAGAGCCGCGGGGTCGCCAGGCGTTTTCGCAGCTGCCTGATTCGCAGCTGCCTGCACTAGCGGCCAGGCGAGCAGGACCAATAGGAATAGATCGCGTATTTGACGGGGGCGGAACTTCATCATGCACATCTCCCGCTGCTGTTACGCGGGTTCGGTGACGGCGGATTATCTTGCGCCTAGTCGGGGCCGGATTGGGCGCTGCTGCTAATTTATTGATCGGAAACGAGGTTTTGCGGCGGCCTTGGCCGGCTTAGGCGCACCTAATGGGTTGAAAACAGGGGAGAAGTCGCGCATTCTCCGGCCAGTCATCAAGATATTTTAGAGTGATTCAAAAGAATGAGCAGCCGAAACCTCGCTGCCCAAGCGGAGACGGATGTTTCCGTACTGGCCAGCCGATTGGAACTGGGGATCGAAAAAGGTGCCGAGGCCCTGCTGAAGCAGCAGCGGCCCGACGGGCATTGGGCGTTCGAGCTTGAAGCCGACGCGACGATTCCGGCCGAGTATGTGCTGCTGAAACATTTCCTCGATGAGATCGACACGGCGACGGAGAAGAAGATCGTCGCCTACCTGAAAAACATCCAGGGCGATCATGGCGGCTGGCCGCTCTATCACGGGGGCGCCTTCAACATTTCGGCCTCGGTCAAAGCCTATTACGCCCTGAAATGCTGCGGGGAGGACATCAACGCCCCCTTTATGCAAAAGGCGCGGCGGGCGATCCTTGATTTCGGCGGCGCGCAGAAGAGCAATGTCTTTACGCTGATCCAGCTGGCGCTCTTCGGCCAGATTCCATGGCGCGGCGTGCCGAAGATGCCGGTCGAGATCATGCATCTGCCGCGCTGGTTCCCGTTCCATCTCGACAAGGTGAGCTATTGGTCGCGGACGGTGATCGTGCCGCTCCTGGTCCTGATGTCGAAACAGCCGAAGGCGCGGAACCCGAAAAGGGTCGACGTGCGAGAGCTGTTCGTCGTGCCGCCGGAAGGGGTGACGAACTGGTACAATATGGACCGCAAGGGCCCCTGGGCGGTCTTCTTCCGCGTCGTCGACCGCATACTGCAGCGGGTCGACGGCTTCTTTCCCAAGGGCGTGCGGCAGCGCGCGATCGACAAGGCAGTCGCCTGGACCATCGAGCGCTTGAACGGCGAGGACGGGCTCGGCGCCATCTATCCGGCGATGGCCAATTCGGTGATGATGTTCGACGTGCTGGGTTTTCCGAAGGATGATCCCAATTTCGTCATCGCCAAGCAATCGATCGAAAAGCTGATGGTCCTCAAGGAGGACGAGGCCTATTGCCAGCCCTGCCTGTCGCCGGTCTGGGATACGGGCCTTTCCGCCCATGCACTGCTTGAAGTGGGCGGTGCGGCTGCCGAGCGCGTGACGGCGGCCACCGACTGGCTCAAGGATCGGCAGATCCTCGATGTGGTCGGCGACTGGGCCGCGGCGGCACCGGGCGTGCGCCCGGGCGGCTGGGCCTTCCAGTACAACAACCCGCATTATCCGGATGTCGACGACACCGCGGTGGTGGTGATGGCGATGGATCGGCTCGATCATGCCCGCTACAAGGAATCGATCGACCGCGCCGTCGAATGGATCTTCGGCCTGCAGAGCAAGAATGGCGGCTGGGGCGCTTTCGACGCCGACAACGAATATTACTATCTCAACCACATTCCCTTTGCCGATCATGGTGCGCTCCTTGATCCGCCGACGGCCGACGTCTCGGCGCGCTGCCTCTCGATGCTGGCGCAGCTCGGCTACAAGATCGACCATCCCAAGGTGAAGGCAGCCGTCGACTATCTGCTGCGCGAGCAGGAGGCGGACGGCGCCTGGTTCGGCCGTTGGGGCACCAACTATATCTACGGCACCTGGTCGGTGCTGTGCGCGCTGAACGCCATCGGTATCCCTGCCGACCACCCGGCGATGCGAAAGGCGGTGGCGTTCCTCAACAGCAAGCAGCGCGCCGATGGCGGGTGGGGCGAAAGCGGCGACAGCTGTTGGGCCGACAAGCCGCGCGGGGAGGGGCCGGAATCGACCCCGTCGCAGACGGCGTGGGCGGTTCTTGGCTTGATGGCGGCGGGTGAGGTGGAGAGCGATGCGGTCAAGCGCGGCATGGCCTATCTCACCGACACGCAGAAGCAGGACGGCACCTGGGACGAGCAGGAATATACCGCCGTCGGTTTCCCGCGCGTCTTCTATTTGCGCTATCACGGTTACAAATCGTTCTTCCCCATCTGGGCGATGGCGCGCTACCGCAATCTGAAGCAGGGCAATTCCCAGCACGTCATGTACGGCATGTGATGACGCGGGAGATCGCCACAATCGCCCTGACTGGCTTCGTTACCGGCATGGAGGCGGAAGCCAGGCTGGTCGATGGCCTGGGCCGTGGCGTGGTCTGCGGTGGCGGTCACGCAAATGCAACGCGGCGAAAGGCCGAGGCGCTCGTCGCGCAAGGTGCGCAAGGCTTGGTGAGTTTCGGCATCGCCGGCGCGCTCGATGCCGGGCTGAAGCCCGGCGACCTCATCATCGCGGACGGCGTGCAATTGCAGGACGGGCGGGTGATCTCCTGCGATGCCGGCTGGCGCGATCGTGTCGCCGCGAAGGTTGAGGCGGGAACCGGTCTCGTGGCGGGCCGCTCCATCGCCGCGGCGAACCGCGCGGAGAAGGCCACTCTGCGGCAGGAAAGCGGTGCGCTTGCCGTCGATATGGAAAGCCATCACGTTGCCGAAGTCGCGGAAGCGCATGGCCTGCCTTTTATCGTCATCCGGGCCATTGCCGATACGGCCAGTGACGATGTGCCTGAAGCGGCATTGATCGGCCTCAATGAAGAAGGACGGCCCGCGATCGGTGCCGTCCTTCTGTCTCTTCTGAAGAAACCCTGGCAATTGCCGGGGCTGATCCAAGTCGCGCTCAGGTCGCGGATCGCGCTGAACGCCTTACTCCGCGGCCGCGCGGGATTGCTTTAGGCGTTCCTTCTCCTCGTGGATCTCGGCCATCGCCTTTTCGACATGGCTCGAGAAGACGTATTCGGCCGGGCGCTGCTTTTCGAGCGAGATGTCCGGCACCATCGGCGCCTCGGTCTCGATGCCCTTCCGCACGACGCGGAGCGCCTTCAGCGGGTTGCGGATCGTGTCTTTGACGGCGCTGCCCTCAAAGCCGGAATGGACCATGCAATCGGCGCACTTCTCGTAATTGCCGACGCCGTACTTGTCCCAGTCGGTGG
>CAZUAL010000198.1:0-7518 GCA_964618305.1 uncultured Dongia sp. | reverse complement strand
GCAGACGACATGGTTGATCGACGTGCAGATGGATTTCGGGAAGCCGCGATAATTGAGCGGCGCCGGAATGGCGTTCCGGGCGACGATGAAATCGTGGCAGAGCTTGTCCAGCGCCTCGGTGGTGATACCGGGCTCGACATGGGCCGTGATGAAATCGAGCGTCTCGGCGGCAAGGCGGCCCGCCTTGCGCATGGCGTCAAAATCGGCCGGCTTGTGCAGCTTGATCTTGCCGCCTTCGTCGATCCAATCCTCTTCCACATCCTTCTTCTGCATCATCCTTGTCGCAATTCCTGGCTGATTTGTCGGATTATTCTCAAGAGATACGCTCGCCCCATTCCCGGTGCAACCCCCGGCATGCAATCGGTGGCATGGTTCAGAGGTCGATGGGCATTGATTCGGCGAGGGAAATCCCTTCCGGCGTGATGTCGCAGGCATAGGCGAGGATGCCCACACCGGCTCTGCTGGCTTGTCCGAGACCGGCGGCATAATCCGGGTCGATGTCGCGGGCCGGGCTGAGGCGCTGGCAATCGCCGCGCTCGACGAGAAAGAGGAGGCGGGCGACATGGCCCTGCGTCTCTGCCGCGATCAGTTCACGCAGATGCTTGGCGCCGCGCGCGGTCTTCGCATCGGGAAACTCGGCAAGGCCCGGCCGGCGGGACAGTGTAACGCTCTTCACCTCCAGATAGGTACGACGCCCGCGCTCATCCTCATGCAGGAAATCGAAGCGCGTGCCGGCACCGAAAGCGGCCTCCGCGCGCCAGGTGCCACCCTTGGGCAGTTCGGGAACCCGGCCGGCGGCCAGGGCCTCGCCGACAATCCTGTTGGCCAGACCCGTATTGATCCCGACCAGCGCGCCGCCGCTTTCCACCAGTTCCCATCCGAAATCGAGTTTGCGGCCCTTGCCGGACTTTTCCTGCAGCCAGCATTTGGCCCCCGGTTCGGCATTCCCCAGCATCGAACCGGGATTGGGGCAATGCGCCACGATCGTGCGCCCGTCCGCAAGCTGCATATCCGCAAGGAACCTCTTGTACCGGCGCACAAGGCGGGCGGGGATGAGTGGCGGGTCGAAATGCATGGCTGCGTCGTTCTGCTCTCTGGAAAAAAGGGCTCCGGCCCCCTTTCTTGCATTAAGGCGGTTTTCCCGGCAACTTGTTGCCGCATTTCGATAAGGATCCATGCCATGCGCCGATTTTGCGCCGCGTTTCTGACCCTCGCCCTCCTTTCGGGCTGCTCCTACTTCGACAAAGGGGGCGCCTGGACCAAGCCGGGCACGGAGGCCGACCAGATGCGCACCGATCTCGATGCCTGCGAGGCCGAGGCGCGGGCGCAGACCAAGGTCGACCGTGGCATCGACCAGGATATCGCCGCGACGCAGGGCGGCGGCGCCTTCGGCGATCCGCTGGCCGATAGCGGCATGTCCGGCTATCAATCCTCCAAACGCTACGACGATATCGTCAACGAATGCATGCAGGCCTTCGGCTATGTCCGGCAATAGGCGGGGAGGGCGCGGCGAAGAGAGAGTGTTATGAGCGACGTCAGGATTGTCACCGCCGGGGTGATCGTCATCGGCAACGAGATTCTCTCGGGCCGCACCAAGGATCTTAACCTCGGCTATCTCGCGACCGGCCTGACCGAGATTGGCATCCGGCTTCTCGAAGGCCGCTTCATTCCGGATGTCGAGGCGACCATCATCGCCACATTGAACGAGATGCGCGACAAGTACGATTACGTCTTCACCACGGGCGGGATCGGACCCACGCATGATGACATCACGGCGGCATCCGTCGCCAAGGCTTTCGGCGTGCCACTCATCCTCAATCCTGTCGCGGCGCGCCTCCTCACCGACCATTACGGGGCTGAGAATCTGACCGAGGCACGGATGCGCATGGCGCACACGCCGGAAGGCGCGCGCCTCATCGACAATCCGGTCTCCGTGGCGCCGGGTTTCGAGATCGGCAACGTCTTCGTGCTGGCCGGCGTCCCGCGCATCTGCCAAGCCATGTTCGACGGCCTCAAGGGGGCGCTGAAAGGCGGCGATCCGGTCTTCTCCCGCACCGTCTCCGGCCATATCGGCGAAGGCGTTATCGCCAAGGATTTGGGCGCCTTGCAGGATCGCTATCCGGTCCTCGAGATCGGCTCCTATCCCTTCTTCCGGCAGGGAAAGTTCGGCGCAAGCTTCGTCATCCGCGGCACCGACAAGACGACGATCGACCGCGCTGCCCAGGAACTCCACACGATCATCCGCAATCTCGGCGCCGATCCGATCGACGGCGAACCCTTGGCCTGATGCGCTCAACGAGGGACGAAAGGGGGCAGGGCAAATGAGGGCTGGGGAGTTGCCGAAATCCCCTTAAACCGCTATGTCGCTGATCGCCCCAGGCCCAATGCCCGCTTGGTGGAATTGGTAGACACACAGGACTTAAAATCCTGAGAGGCGAAAGCCTCGTGCCGGTTCGAGTCCGGCAGCGGGCACCACTATAATTTTGTTCCCTCCAATACATACAAGTATTACGATATCCTCAAAATTGGGGAGGGGTAATATGTCTGACGATGCCGAAGATTCCAGAGGTGGCTCGCGCGAATGGTCGAAGCTCCTACTGTGGGTTCTCCTTCCAACAATAATAACGGCCGCAGCAGGACTAGCCCCAACACTGATCAGCTGGCTCACTGCTCCACGGTCTATTTTGCAGTTTGACATCATTTCTGGCCCGGCAATCGACACTGGTGCTGGGGCCAAGCGAATTCACGCAATCAAGATTTCTAATTACGGAACTACTGCTCTGACCAATGTTGAAGTAACTATAAGTGTCAGTGGTGGCGGCATCGAAGACCTTGTTTTTGAGAAAAGCAGTCTCCACACCAGCAAGACAACACAGGGCCCCACCTATCTGATCAGTATTTCACGCATGTTGCCGGAGGACGTTCTCAATGCATCAGTTCTAGTAACCGCGACTGATGCTAATGAGCCTCTTGTAGTAGCTGCACGCAGCGATCAGGTACTTGGTAGTGCTGCAAAGCAGAAAGTAAGTGCGACAGATGGTCTTTCCAGTAGCATTTTATTGAGTGCGGCGGCCACAGCTTCTACCGTTTTCGTGATGTCCGTGATCGTCATCTATCGTATCAGACGAAGTGGAGTGTTTGGCGGCCTCAATGACAATATGAGATCCGACTTGATCACTTTGATAATAGGCCTAAGTCGTGTACTTCCAGTGCCGGCTGAACTTCTTTTTGATGAGAATGATGAGCTATCATACAGAAGGTTGGCAGACGTTCTCCTGATCTACGGATTGAAATCAAGCGCTGCAGACAGAGACCGTTGTATTCTTTGTTTAACGGCACTGCTTCAATTGCCGTCGGCTCTTGAATCGAAGAGAGCTACGGCTAGCAGCATCTTGCATTTGGGTGGCCCGTCATATTCTGAAGAACAGTTGATCGGCTTTCATAAGGAAGCAAACAAGAGATCTGCTGCTGAACATAGAAGAAATCTAGTCAACCTATTAACCTCGTGATCCCCTCCAATTGTGTTCGATAGACTTCAAGGGCTTGATTTGATGTGACTTGAGGCGAAAGCCTCGTGCCGGTTCGAGTCCGGCAGCGGGCACCAGTCGCACCGACGGGTGGCCTCATTTCTTGCGGCGCGGCAATTGTCTTGCTATTGGGCGCGCTATCTGCGCATATAGCGTTACTCGACTAGATTTCGGCGTTATCCGAACTTCTCTCGTCAGCGAGAGCTTTCCGATTCCATCCGCGGTCCCGTTAAGAACCGTCGTGCGATTTTCGCCCGGCGGCACTAATCTATTCCAATCTAAAGGTAATTCGATGTCTATCGGCAAAGTTAAGTGGTTCAACGCGCAAAAGGGTTTCGGTTTCATCCAGCCCAATGACGGCGGCAACGACGTTTTCGTTCACATCTCCGCCGTCGAGCGGGCGGGCATGGGCACGCTCAACGAAGGGCAAGAGATCAGCTACGACGTTCAGATGGATCGCGGCAAGTCATCCGCCTGCAATCTCAAGAATGCCTGATATGGGAGGGGCGGCTTCGAGCCGCCCTTTCTTTTTCTGCCGGGGCCGGCTCGTTTTGGCCTCGCGGCAGAACCGGCCCGGGACTCACTTGGAGGCATTTCGCCATGCTTAAACCAGTCACCAGGCAAGCTCTGGAATCGCAGCGGATCGCCAAGGCGATGCGCGACAAGGATCGTTAGCGCGAAGAGGGCAAGCTCAAGGAGCGTGCCAAGGCTGATGCTGAGGTTGCCGAGAAGACCGCGCGCCTGCGTGCCCTGCGTCTCGCCAAGGAAGCGGCCGAGCGCGAAGCGCCGAAGGCCGTGGTGAAAGCCACAAGGCGCAAAAAGCAAACCGCATCGACATCCGTCTCCGCTTCGGAAGAAGCCTGACGGTTGGTCCGGCCGACCGTGGCGAGCCTGCCATGGTCTGCTCGATCATGTCTTATTCAGCCATGTCTTGCCGCGTGCAAGAAATGCGGCGGACGACTGGGCGCCCGCCGCCTGGCTGACGTCATCAGCTCTGCATCAAGTTAGCTTCATCAGCGGCCCGCCTGTTGCCGGAAGCGTTGCCGCATCTCACCGGCTTTGGCTTCGAGATCACCCGCCATATCCAGCAGCACGCACGGATTGCGGCTGCGCTTTGCAAGATCCGCCGTCACCTCGGCCACCAGTTCACAGATCAGCTGACGCACTTCCGCGACCTCGGCTATTTCAATCTTCCGATCCTTCATGGCTTGTCCCCATTCATGCCGGCAATGGGCCGGCGCCACCGGCCGCTTGCTGCGGGCGGTGTCTGGGATGCTCGCGCGGGCGCGAAAGACGTGGCCAGATGGCGAAAAGGCTATAGGGGGCCTTTTCAGCCCTTGGCCCCGCTTTTCCGGGTCTCGGCGACGGTCGCGCTCTCGACATAGCGCAAGAGCTGCGCCAGGGCTGCGTCTGGCGATTGGGCCGACGTGTCGATCACCAGATCAGCCTTCTCCGGCGCTTCGTATGGCGCGTCGATGCCGGTGAAATTCCGGATCTCGCCCTTGCGCGCCTTGGCGTAAAGGCCCTTGGGGTCGCGCGCCTCGCAGGTGCCAAGATCGGCCTGCACATGTACTTCGTGGAAATTCTGGCCGACGATGGCGCGCGCCTTGTCGCGTTCGGCGGCATAGGGGGAAATCAGCGATGTCACGACGATGAGGCCGGCATCGGCGAACAGGCGCGCCACCTCCGCCGTGCGGCGGATGTTCTCGACGCGCGCCTCCGGCCCGAAGCCGAGATCGTTGTTGAGGCCGGAACGCAGCGTATCGCCGTCCAGCACATAAACCTGCCGACCCTTGGCAAAGAGCTCGCGCTCCAGTCCCATCGCCAGCGTCGACTTGCCGGACCCCGAGAGGCCGGTCAGCCAGATGACGGCACCCCGGTGCCCGTTGGCACCGGCACGGGCGTCGCGCGTCACATGATGGTCTGGGCTGAACAGCAGGCGCGGCTCTGTCGCGAGCTTCTCCTCCGCCGCGCGACCCAGGATCACGGCGCCACCGACGATGTCGCCATCCCGCACCAGGACGGCGCGGCCGGTCTTCGCGAGTTCGTCGACGAGATCGATCGCCATCAGGGAACGGCTGCGCACCAACACTTCGGCGATGCCGTTCTGGCCGACGCGGTCGGCCACCTGGCGCTCCAATGTATCGACGTCGATCACGGCGCGAATGCCCTCGATCGCGACATGATATTCCGATGTCGCCACCTTGAGCGTGATGCGGTCGCCGGGTTCGAGCGGCGCGCTGTCGAGCCAGAAGAGGCGCAGCAGCGCCTCATGCGTGAGGTGCGGTTGCCGCTCGGCATGGCTTGCCACCATCCCGCGCTCGATAAACAGCTCGTCATCGAGCGTGATGGCGACTGACTGTCCGGCGCCCGCCGCGATCTGCGGTGCCGCGGCCCAGCTTTCAATGCTCGCGACCTTGGCCGACTTGCCAGTCGGCGCGAAGGTCAGCGTGTCGCCGACCTTCAGCCGGCCGCTCTCGATACGGCCCACGACCAGGCGGCGGTGATCGAATTTGAAGACATCCTGCACGGGGAGGCGCAGGGGCAATTCGGTCGCGGGCCGCGATGCCTCAAAGCCATCCAGCAATTCGACCACCGTTTCGCCCTTGTACCAGGGCGTCTCGGCCGAGCGTGCGACCACATTGTCGCCGTGGCGAGCCGAAATGGGCACGATCGCTTTCGGGGTGAGGCCAAGTTCGCCGAGGAAGGCGGTGATCTCCGCCGCCACCTTGTTGAAGCGCGCTTCGTCGAAGCCGATGAGGTCGATCTTGTTGACGATGACGGCCACTTGCCGGAGGCCCAGCAACTGCAGGATCAACGCGTGGCGGCGCGATTGCTCGCGCACACCCTCGGCTGCATCAATGACCAACAGCGCCGCCTGAGCCTGGGCAACGCCCGAGACCGCGTTCTTCAGGAACTCCTTATGCCCCGGCGCATCGATGATGACATAAGGGCGCTTCTTGGTCGCAAAGAAGATCTGCGTTGTGTCGATGGTGATGCCCTGGTCGCGCTCGGCCTGGAAGGAATCGAGCAAAAACGACCATTCCAGCGTGCCGCCGCGCTTGTCGCTCGCGGCCTGGAGTTCAGCAAGCTTGCCTTCGGGGAGGCTCCCCGTATCGTGCAGCAGGCGGCCGATCAGGGTCGATTTGCCATGATCGACATGGCCGACGATGGCGAAGGGAAAGCGCGCCTGCACCGGCGCGGAATCGTCATTGGCGGAATTGACGGAACCCTTGGCGGTCTTGAGGGGGAGAACGGTCATGATCTTCTTCCTTTCCGTGCCGCGCTTACATGTAGCCCGATGCGCGCAGGCGCTCGAAGGCATCCTCGCGCTCATGGTCCATGGCGCGGCCGGCGCGCTCCGACGTCTTGGTGGATTTGAGTTCGTCGATGATCTCGTCGAGCGTTTGCGCGTCGCTTGCGACCGGCGACGTGATGTCCTGGTCGCCCAGCGAGCGATAGCGCTTGCCGTTCTTGGCAAAATAGAGCGGCACCAGCGGGATGTTCTCGCGCTGCACATAGCGCCAGATGTCGAGCTCGGTCCAGGAGAGCAGCGGATGGATGCGCATATGCGCCCCGTCCGGCAGGCTCGCGTTGAAATGATCCCAGAACTCGGCCGGCTGGTCGCGGAAGTCCCAGGCGCCGCCATCAGCGCGGGGCGAGAAGACGCGCTCTTTGGCGCGCGTCGCCTGTTCGTCGCGGCGGATGCCGGCGATCACGCCTTTGAAGCCGAACTCCTCGATCACGCCCTTCAGTCCGATCGTCTTGCGCGCGGCCGAGCGCGCGGCCGGCGGCAGGCTGGGGTCGATCTCCTCGACCGGCGGGCAGTCGCGCACGATGAGATTGAGGTTCCATTCCTTGGCGTAACGGTCGCGGAATTCGTACATCTCAGGAAACTTCTTGCCCGTGTCGACATGCGTCACCGGAAAGGGGACGTGGCCGAGGAACGCCTTCTTCGCCAGCCACAGCATCACGTTGGAATCCTTGCCGA
>CAZUAL010000197.1:0-7625 GCA_964618305.1 uncultured Dongia sp. | reverse complement strand
CGCTATGCGCTGGGTGCGGTCAAGAATGTCGGCATGGGGCCGGTCGAGGCAATGGTGAAGGCGCGCGAGGCGGGCGGCCCCTTCAAGAATCTTGAGGATTTCTGCGAGCGCATCGACCCCAAGGGCCTCAACAAGCGGCAGGTTGAAAACCTGGTCCTGGCCGGCGCCTTCGACAGCATCAACAGCAACCGGCGCCAGGTGCATGACAGTGTCGAACAGATGTTGCGCCAGTCCCAGGCGGCCCATGAGGCGAAGCTCAGCAACCAGTCGAGCATGTTCGCCGAAACGAGCCAGGTGCGTCTCACCCTGCCGCCGATGCAGGGTTGGCTGCCGATGGAGCGCCTGCAGCACGAATTCGCGGCGATCGGCTTCTACCTCTCGGCGCATCCTTTGGACTCATACGGCGCCAGCTTGAAGCGCCTCGACGTGGTAGCCTTTGCGGACCTTCCCAATTGGCTGAAGGCCAAGGGAACGTCGAAGGCTCGGGTGGCGGGGCTGGTGGTCGGCAAGCAGGAGCGCACCTCGCAGAAGGGCAACCGCTTCGCCTTCATCCAGTTGACCGACCCCAGCGGCATGTTCGAAGCGACCATTTTTTCCGAACGCCTTACCCAGGCGCGCGAAATGCTGGAGCCGGGCCGCGCACTTCTCCTCAACGTCGATTGCCGCCAGGACGAGGAGGGGGGCTTGCGCCTGATGGTGAACGAGGTCTCAAGCCTCGATCAGGCAGCGGCGGCCACGGCGGCCGGCCTGAAGATCTTCTTGAAGGAACAGGGCCCGCTCGATTCCATCCGCCTGGTCCTTGCCAAGGCAGGCCGTGGCAGGGGCCGCATCGAATTCGTCCTCGACCTGCCGGATGAAAAGCGCGAAGTCGACATAACCTTGCGCGACCACTTCGCCGTCACCCCCGCCGTCCGCAGCGCCATCCGCGCGATGCACGGTGTCGCCGAGGTGATGGATACGTGAGGTCGTTCTGCTAGAACGCGTCAAACCGGTAGGTAAAGCCGACCATCATCATGTGGCTCGATAGATCGACGGAACTGTCGATGTCGCCAGGATTGGCCGGCTGAGACGCGTTGAAGACGTGTGTGCGCGTATCCACGGTCCCAAGGTCAGTATAGGAATATTGCGCGGAAACGGATCAGTTCTTATCGATGGCATAGTCGCCGCCGATACCAACAACATAGCCGAGCTGCGTTTCTGAATCCGAGCCATGGCCCTCCGCGCCAGCGCCGACGTTATCCGCATAATCGGTTTCTATTTTGAGCCGGCTGAGCGTAGGGCCGGCCATGACATAGAGCAGCCAATTGTCCTGTGCCCAACCGAGGCGGGGACGCAAAGCGACCATCCAATCGGCTTCCACGCGCTGCTTCAGCGTAAATTCCGCCCCCGCGAGGCTGATCCAGTCCTGCGTGCTGCTGCGCTTTTCATCCCACAACAGCAGGTCGCCCGTGGCGCCGACGCCGAGGACGACATTGCCGAACTGGCGCGAATAGCCCAGCTGTAAGCTGGCCGACCAATCCCAATCGGTCGGGCTGCCGCTTCCGGCATCCTTCAACTGCGTATGGTCACTGGCGTCGGTGAAATAGGCGCTCGGCTTGACGCCTTCGGCATCAGTTTCGGGCGTCAGAATACCGCCGCCGGCAAGGGCGCTGACGCTGAATCCCGACCAGTCGATTTCCGACGCGGACTGCGCCGCCGCCTGCACCGAACTCAGGCCGAGACAGCAGCCTGCCAGCAGAATTGCCCGTCGAATCATTCGTTAATCCCCATCCCCACGCAATCATGCAATTATTCCTATTTAGGAACGTATCTCCGGCCAAGATAATGTACCCGGGCGCCGCCGGGCCCTAACCCTTGCCAATCCGACCGGAACCTTGTACTAACCCGCCGCTAACAAACCGCATGCGGGTTCGCGCGCTGTCGGGGAGACATCCCGGCAGACTTCGCTCCGGTGTTCCAAGCTATTGATTTGGAACGCAAAACCCGCAGAGGCTTAACCGGAAAAGGACTTTTGAAATGGCGCTGCCGACTTTCAGCATGCGTCAGCTCTTGGAAGCTGGCGTTCACTTTGGTCATCACACCCGTCGTTGGAACCCGCAGATGGCTCCCTATCTGTTCGGCGTCCGTAACGGCGTGCACATCATCAACCTCGAATACACCGCCCCGATGCTCGAGCAGGCCGTGAAGACCGTGCGCGACGTCGCCGCGGCCGGTGGCCGTGTGCTCTTCGTCGGCACCAAGCGCGCTGCCGCCGACAAGGTCGCGGAAGCTGCCAAGCGTTGCGGCCAGTATTACGTCAACCATCGTTGGCTGGGCGGCATGCTCTCCAACTGGAAGACCATCTCGCAGTCGATCAAGCGCCTGCGCGAGATCGAGGAGAAGCTGACGACCAACACCGTCGGTCTCACCAAGAAGGAACTCCTGATGATGACCCGCGACCGCGACAAGCTGGAGCGCGCGCTGGGCGGCATCAAGGACATGGGCGGCCAGCCCGACATCCTCGTCATCATCGACACCAACAAGGAATCGCTCGCGGTGAAGGAAGCCAACAAGCTCGGCATTCCGATCGTCGCCATCCTTGACTCGAACTCCTCGCCGGAAGGCATCAACTATCCGGTTCCGGGTAACGACGACGCCATCCGCGCCATCTCGCTCTATTGCGACCTCTTCTCGGGCGCCGTGCTCGATGGTCTGCAGCAGGAAGCGATCTCGTCGGGCGCCGACATCGGCGAAGCCGAGGAACTGCCGGCTGAGCAGCTCCCCGCGGCCGACGGTGCCGAGAACGCCGCATCGGCGTAACAAAGTTCCGGCAATGAATGGGGTCCGGGGCGCTTGCTGCACCGGACCCCATTGCCACATTTGAATACCAGTCTCGATATCGAATTTTGGACGGAAGGATAGACCCATGGCCGAGATTACTGCTGCGCTCGTAAAGGAGCTGCGCGAAGCTTCCGGCGCCGGCATGATGGATTGCAAGAAGGCGCTCGCTGAAACCGACGGCAACCTCGATGCGGCGGTCGATTGGCTGCGCAAGAAGGGCCTCGCCGCCGCCGCCAAGAAGGCCGGCCGCGTCGCCGCCGAAGGCCTCGTCGGCGCGGTCGCCGAAGGCAATGTCGGCGCCCTCGTCGAAGTGAACTCGGAAACCGACTTCGTCGCCCGCAACGACCAGTTCCAGGGCTTCGTCTCCGCGGTCGCGCGCTTGGCCCTTGGCCAGGGCGATGTCGAGGCGCTGAAGAACGCCAAGCATCCGGAAGGCGGCACCGTCGCCGAGAAGCTCACGACCCTCGTCGCCACCATCGGCGAGAACATGAACCTGCGCCGTTCGCAGCGCCTCTCGGTGCCGCAGGGCGTCGTCGCGTCCTACGTCCACAATTCGGCGGCGCCCGGCATGGGCAAGATCGGCGTGCTGGTCGCCCTTGAATCGACCGGCGACGCGGCGAAGCTCCAGGCCTTGGGCAAGCAGATCGCCATGCATGTGGCCGCTGCCAACCCGCAGGCTCTCTCGATCGCCGAGGTGAACCCGGCTGATCTCGAGCGCGAGCGCGCGGTCCTCTCGGAGCAGGCCCGTGCCTCGGGCAAGCCGGAAGAGATCATCGGCAAGATGGTCGAGGGTCGCCTCCGCAAGTTCTACGAGGACGTGGTGCTGCTCGAGCAGCTTTACGTCATCGACGGCGAAAGCCGGGTGAAGCAGGTCGTCGCGAAGGCCGCCAAGGAAATCGGCGCCCCGGTGAAGCTCGTCGGTTTCGCCCGCATGGCCCTGGGCGAGGGCATCGAGAAGGAAGAGAAGGATTTCGCTTCCGAAGTCGCCGCCCAGCTCCGCGCCTAAAAGTCGCTGCGATCGGGGGTGCTTCCGGCACCCCCGAATCGGGGTATAGTTCGGCGGGCGGCGCCATCCACCGGCTGGATGCGCTGTCCCCGCTTGGCCGCGCCGGGTTCCCGCGGCCCTCCGGTTGCTTCGCGGCCGGTGATACACAAAAGAGATTGCGCAGGGAGAAACGCGTATGACCAAGGCTGGTGCATCGTCGACGGTCGCTGAGGAAGATCACCCGACCGTCGCCCATGCCCCGTCCGCGCCGCCGCCCGGCCTTCTTTACAAGCGCGTCCTCCTGAAGATTTCCGGCGAGGCCCTGATGGGCAGCCGCGATTACGGCCTGGAGCCGGCGACCGTCAACCGGGTCGCCAAGGAAGTCAAAGCCGTGCACGAGCTCGGCGTGGAATGCTGCCTCGTCATCGGCGGCGGCAACATCTTCCGCGGCATTGCCGGCGCGTCCGAAGGCATGCAGCGTGCTTCGGCCGACTATATGGGCATGCTCGCCACCATCATGAACGCGCTCGCCATGCAGAACGCGCTCGAGCAGCTCGGCGTCGATACTCGCGTCCTCTCCGCCATTCCGATGCAGTCGGTGTGCGAGCCCTATATCCGCCGCCGCGCCGTCCGGCATCTGGAGAAGGGCCGCGTCGTCATTTTCGCCGCCGGCACAGGCAATCCCTATTTCACGACCGATACGGCGGCCGCCCTGCGCGCCTCGGAAATGGGCTGCCAGGCGCTCCTCAAGGGCACCAAGGTCGACGGCGTCTACAGCGCGGATCCCAAGTTCCACAAGGATGCCGAGCGCTACAGCCAGTTGAGCCACCAGGAAGTGCTGTCGCGCGACCTCAAGGTCATGGATGCGACGGCCATCGCGCTTGCCCGCGACAATGCCATTCCGATCATCGTCTTTTCGATCCATTCCCCCGGCATGATGGCCGAGGTGCTGCAGGGCCGGGGCCGCTACACGGTCATCGGCAGCGGGCTTGAGAAGGCATAGAGCTAGAAGAAGAGAGTAGGAGAGGGAGCCATGAGCGATCCGCGTCTCGAAGATTACAAGCGCCGCATGGATGGCGCGCTGGAAGCCCTGCGCAAGGAATTCGCGGGCCTGCGCACCGGCCGTGCCTCGGCCAGCTTGCTCGACCCCGTCCAAGTGACTGCCTATGGCAGTTCGATGCCGCTCAACCAGGTCGGTACGGTGAGCGTGCCGGAGCCGCGCATGATCACCGTCCAGGTCTGGGACAAGGGCATGGTCTCTTCGGTCGAAAAAGCCATCCGCGACGCCGGCCTCGGCCTCAACCCGGCCTCCGACGGCACTTTGGTGCGCGTGCCGCTGCCTGAGCTTTCGCAGGAGCGCCGCCAGGAGCTGACCAAGGTCGCCCACAAATACGCCGAACAAGGCCGGGTCGCCGTGCGCAATGTGCGCCGCGACGGCATGGATTTCCTGAAGAAGCAGGAAAAGGACCACAAGATCACCGAGGACGAGCACAAGAAGCTCGCCGACCAGATGCAGAAGCTCACCGACGAGCATGTGAAGAAGGTCGACGAGGTCCTGGCCGCCAAGGAAAAGGAAATCCTGCAGGTCTGAAACGGATGAGCCAGCCGCGCCTCATCGCTGAGAATTTGGCGGTCGATACCGCCGGCCGGCCGACCCTGGGATCGGCGCGGCCGCCGCGCCATGTCGCCATCATCATGGACGGCAATGGGCGCTGGGCGCGGGCGCGCGGGCTGCCGCGGACTGTCGGTCACAATAGCGGGGCCGAGGCCGTCCGGCAGGCTGTCAAAGGCGCTGTCGCCTGCGGCGTCGAATACCTGACTCTCTTCGGCTTCTCGTCGGAGAATTGGAAGCGCCCGGCCGCCGAGATCGACGATCTGATGGGGCTCCTGAAGCTCTATCTGAAGCGCGAAATCGAGGAGCTGCACCAGAACGGCGTCCGCCTCAAGGTGATCGGCGACCGTTCCCGCCTGGGGGCCGACGTGGTGGCCCTCATCGAGGCGGGGGAGGCGAAGACCGAAGCCAACCGCAAGCTCACCCTCACCATCGCCCTTTCCTATGGGGCGCGGGACGAGATCGTCCTCGCCGCCAGGCGCGCGGCCGAGGCGGTGGCAAGGGGCGAAATGAAGCCCGCGGATATCGACGAGGCGCGCTTCGAGCGTTTCCTCTTCACCGCCGGCATGCCGGACCCGGATCTCCTCATCCGCACCAGCGGCGAGAAGCGCATCAGCAACTTCCTGCTCTGGCAATGCGCCTATGCCGAGTTCGTCTTCCTCGAGAAACACTGGCCCGATTTCGGCCAGGAGGACATGAAGGCGGCGATCGCCGAATTCCACGGCCGGAACCGCCGCTATGGCGCCACCGAGTAAGCAAGCCAGCAACCTCACCGTCCGGATCATGTCCGCTCTGGTCTTGATCCCGGTGGTCGTCGTTGTCGCCTATCTCGGCAAGCCCTGGTTCGACGCGCTGGTCATCCTGTTTGCCGGCATCATGGCTTGGGAATGGGCCCGCATCGCTGGTCGGCGCCGCAATCCTGCTGATCCGAGCCCATCGGCGCGCTTGCCGGTCGGCAGCTGGTCCGTTGAAGGTTGCATTTTGATCGCCGTGGTCGTTTCGACCCTGGTGATGGTACGAGCGCCTTTGATTGCCGACTGGCCTCCCAAGATCGACGGTCTATCGGTCGGCGGCGTCATCAACATAGTCATTATCGCCGTCAGCATAGCCGTTTTCTGCGCCTTTGATGCGCATCGAAGCCGTTCCATTTGGTACGGCCTCGGCGCGATCTATGTGCTTGTACCTTCGATCGCCATCCTCTGGGTCCGCGATGATCCGGTAACTGGGCAGGGGATCGAGCTCCTGGCCTGGATCCTGGCCCTGGTGATCGCCACCGATACGGGCGCCTACGCGGCTGGCCGCTCTATTGGCGGGCCGAAGCTGGCGCCCACCATCTCACCCAACAAGACCTGGGCCGGGCTCCTCGGCGGCATGGTCTCAGCCGCCATTGTCGGCCTTGTCGCAGCACTTTGGCTTGGTCTCGCAATGCCCTGGAAATTAATGATTTTAAGCGCCGGCCTCGCCGTGATAGAGCAGGTCGGCGATTTGGCTGAATCAGCCTTCAAACGGCGCTTTGGGATGAAGGACAGCAGCCATATAATCCCGGGCCATGGGGGCGTCTTGGATCGGGTCGATGGCCTGCTGGCGGTGTCCGTCGCCGTGGCGGCCCTGGATTACTTTGGCGAAGGTAGCGTGCTCTCATGGTTATGACCGGAACGGTGACGGAGCTTAAGGCACCGGCAACAGGCACCCGCAGCGTCACGGTTCTCGGCTCGACCGGTTCGGTCGGCTGCAACACCATCGACATGATCGAGCGCTATCCCGATGCCTATCGGGTCGAGGCGCTGACCGCGCATGGCAATGTCGATCTTCTGGCTGAACAGGCACGGCGCCTGAAGCCGCGTCTCGCCGTCACCGGCAGGGAAGAGAATTACGAGAAGCTCAAAGCAGCGCTTGCCGGGACCGGCATCGAAGTCGCCGCCGGCCGCAAGGCCGTCATTGAAGCCGCCGAACGCCCCGCTGACTGGGTCATGGCCTCGATCGTCGGCGCCGCCGGGCTCGAGCCGACCTTGGCCGCCGTCCGCCGTGGCGCCCTCATCGGCTTGGCCAACAAGGAAACCCTGGTCTGCGCCGGCGAGCTGATGATGAAGGAGGTCACCAAGCACAAGGCGACCATGCTGCCGGTCGATTCCGAACATTCCGCCATCTTCCAGGTCTTCGATTTCGACAAGGTCGAGGCGATCGAGAAGATCATCCTCACAGCCTCGG
>CAZUAL010000196.1:7029-7667 GCA_964618305.1 uncultured Dongia sp. | reverse complement strand
ATATCGATCCGCAGATCCTGGCAGCCGTCGCGCCCTTCGATCCCGGCAACAAGTATGCCGTGCCGTACTTCTGGGGCACTGTCGGCATCGGATACAACGTCGACAAGGTGAAGGAACGGCTTGGCGACAACGCCCCGGTCGACAGCCTCGATCTGCTGTTCAAGCCGGAATATGCCGACAAGCTGAAAGACTGCGGCATCTCGATGCTGGACGCCCCGTCGGAAGTCCTGCAGATCGCACTTAACTATCTCGGCAAGGATCCCTATACGGCCAGTGCCGATGATTATGCGGCAGCCGAAAAGCTGCTGCTCGGCGTGCGTCCCTATGTGAAGTACTTCCACAGCTCCAGCTACATCAACGACATCGCCAATGGCAGCATCTGCCTGGCGCTTGGCTGGTCGGGTGATTTCAGCATCGCCGCGGCCCGCGCCGCGGAAGCCAAGAACGGCATCGAAGTTTCCTATTCGATCCCGAAGGAAGGCACGATCATCTGGATGGACACGATCGCGATGCCGAAGGACGCCGTGAACATTGATCAGGCCTATAAGTGGATCGACTACAACCTTGACGCCAAGGTGGCCGCGGCCAACGCAAACTTCGTTGCCTATGGCAGCCCGGTCGCGGCGGCGATGCCGATG
>CAZUAL010000196.1:0-7019 GCA_964618305.1 uncultured Dongia sp. | reverse complement strand
TTGCTCGACAATCCGAACATCTATCCGCCCGCCGAGGTGCAGGCTCATCTCTTCCCGGACAAGGTTGCGACCCCGGAAGTCGAGCGCTTGCGCACCCGCACCTGGACCAAGATCAAAACGGGCCAGTAACAATATGTCCGTGGTTGGCGTCGTAAAACGCCGACCCGCCTTGAAAGACAAAACCCCGCGGTTAACGCCGCGGGGTTTTTTCGTGCTTGCGGCATGAACTATTGCCGATCAGACAATTACCGAAACGGCGAAATAGCCGCCGAGGGTTGACAGCCCATGTGTCGGCAGGGTCAGATATAAGAAATACTTAATAAACCATTCGACAGGGAAACAAGCGACATACTGCAGCATGGAATGCCATGTCAGGTGTGTGCGTGAAGTGCGAATCATGAAACTGGGAGGCGGCATGACCGGCGAAACTGGATTCGGCCAATTGTTGCGCGCGGCAGTCATATCTTTGACGCTGGCAGGCGGCCTTTCCGCGTGCGGCCAGGAAAAATCCGACAGCGGAGCCGCGAACCAAACAACGACTGAGCAGAGTTCGACTGAGTCCCAGGGCGCCGGCAATGCTGCCAACACTGCACCGGCTCAGGAGGCGTCCGTGACGCCCGCGCCGTCCAGCGAACCAAAAGAACTCAATGTCTATAACTGGTCCGACTATATCGGCGAGACGACCGTTGCGGATTTCGAAAAGGAAACGGGCATAAAGGTCCGGTACGACACTTTCGACGGCAACGAGACGCTGGAAGCCAAGCTGATGACCGGCGGCACCGGCTACGACATCGTCTTCCCCTCTTCCTCCTTCTTCGCCCGCCAGATCAAGATCGGGCTCTTCCACAAGCTCGATAAGAGTTTGCTCCCGAACCTCAAGAACATGGATCCCCATATCATGGAGATCCTTTCCAAGGATGCGGATCCTGGCAACCAGTACGCCATTCCCTACATGTGGGGGACCAACGGCTTCACCTACAATGTCGACCTGATCAAGCAACGCATGCCCGACGCGCCGCTCGACAGCCTCGCCATGATCTTCGATCCCAACGTGATTTCGAAGTTCGCCGATTGCGGCGTCACCTTCCTTGATTCACCTGAAGATGTCATTCCACTCGCCCTCGCCTATATGGGCAAGGATCCGACGTCGCAGAACCCGGATGATATCATCGCCGCGGCCGACATGATCATGAAGGTGCGGCCCTACATTAAGAACTTCGATTCCCAGCAATATCTGACGGCGCTGCCCAATGGCGAGTATTGCCTGTCGATGAGCTGGTCGGGCGACTATGCGACCGCCGCCGCCCGGGCTGCTGAAGCCGGAATCAAGATCACCCTCGCCTACACGATCCCGAAGGAAGGCACCAACATCTGGTTCGACGGCATGCTCATTCCAGCCGACGCGCCGCATGTGGCGAATGCGCATCTCTTCCTTGACTACATGATGCGCCCGAAAGTGATCGCGGATGCCACCAATTACACGAACTATGCCAACGCCAACGTGCCGGCGAAGGAGTTCGTAAACAAGGATATACTCGAAGATCCAGCGGTCTATCCGACAGAGGAGGTTTTGAAGCGCGGCTACCCATCGGTCGTCCGCGACGACAAGCTTTCCCGCGTCATCACGCGCGAATGGACGCGGATCAAGACGGGCAAGTGAGAAAAGGCAAAGGGCGGCACTCCTTGATCGGATGCCGCCCTCATCATTCAGAATAAGCTACCAGATGGGGATCGGCCCCTGCGGCGGCCGATGAAGACAGGACGACAGGAAAATCATGGCGGCAGAGAAAGCAAAAGCGGCGACCACGACGCAAATCTGGAACGACCCAAACGCCAAGCCCTACATTCGCATCGAGAACGTCACCAAAAAGTTCGGCGATTTCGTCGCCGTCAATGACGTCTCACTGAACATCTATCGCGGCGAACTCTTCGCGCTGCTGGGCGGTTCGGGTTGCGGCAAGACCACGCTGCTGCGCATGCTCGCCGGATTCGAGCTGCCCACGTCCGGCAAGATCTATATCGATGGCGTCGATATGGCGGACATCCCGCCCTATGAGCGCCCGACGAACATGATGTTCCAGTCTTACGCCCTCTTCCCGCACATGACGGTCGAGCAGAATGTGGCGTTCGGCCTCAAGCAGGACAAGGTCCCGGTGGATCAGATCAAGACCCGGGTCGGCGGCATTCTTGACATGGTGCAGATGCGCCAGTTCGCCCACCGGAAGCCGCATCAGCTTTCCGGCGGCCAGCGCCAGCGCGTTGCCTTGGCCCGCTCGCTCGTCAAGGAACCCAAACTCCTGCTGCTCGACGAACCATTGGGCGCCCTGGACAAGAAGCTGCGCGAGGCGACCCAGTTCGAAATCATGAATATCCAGGATCGGCTCGGCATCACCTTCATCTTCGTGACCCACGACCAGGAAGAAGCGATGACGCTTTCGACGCGCATCGGCGTCATGAACGCCGGGCAGATCGTCCAGGTAGGCACGCCCAAGGAAATCTACGAGTATCCGAACACGAAATTCGTTGCTGACTTCATCGGTTCCGTCAATCTGTTTGAAGGTCAGATCGTCGAAGATGAGCCTGATCACGTGTTGATCAGCTCCGCAGAAAGCGGAACCAAGATCTACATCGACCATGGCATCTCGGCAGCTCCAGGCGCCAAGGTCTGGGTCGCCATCCGCCCGGAGAAGATGGAGCTGACAAAAGCCCGACCCCAGGGCGAGGATCACAATTGCGCGCCGGGAATCGTTAAGGGTATCGCCTATATGGGCAATCTCTCCGTCTATCTCATCAAGCTGGATAGCGGAAAGGAAGTGAAGGTGACGCTACCCAATCAGGTCAGGGCCGCCGAACATACGGTGGACTGGGACGATCGCGTCTATGTCACCTGGCACGCCAACAGTCCCGTCGCGTTGCTGAGCTGAGGGGATCATGTCGAGCGATACTCCCTATCAGACCTCGCTGCCGCTGGGCGCCAGAATTCACAACCTGCTGACCGCTCTCGGCATTCGCCCGCGATTGGCCGTCATCCTGGTCCCCTATCTGTGGCTGACCCTCTTCTTCCTGGTGCCCTGCGCCATCGTCTTCAAGATCAGCTTGGCGCAAACGCTGATCGCGCAGCCGCCCTACACGCCCATGTTCGGCCCAGACAGCGTGCCGCATGAGCAGCTCTACGACAATTTCAAGCGTCTCGGTGATGACCTTCTCTACATCATCGCCTATGGCAACTCGCTGAAACTCGCGGCCATCTCGACGATCCTCTGCCTTTTGATCGGCTATCCGATGGCCTACGGCATCGCCCGCTGCTCGCCCTCCACCAGGGCGTTGTTGCTGCTGGCGATCATCCTGCCCTTTTGGACCTCGTTCCTTATCCGCGTCTATGCGTGGATGAGCATCCTCGGCAAGGAAGGCGTCCTCAACGACTTTCTGCTGGCCATCGGCGTCATCGATCAGCCACTGCAAATTCTCTATACGCCGACGGCGATGTATATCGGCATCGTCTACACCTATCTGCCGTTCATGATCCTGCCGCTCTACTCGAACCTCGAGAAGATGGATCTTTCGCTGCTCGAGGCGGCGGCGGATCTGGGCTGCCGGCCTTTCAAGGCTTTCTGCCTGATCACAATCCCGCTTTCCCTTCCCGGAATTATTGCTGGATCGCTGCTGGTGTTCATTCCGGCAGTCGGCGAATACGTCATTCCGGAACTCCTCGGTGGCCCGGATGCGTTGATGATCGGCCGCATCGTCTACAATGAATTTGCGCAGAACAGAGACTGGCCCATGGCTTCCGCCGTGGCCGTCGCCATCCTGCTTGCCCTGGTCATACCCATCATGTTCTTCCAGTACTATCAAAACAAAGCCCAGGAGGCGCCGAAATGACCAATCGGCTTTCCTGGTTCGTCATCGCCGTCCTGATCCTTGGCTTCCTCTTCCTCTATGGGCCGATGGTCGTGCTGGTGACCTATTCCTTCAATGCCAACAAGCTAATGACCTTGTGGGGCGGTTTCTCCACGCGCTGGTATCCAGAACTTCTCTCCGACGACGCCGTGTTGAGGGCCGCCAAGAACAGCTTCATCGTCGCCAGCATCAGTGCCACCTTTGCCACTATCCTTGGCACGATGGCGGGCTATGTTTTGGCCCGCTATCGGAAGTTCGTCGGACGCACCGCCTTCAGCGGCATGGTGACAGCGCCGCTGGTCATGCCGGAAGTCATCACCGGCCTTTCGATGCTGCTTCTCTTCAAGGAAATGGGCTATTGGTTCGGCTGGCCGACCAGCATGGGCTTTTCGACCGTGATCCTGGCGCACATCACCTTCTCGATGTCCTATGTGACCGTGGTGATGCAATCCCGTTTCTCGGTCTTCGACATGTCGCTGGAAGAAGCGGCGCTCGATCTCGGTGCCAAGCCGCTGAAGACCTTCCTCGTCATTACGCTGCCGATCGTGGCGCCGGCTGTCGTCTCCGGATGGCTGCTCGCCTTCACCATCTCGCTCGATGATCTGGTGATCACGATCTACAATAACGGCCCAGGCTCGGGCACGCTGCCGCAGCTCATCTTCTCGAAGGTTCGCCGCGGTGTCGATCCGACCATCAATGCCTTGGCGACCATCATCATCACCATCGTGGCAACCGGCGTTATCGCGTCACACATCCTGATGACGCGCGCGGAGAAACGCCGTCAGCACGATATCCAGGCGGCTCTTCAGGCCAACAAGTGATGAGGTTCGGGCGCTGCGCTTTCCGGCGCGGCGCCCGTAAATGCGCTATTCGCCGGCGGCGCGCTTGGCGGCGCTGTGCTCGCTGCGCATAAGTTCCAGACACGCGTCGACGGCCAGAGGCTTGCCATAGCGCCAACCCTGGCCGAATTCGCAGCCACGCTCCTTGAGGAGCAGCTCTTCCTGCTCGTGCTCGATGCCTTCGGCCACGACCTTAAGGCCGAACAGCCGCGCCAGCTGCAAGATGGCTTCGACCATTTTGACACCGCTGTCGTCAGTCGTCATCGCGGTCACGAATGACCTGTCGACTTTGAGCGTATCGACCGGCAGACGGCGCAGCAGGCTCAAGCTCGAGTAACCGGTGCCGAAATCATCGAGGGACAAGCCAACCCCGATTTCTTTGAGCCGCTTCAGAAGCTTCATGGTCAGCTCGAAATCGCGCATCACGGCGCTTTCGGTGATCTCCAGCTTCAGGTGTGATGGCAGGAGGTTCGTATCTCTGAGCGCCATCCGCACGATTTCCGGCAAGGCCGGGCCGTCAAGTTGACGCGAGGAGACGTTGACGCTGATGAAAAGGTCCGGGTTGAGCTTAGCGTCGAGCCACAGGCGCGCCTGCCGGCAGGCCTCCTGCACGACCCAGGTGCCGATCGGCACGATCAGACCCGTTTCCTCAGCAATCGGGATGAAATCCATCGGCGATATCATGCCGCGCTGCGGATGCCGCCAGCGGACCAGCGCCTCGAAGCCAGCCAAGGCACCGCTGTTGAGGTCGATGATTGGCTGGTAGAGCAGCAGCAATTCGCCCCGCTTCAACGCAAGATGCAGTTCCGCTTCGATCCGCAACCGGTCGCGCGCACGGCGCTGCATATCGGGGTCGAAGACAACTTCCTGTCCGCCGCCTTCGGCCCGCGCCTTGTTGAGAGCTGCCGTGGCGTCACGGATGAGATCCTCGGCACTCTGGTGATGCGCCTGCGCCTGCGCCATGCCGATAGAAAGGGAAAGCAGCACGCTTTCATCACCAAGCGTGATGGGTTCTTCTGCCGCCGACCGGACGCGATGCGCGACGCGCACCAGATCCGTGTCGTCGCGCATGACGTCGAGGAGAATACACATCGTATTCTCACCCATGATGGTGAGCGTATCGGTGGTGCGCAATGTGCCAACAAGACGCTGCGCCACGACCTTCTGGACAGCATCACAGAAGACCTGGCCATATGCCTCGCGCATCGTCTCAAAGCGATCGATCTGCAAGAGAATGATGCCGAAGTTCGCACCTTGGCGCCGGCGGTTCTTGACGATCGTTTGGTTGAGGCGGTCATAGAGAACGATGCGGTTCGGTAGACCGGTCATCGCATCGGTGAGCTTGCGCTCGCTGATGTCGGTCAGCGAACCGGCGATGCGGAATGCCTTGCCGGCGCTGTTGCGCTGGCCCGTGCCGCGCACCAGGAACCAGCGATAGGTCTGGTTCTTGTGCAGCATGCGGCATTCCATCTGCAGCGAGAGGGTAATGCCTTCAAGGTGATTGCGCAGTTCCACCTGGAACTGGTCGACATCGTCGGGGTGAATGATGGCCAGCCAGCTATCGAGCTTCTTGAAGCCATCCTCCCCGGTGCGGCCCAGCAATTCGAAGCAGCGCGCCGACATGAAGAGCGAATCGTCTTCGAGCGAAAGGTCCCAGATGCCGTCGCTTGAGCCCGCGACCGCGAGGGCGAAGCGCTCGCGCTCCTGCCGCATGGCCGCAACCGCGTTGAGACGTGAAAGCTGGCTGCGGATGCGAGCGAGAAGCTCCCGCTCCTGCAGCGGGAGTGTGACATAATCGTCCGCGCCGGCGTTGAGCCCGGCCTCGATTAGAACGTCCGCGCCGGCGGGAACGATAACCAGGATGGCCAATTGGCCGCTATCCTGGGCAACGCGCACCGGCCGGATATGCTCGGCATCTGCCGCCGCCTTGATCGGCCAGAGAATGATATCGGCATCCGCTCCGCCCATCTTTCCGCTTGGAATTTCATCGGGCGAACGGATGAAGGTGACTTCATAGGGCGCTGACTTCAGCGCGGCCGTCACGGCGGCGCAAAGGGAATCATCAGCGCAGACACAAAGAATGTGGCTCTCTACCATGCCAAAAGCGAACCCCATTCCGGGCGCCGTCCCTCGCCCGCGATCATCCAGAAACGCGAAAAACCACCTCGTTAACTAAATCGAATTAATTAAAGATATCTTACCCCACATCTAGCCATTTGATATAGCGGGAAAAATAGGAACGACCGATCACCCCCATCTGGGCGCTTGGCTTGCCAGTCCTAA
>CAZUAL010000195.1:0-7768 GCA_964618305.1 uncultured Dongia sp. | reverse complement strand
TGCGCTGGAAGGTCTCTCGCAGCTCATCAAGACGGTCGAGCGGGTGAAGCAGAACTTGAACCCGGTACTGGAGATCCAGGGCGTCGTCCTCACCATGTACGACAAGCGCTCGAGCCTCAATGAGCAGGTCGCGGCCGATGTGCGCGCCTATTTCGGGCCCCGGGTCTATGAGACGGCGATCCCGCGCAACGTCCGCATCGCCGAGGCGCCGTCCTACGGCAAGCCCGCCTTGCTCTACGATATTCGCTGCGCCGGTTCGCAGGCCTATATCCACCTCGCTTCCGAATTGCTGCGCCGGGAGCAGGGGCTGGAAGGCAAATCGCTGAAGGTGGCGTGAGCATTCTGTAGCTGAAAGGGACCCCCCTCTCTAACTCTCCCCCTCAAGGGGGGAGAGGACTGCATCGAGTGTATTGAGGAAGCCTTTCTTCTTCTCCCTCCCCCCTTGAGGGGGAGGGTCGGGGAGGGGGGTGAGCGACTGAAGATCTAGAGCCGAATAGAAAAGAACAAGGCATGGCGAAGAAACATCTGGGACGCGGGCTTTCTGCCCTGTTGGGGAGCGATCCGGCGGTGGTTGCGGCGATGAGCGAGACGGCGCCGGCATCGCCCGTGGCCGGGCAGCGCCATGTGCCCATTGAAATGCTGCACCCGGGCAAGTACCAGCCGCGCGGCACCTTTAATCCGCAGGCGCTGGAGGATCTCGCACAATCGATCCGCAGCAACGGCATCCTGCAGCCGATCCTGGTGCGCGTGCACCCGACCCGGCCCAAGGGCGAGTACGAGATCATCGCTGGCGAACGCCGCTGGCGCGCGGCACAGCTGGCGCAACTCCACGAAGTGCCGATCATCGAGAAGGCGCTCACCGACCGCGACGCGCTCGAGATCGCGCTCATCGAGAACATCCAGCGCCAGGACCTCAACCCATTGGAAGAGGCGGAGGGCTATCGCCGCCTGATGGACGAGTTCAAATACACGCAAGAGGAACTGGCCGACCGCATGGGCAAGAGCCGCTCGGCCATTGCCAATCTGGTGCGCCTGATGGATTTGCCCGGTGCGGTGCGTTCGATGATCGTCGACGGGCGCCTGACGGCGGGCCATGCCAGGGCGCTTCTCAAATGCTCAGACCCGGTGAGCCTTGCCTCCGAAGTGGTGGCGCAAGGCCTGAACGTGCGCCAGACCGAGCGCCTGGCTGAAAACTACAAGCCGAAATCGCTTCTGAAGAATTTGAAGACGAAGAAGGCGCCCAAGGAAAAGGACGCTGACACCCGCGCCCTTGAGAACGATCTTTCCATGAAGCTCGGCCTCAAGGTCGAAATCGAGTTCGACGGCAAGGGCGGGCGCCTGGTCCTCCATTATAAGAGCCTCGACCAGCTCGACGGCATCATCTCCAAACTGGGCTGACAGGAACGGGGCTCAAATAAGCGCCCCGGCACCTTCTTGAAGGCAAACTCATTTAAGGATATTTATTGTCCTTAAGGATAGTTACTATCCGTAATAGAGATTGAAGCCGTGAGAAGGAAACCAGGCCATGAACCCCCGTGCCGACTATGCCCAGCTTTCGCCCGCCTTCTTCAAGAAGTACCTCGATTTCAGCACGTCGATGAAAGACGGCCGCATTGACGAAATCTTGCGCGAACTGGTCTACTTGCGCGCATCCCAACTCAACGGCTGTGCCTTCTGCGTCGACATGCATGTGAAGAAACTGAAAATCGCTGGCGAACGCGACCTCAGGGTCCATCACGTGGCGATCTGGCATGAATCGCCGCTCTTCTCTGCGCGAGAGCGGGCGGCCTTCGCCTGGACCGAGGCGCTGACCCGATTGAGCGGCAAGGGCATCGCCGACGATCTTTATGAGGAGGTCCGTGCCGAGTTCAACGATCTGGAACTGGCGGACCTCACCTTCGCCATCATCGCCATCAACGGCTGGAACCGGGCCAGCGTCGCCTACCAGACGGTGCCGGGTTCGCGCGATGCCGCCTATGGCCTCACCGCCGCGGGACTTGGCTGATGCAGCTCAAAAGCCAAGTCGAATGGGCGCTCCATTGCTGTGCGGTCCTGTCAGGATTGCCGGCGGGGCGCTATCTGCCGACCAAGGCGCTGGCCGAGTTTCACGGCACCCCGAAGGAATATCTCTCCAAGGGCCTGCAGGCGCTATCGCAGGCCGGCCTCGTCGAAGGAACACTCGGTCCCAGCGGTGGCTATCGCCTGGCGAAGGCGCCGGAGGAGATCAGCTTCCTCGACATCGTCGAGGCGGTGGAGGGGCGCGAGCCCACCTTCAAATGCACCGAGATCCGCCAGAACATCCCGTGCCCGGATGAACCGAAAACCTGCACCAGGCGCGACGAGGGGCGGCCCTGCGCCATCGCGCGCGTGATGTGGGACGCCGACCGCGCCTGGCGCGATCATCTGGGCAATCACACGCTGGCTGATCTCTTGAAGACATTGCGGCGCGATCTGCCGGCCGAGCAGCGGCAATTCGCCCAAGCCTGGATCCTGGAGCGGAGCTGAAAGAAACTCAGCCGCATCAACCCTAGCGGCACCAGCCGGCGCGCTTGCCGCCATCATAGCGGCGGGCGAGCCCGGCCAGCACCAGCATGTCGGCAAGCGACTTGCCGCCCACCGCGACATCGGCATCGATGCGCCCGCCATATTTGTCCCAATCGACATTGGCAAAGGCGATCGGCTGGGCGGATGCCTGCGCTTCTTCGATCTTCCCGGCGGTGAAGGCCTTCGCCTTCCGCGCCATTTCCTTTTCTGACGCACACTTGCCCCTGATCTCCGGCGTGTCGATGCCGCGCACGCGGATCTTCACCGGCTGCAATTCCGGCGGCAGGCCAGGGAGGTGCACGTCGAGCGTGTCGCCATCGACAACGCGCAGCACCGGCCATTCATAGCGCCCGTCATTGGTGACGTTGGCCAGCGCGGGCGTGGCACACAGCATGAAGAGAATGATGAGGCGGCGAAGCATCCCCCATCAGCGATCATCGACTGAGTCGGCGCAAGCGACCGTGGCGCGTGGGATGATAGGGAATTTCGCGCCGGTCGCTCGCCCCTAAGAATGATCAGTCGCAGCCCCCCTCCCGACCTCCCCCCTTCAGGGGGGAGGGTTGGGTGGGGGGCTGTTGCAGTCCTGTTGCTAGAACACCGTCGAGATGTCCTGGCCGAGGGCGATGCGCCCGGCGTAATTCGCTTGTTGGCCGAGTTGCATCGGGTGATAGCGGACACCCTGGATATCGCGGAACAGGCGCTCCAGCCCGTTGTCGCGATAGAAGGCGGCGCCACCTGCCGCTTCCATGGCGTGATCGAGCGCGGCGAGGCAATGGCGTGCCACGAGGGCGCGGCAGATCATGGTCTCGTTGGTCGTCGCGGCACCCGGCGCCGCACTCTCGGCGATGCGCACCATTTCGGCATGGGCGAGCTGTGCCGCGCGGAGATCCGTATCGAGCCTGCCGATCGCCTGCGTCACGTGGTCATTCGGCCGGCGTTTGCCAGCCAGTGTCACCGCCCGCTCGCGCGCCGCCTCGGCAACGCCCAGATAGGCCGCGTAGATGAGCGGGAAGGCGATCATCGCAATGATGTGGAAGAGCGGGTGCCATTCGCCCTGCTTGCGCTTCAGGGCCACGGCTTCCTCCGCTACCACATGGCCGTCGATGGTGACATCGTTGGAGCCGGTGCCGCGCATGCCGAGCGATTTCCAATTGCTCTCGACGCGCACCTGCGGCGACTTCATCGGCACGCCGAAATGAATGACGGTGGGGCCTTCCGGCGCTTCTTCCCAGACGGCACCCGTCATCAAAATGTCGCCCATGGGCGAGGCGGAGGTGAAGCCTTTCCGCGCCGTGATGCGGAAGCCGCCCTCGACCTTCTCCGCCTTGCCGGAGCCCGCCACCCAATCGGAGCCGCCGCTGGAAAGGAGAATGAGCTTCTCTGCCGCGACCCGTTTCAGGAGCGGGGCCACCGGTGCCGCCTGCTGGCGTGTCCAGCGCCAGGCGGGGATCGCTACCTGATGCGTGTGCATGGCGAAGGCGAGGGCGGTCGAGCTGCAATGATGCGCAAGCTCGCGCAGCATCGCCGCAAGTTCGGTGATGCCGGCGCCGCCCCCGCCAAGGTCGGCGGGAACGCCGGCTTCGACAAGGCCAGACGCTTTCAGGGCCGCGAAATTCTCGGCGACGAAACGGTCGCCATCGTCGCTGGCGCCGCAGCGGGCGGCGAATTCAGTACCCAGCGCCCGGGCGCGGGCTTGAAGATCGCCAGGGTCTTTCCCGGCATTCGTATCCGGCATTGGCGCGCGCGTATCGCGTGCATGAGCGGTCGGTGTCATGGCATAATCTCCTCTGTCGCTTCGTTGTGCGTGTCATCCCCAGCGGTGCTGCCCAACTGTGGGGCTACCCAGGGGTAGAAAGCACCAAACGCCCGGCCCGCCTCTAGTACAGGACCTGTATCGCCGGCCGGTGAATCGCAGCGCCTAACACGATTGGCGGATGCTCGGCGTCTACCGATCGGTAGACGCTGCAGAATCTGTATCAAGGGTATGACCTCGCCCCGGGATTGAACGGCTCGGCCAATAAACTGCTGAATCCGTGGTCCTTTGGCCCGAATCCCGCACGGCAAGGAGGAAGCGCATGAACATGCAGCATCTGCAGACGTTGACCGATGAGGGCGAGGCCGGTTCCGGCCATGGCCAGTTCTGCCCGGTCGCCATGGCGGCGGAGATTTTTTGCACCCGCTGGACCGCCCTGATCCTGCGCGAGCTGCTGGCGGGGAGCCATCAGTTCAACGATCTCAAGCGCGGCCTGCCGCGCATTTCGCCAACGCTTCTCTCCAAGCGGCTCAAGGAACTGCAGCAGATGGGTCTGATTGAGGCCCGCGCCGGGAAGTATTTCCTAACGCCAGCCGGTGAGGATCTGCGCGAATTGGTGATGGGGCTGGGCTATTGGGGCACGCGTTGGGTCGATACCAGCAAGGCGCTGAAGAACCTCGACCCGTCGCTCCTCATGTGGGACATGCGGCGCAATCTCAACCCGGCGCCGATGCCGACAAAGCGCGTGGTCGTGCAGTTCACCTATCCGGAACTCTTCCACCGCCGCGAATGGTGGCTGGTGATCGACAATGGCGAAGTGGATCTCTGCCAGACCGATCCCGGCTTCGACATCGATCTTTTCGTCGAATGCTCGCTCCGCGCGATGACGGAGATCTGGATGGGCCACACCAATGTCGCCAAGGAACTTGGCGCTGGGCGCCTGCAGCTCGACGGCGACAAGGTTGTTGCGGAATCGATGCAGACCTGGCTGGGCTTGAGTCCCTTCGCCAGACCGCGGACGAATTGAAAGCGCCTGGTGTAAAGCCGCCTCAGCGGCGCGCCGCCATGGCGGCGATTTCCATGAGGCCGCGGCGGATGAGCGTGTCGGCGAACTGATGCTGGCGCATGGCATCCGCCTCGATCTCGGAGAGGCGCAGCAGGGCCTGGCCGATCGCCTCCACGTTCCAGCGGCGGCTCTGATTCTTGAAACCCTCCGCCGCCTTCCAGAAGACGGGCGGGCGCAGGGCCGACATGGCGGCCTCCAGGGGCTCGCCGCCGGCCACGCGCCCGGCCACCTGGTGAAGCCGCAGGAAGTGCCGCGCCACGGCGCGGATCAGCGAGATCTCATTGGTCTCGGCAAGATTGCGCTCGATCTGCCGCTCCAGCCCCTTGAGATCGCCCAGGCCGATTGCGGCGCATAGATCGTCCTGGCCCACGGCCGATTGATCGCCGACACAGGCCATCGCGTCCTCGATCGTGACCTTCTTTTCCGCACCCATGTAGAGGATGAGCTTGTCGAGCTCGGCCCGCGTGATGCCGCGGTCGCCGCCCAGATTGGCAGCCAGATAGCCCACTGCGTCGCGGTCGATTTCCAGCCCCGCATTCTTCAGATGCTGGGTGATGAGGGCAGGGAGGGCCGACGCCTCGTCGCGGTAGCAGGCGATGGCGGCGGCGTTGCCGGCGTTCTCGAACAAGCGCTTCAGGCTCGACTTGCCGCCGATATCGCCGGCCTCGATCACGGTGAGGCACTGGGCGCCGTCTCTCTGATCGGCGAGAAGGGCGGCGAAGGCGCCTTCATGCGTGTCGCTGACCCGGGTCACGCGCACGACGCGCCGTCCCCCCATCATGGCGATGGCGCGCGCCTCGTCGATGAGGCGGGCGGGGTCGGACTTGATGTCGTCGCCGGTGAGTTCGGCCAAGCGGAAGGGATCGTCGCCGTCACCGAGAATGGCGCGGCTGATGAGCGTCGCGCGCTCATGCACCATGCCTTCGTCCGGCCCGAAGATGAGCACGGCGGCGACATTGGGCGCCGGCTCCTTGAGGAATTTCTCGAGCGGCTGCTTTTCCAGCTTCATGGGCGCAAAAGCGCGGCGTCAGCCTTGCGCCGCGAAATAGGCCGAGACACGCTGCTTGATAAGCTCGGCCAGCTGCCGCGCTGTGCGGTCGCGGGCGTCGTTCCTGGCCTCGACATCCTGATAGGGATCCTGCAGCACCGTATAGGAGATGATCGAGCGCGACTTCTGCTTCATCAGCTCGTTGCCCTTGAGGTCGGACAGCACATAGGAAGCAACAAGCGTCAGATCCTCGCGCCGCGCATCGCCTTCATCGGCGGTGATGGTGCGGGTGATGCTCTCCGTCAGCTTGACCGCCAGCGTATAGGCCGGTGCCGAGGGCTGGCCGTAGGGATTGAGCCCGTCGCGCAGCGCGTTGTGCAGGATCTGCGACGTGCGCGCATCGTATTTGGCGCGGCTGCCGGCGCTGAGATCGCCGAAGGGGGCCGCGTCCCGCTCCCAGAACGGTTCCTTGATGGCGATGGCGGCGAGGTTCGCATCCACCGTCGCATTGCCGCTCGGGGTGACACTCGACTTGCCGTAAAGCGGCTTCCAGCCGCAGGCGGAAAGGATTGGACCCGCCGCCGTCAAGGACAGCCCGGCCAGACCCATGCGGATGACGTCTCTTCTAGACCACGACATTGACGATCCTGTTCGGCACCACGACGATTTTCTTGGGCGCCTTGCCGTCGAGGGCGCGTTTGACCGCCTCCTCCGCCAAAGCTGCCGCTTCCGCCTGGTCCTTGGCGCAGTCGCGCGGCAACTGGATGGTCGCGCGCAGCTTGCCGTTGACCTGGATGGCGACGGTCGCGGTGTTGTCGATGATAAGCGCTGGATCGGCCTCCGGCCAAGCCGTCTCGGCAAGGAGCTTTCCGTGGCCGAGCGCCGCCCAGATTTCCTCCGCCAGGTGCGGCATCATCGGGCCGATGAGCTGGGCCAGGGCCTCCAGCGCCTCCTTGCGGGCAAAAAGGCCGCCCGCATCGGCCAAATCCTTGTCCGCGACCTCGGAAAGCGTGTTGGCGAACTCGTAGAGCTTGGCAACCCCGCGGTTGAAGCGGAATTTCTCGATATCCTCGGAGATCCCGGCGATCGCCTTGTGGGTCGCCCGGCGCAGGGCCGTGGCCCCGTCGGCGAGATCTCCCGGCACGCCGCCGCGGGCTTCCTTGAGGGCCGGGTGCGCCTCCAGCCATTGGCTGACCAGGCGCCACAGGCGCTGGGCGAAGCGCCAGGCGCCCTCGACGCCGGCCGCCGTCCATTCCATGTCGCGCTCCGGCGGGCTGTCGGAGAGGACGAACCAGCGGGCCGTGTCGGCGCCATAGGCACCGATGATGACATCGGGCGCCACCACGTTCTTCTTCGATTTCGACATCTTCTCGGAACGGCCGACCTCGACCGCGACACCGCTGTCGCGCCGCACGGC
>CAZUAL010000194.1:0-7828 GCA_964618305.1 uncultured Dongia sp. | reverse complement strand
GAGGGGCGCGGCCCACAGGTCCAGCAGACGAGCAACGCCTATCGCCTGTCCTTGCCGGAAAAGGCCCGTCAGTTTCTCGGTAGATTTGGCAAGGCCCCGCCCCCGCCTGCCGATCATGGACAGGATCAGCAGGCATGGAGCGAGGCAATCGACGCCTACAAGACCACCCTGCCCCTCGATGAGCGGACGCAACTCGACGCCGGTGATAGCCCGCTCGGCAAGGCCCTCGTGATGCTGGCAAAGAGTGTGATGAAACGTGAGTCCGATAACCAGACTGAATCCCCATCTGATCTTTATCTAAAAGGGCAAACATAAGCAGTCGCCGCTGTTCGGGCCGCTCTCGCGGCCCTGCGGCGGTTCCGATCCGCATATAAGGCGGATCGGGAAGCGGCACTCTCGCAGCAAAACCGCCACGTTCGCGCCGGCGGCAACTGTCCTATGGGCTTTCGAGAGGGGGCGAGGGGCAAGGTTGGCACTTAATTTTTGCTGTATTGCCAGCAATAAGGCATTTAAGCAAAAATTCTTGCCGTCAATGCGGGTTGCTGCTATGCCAGCAATATGAAAACAATCGCCATCGTCAGCCAAAAAGGCGGGGCTGGAAAAACCACCCTCGCCTTGCACCTTGCCACGGCCGCCGAGGCGGCCGGGCTTCCCGCCGCTATCATCGACCTTGACCCCCAGGCAAGCGCCGCCGGATGGGGTGATAGCCGACAAGGTGAGGCCCCGGTTGTCGTCGCGCTTCCTCACACTCGTTTGCCGCAAGGTTTGCAGGCCGCGACCGATGGCGGGGCCGAGCTGGTCGTGATCGACACCGCGCCACACTCGGAAGCGGCCGCAATGGCGGCAACGCGATCGGCCGACCTGGTGTTGATCCCGTGCCGAGCCGGAATCCTCGATCTTCGCGCGATCGGAAGCACGGCCGAGCTGGTGAAACTCGCCCAAAAGCCGGCCTTTGTCGTTTTGAACGCCGTGCCGCCGCGTGCCACGCAGCTTCTGGCCGATGCGCGGGAAGCCGTTCAGGTTCACGGCTTGGAGGTTGCCCCCGTCGCCTTCCAGCAGCGGGCGGCTTTCGGACATGCGCTCACGGCCGGCAAAACCGCTCCAGAGTATGAGCCGGCCGGCAAAGCCAGCGAGGAAGTGTCCGAATTGCTGGCCTGGCTTAGAAGCCAATTGCTGATTTGACGGCAAGCTGTATTGCCAGCAATTAGGCATAATGGTATTGCTGGCAAACTGGCAGTTTGATGGGATAAAACCATGTCGAAAAGACCGAGTTTAGCCGCGAGCATGAAGGCCGTGGGCGCGCAGACCCCGCCGCCTGTTGCGCCTATCGTGGAATCCGCCCCCGCGCCGTCCCCGGATCGTGCCGAGGGTAAGCGTTACCATGCCGCCACGCGGGCCGGAATGAAGCGGGTGACAGTCGTGGTGGAGCCGGAGGAACATCGCCGGGTTAAGCGGCTGTCAGCGGACACCGACCGCTCCATTGAAGACCTCATGCGCGAGGCGCTTGCTGACTTGCTGGCAAAACATAATGCTTGATTGCCAGCAAAGCGGCGGTGCGATAGGGACCTTGAAGTGTAACGCTATGTGTCATATATTCAGGGGCAAGGAAGTCGCGTGAGGGTTTTCAAAAACAGCCGGTTTCACAAGTTTGCCCGAAAGGAGAAAATCTCTGACGCGATGCTTTGTGAGGCTGTAGAGCGCGCCGAGCGCGGCCAGATCGACGCCGATCTAGGGGCCGGCCTTATCAAGCAGCGAGTCGCGCGGCCTGGTGCTGGAAAGTCTGGCGGCTTCCGAACGCTGGTTTTCTTCCGCGCGGAGACGAGGGCAGTTTTTGCGTTCGGGTTTGCCAAGAGCGATATGGCGAACCTTGATGATGCGGAAGAAGCCTACTTGAAGAAGGCCGCAAAGCTGGTCTTGGGGTTTGCAGATGCGCAGATGGACGCGGAAGTTGCTGCGGATCGAATGTTCGAGGTGAATTGCGATGAGCAAGACTTACAAGAGTGAAGCTCTGGCGGCCGTCCATGAGATGATGGAAGGCTTCTATGAGTCCGGCGCGATCGACAAGCAGACGATGCGCGAATTTGACGAGGGGTGCCTGACAACGGTTGAGCCGCTGACCCCCGAGGAAATCCGTTCTATTCGAGAACGTGAGCGTATCTCGCAGCCTGTCTTTGCCCGCTATCTTAACGTGAGCAAGGGGCTGGTGTCAGATTGGGAACGTGGGGTGAAGAAGCCCGGCGGGCCGGCGCTGCGGCTGCTGACCGTTATTCAGAAAAGGGGCCTTGAGGCGATTGCCTGATTGCTGGCAAGTCGGCAAACAAGCAATTTGGCAAGTTGTGCGCCAACAAACCGCCCCCGGCCGTCCCTACGGCCCTAGATGATGAGAGCGGGCCGGCCGGGGGCTACCGTCGCGGGTGTGGCTAGGTTGAGCGATGCCGGCGAGCAGCCGGCCCCGGCCCGGAGGGAGCGCGCTCCCATATAGCGCCGTAGCGACCGGAGGGCCGCAAGAGAGAAGCCCCGGCGCGTCAGCGCCGGGACCGCTTTTCCCATCTGGCCGGTTCGGGCAGGGGGACTTTTCGCTTTTCGCGCAGCTCCGCTTTCATTTCCTCGCCCGAAATCCCCGGCCGGGGATCATCGGCCGCCGCCTCGATGCTGCGCTTGAGCAGTTCCCGGCGCAGATCGGAATGGGGTTCCAGCTCCTTATGCTCGCCCAGGATCACGAACACGGCTTCGGACGGATCAAGGAACTTGCCCTGTTCGATCAGGTCGAGCAGCCACAGGGCCAGAGACGGCGGTAGATAGGCTTCAAACCGCAAACCGCCTTTTGCGACCTGGTTGCGGAGCCGGTTGGCTTGTTCGACGGCATGGGCTTTGTCGGCGGGATCGGGCCATTCGGATGTATCGGGGTCGGTCATGGTTTCATCCTTCATGCCTGGTCGAACAGCCCCCGAAATTCTGCATCGGCGTAATAGGCGAGTTTGCCGGCGACGATCGGCCGTTGCCCGGCGAGGAACAGCAATTCGACATGCTGCGGCAGGTTGCGGACCTCATCGGGGGTCAGCAGCGGGCGGGCCGTGTGTTGCTCGCCGTAGGATATGCCGGATTTCTCGGAATCGAGCGCCCGGCTTATGGTCTGGAACACAACGGTTTCTTGCCCGAGCAGATCGGAGACAAGCCGGGCGCTGTCGTGATCGTTGACGCCGAACACCTGTAGGACGCCGGCGTTCGACAGGAAGGTTCCGGCGCGCTGCCCGTAGGTGGCGCGGAGCTGGTGAACGTCTTGCAGGATCGGCCAGAGCTGGACGCCATAGCCGGCCATGAGGCCCATTGCGCGCTCGACGGGGGCCAGATGGCCGAGGGCGGCGAACTCATCGAGCAGATAGAGGACCGGGGCGGCCGGCTTGGCGGGGTCGCGCGCCATATCGATCAGGCTTTGCGAGACGAGCAGACGCAGCCATCGGGAATAGGTGGTGAGCCGATCGGGCGGCAGGACGAGGAACACCGAGGCGTTGCGGCGCTTGAGATCGCCAAAACGAAAATCCGAGCGGCCGAGGACCGCGACCATGCGGGGGCTGTCGAGGAAATGGGTATGGCGCTGCGCGGCCGAGAGGACGCCGGCCGCTTCCCGGTCGGATTTGCCGAGGTGGCGATTTGCGGCGCGGGCGATCAGGCCGCCGGCGGCCGTTGACGCCTGCATGTCCTTCAGTAGCGCCGCGAAGGCTTCAGGGGCGAGGGTGAGGGCTTCGCGCAGGGTGGCGAGGTTTCGCCTGTCGCGCGGCTCGGTGGCGGCAATATGGAGGATCAGGCCGGCAATGAGCGCCTTGGCTTCCTCGTTCCAATGCGCTTCGCCGGCCATGCCCGGTTCATCGAACACGAGGGCGTCGGCCAGCGTGGTTGCATCTTCCGCGACATCGAGGCCGGCCGGGTCGAGCTGGTCGAGCGGATTGAAGGCGGCCGAGGGCTGGCCGGTGACGCCGAAGGGGTCGAGGACGTGGACCGGGCCGAAGGTCTGGCGGGCGCGGCCGGCGATCTTGGCATTTTCGCCCTTGGGGTCGATGCAGATTACGGAGCGGTCGGCGGTGAGCAGGTTCGGGATGATGGTTCCCACCCCCTTGCCGGTGCGCGTCGGTGCCATCGTCAGCAGATGGGCCGGGCCGTCATAGCGCAGCAGCTTCGCGGTTTTCGGATCGCGGCCGATCAGCAGGCCCGAGCTGGCGCGGGCGAGGGCGGCGGTTTCCTTTGCCGTGGCGAAGCGGGCCGAGCCGTGGGTTTCGCCCTCCATGTCCCCGAAATGCTCAATGAGGGGATTGGTGAGGACACGGAAAACGAGGACCAGGAAGAACAGCAGTAGGAGCAAGCCGGCAATCGTTCTAGCGATCCACCATTCTTGCGGAATCCCATTGGCCGCAACGGCGAGCATCAGCGTGACCAGAAAGACGAAGAAGCCGACTTGCAGCAGATAGCGGCCAGCCCGGAAGGGCGACATGAGGATGCTGGAAATAGCCCATACCGGATCACGCGCGGCGGCGCGCAGCATGTTCTTGAACGCGGCCCAGGCTAACGTCGCCTGATTCATGAGGCGGCCCCCCCGGCGCTGTCTGTCGTCTCCCTGGCCGGCGCGCTGGCGATCAGATCGGCAAAGAGTTCCTTATCTCCGGGGCGCGTCAGGAAGTCGGGCAGCTCGCGCTTGAGCCATTCGCGGAGGCGTCGGGAAAATTCCTCATCCTTGCCGCTTTCGAGGCGATGCAGAACGAGCGCGCCGAGCAGCACCTTGCGGCGGGTATCGTTGGCGCGCTCCTGTTTACCGAGCCGGGCCTTGAGTGTGGCGCGCTGCGCATCCAGCTCGGCCAACCGCTGTTCGATCGTCTTGCGCGCCATGTGTCATTTCCTTCTATCTAGCGGGGCGAGGGGCTGGTCCGCCCTTGAGGCGAACCATGATGATTTTCGGATTTTCGCCAATGCGCTCGACCTCGACAGTGCCCGACGCCTCGACCAGATCGGAGAGACGGGGAAAGCCATAGTTGCGGGCGTCGAAATCCGGCGACTGTTTCGCCAGGTGCGCGCCGACGCGGGCCAGATTGGCGCGGCCGTCTTCGTCGGCCGAGGCGGTGACAGCTTTCGCCAGCATGTCGAGAGCAGCGCGATCGAGTGCCGCTTTCGCCGGTGCAGGCTTGGCGGCGGTCGCTTTAGGCGCGGCGACGGCTTCCGCTTCCTTCTGTTCCCCGGCCGTGTTGAGCACGTCGAAATAAACGAACTTGTCGCAAGCGGTGATGAAGGGGCGGGGCGTCTTGCGCTCCCCGAACCCATAGACGATGACGCCTTGCTCACGGATGCGCGCGGCCAGTCGGGCAAAGTCGCTATCACTTGAGACGATGCAGAAACCGGAGAAGCGGCCGGTATAGAGCAAGTCCATCGCGTCGATAATCATCGCGCCGTCAGTGGCATTCTTCCCGGTCGTATAGGCGAACTGCTGGACCGGCTGAATCGAGTGTTCCAGCAGGCACTCTTTCCAGCCGTTGAGGTTCGGCTTGGTCCAATCGCCATAGATGCGCTTGACGCTGGCGGTGCCATAGTTGGCGATCTCGGCCAGCAGCCCGGTTATGATTTTCGGCGTGGCATTGTCGCCGTCGATCAGCAACGCAAGTGTTCCGGTGCTGTCTATTGCCATCGGTCTGCACTCCCAATTTGAGCCGTAGTCTATCCGATGCAAGCAGCGTCACCAAACACGATTATGCGCCACCTTGAATTTTCGGCGGCTTTGCAGCACAATCCGGGCCTCAGTTCATCGGACCGACCTTGCCGCAAGCGCCACACCGAGCGACGAAAGAGCGAAGCGATTAAGTTGAGAAGGGCGCACTTACGAGTTACTGCGCAACTCAGCGCGCCGCCAGCTTGGCGGCTGGCGGGAATGGCTGAAACGGGATCGAGGCAACAGGTTGGCGATCTACCATTTGAGCATGAAGCCAGTTTCGCGGGCGGGTGGCCGTAGCGCCGTCGCCTCGATGGCTTATCGTGCCGGGGAGAAGCTGACCAACGAGCGCGACGGGATCACGCACGACTACACGGCCAAGCAGGGCGTTGAACATGCCGAGATCGTCTTGCCCGAGGGCGTCAACGCCGATTGGGCGCGGGATCGGTCGGACTTGTGGAACGCCGCCGAGTTTGCCGAGAAGCGTAAGGATGCCCGCGTTGCGCGGGAGTTCGAGATTGCCTTGCCGCATGAGCTATCGGCCGAGCAGCGGCTAGAGGCGGCGCGGGAGATGGCGCAGGAGCTGGCCGACCGCTACGGCGCGGCCGTGGACTTCGCCATTCATGCGCCGCACGAGGCGAGCGACGTTCGCAATCACCATGCGCATATTCTTATGACCACGCGGCAGGTGACGGAGGACGGTCTAGGCGAGAAGACCTATCTTGAGCGCGAAAACAAATGGCTGCTGTCGAATGGGCTTGCGACGACCGACATGCAGCTTCGCGACCTTCGGCAGACATGGGAGGGGATCGCGAACGAGCGGCTGGCGATGGCCGGGCTTGATATTCGCATCGACCATCGTTCGCACATGGAGCGCGGGCTAGAGATTTCGCCAACCGAGCATATGGGCGTCCATGCCACGCAGATGGAGCGGCGCGGCCTCGACGTGTCGCGGTCGCGGCTAGACGAGGATGCGGCCCGGCGTAATGCCGAGCTGATCCGGGAGAAGCCCGAGCAGGTTCTAACCCTCATCACCGGGGAAAAGAGCGTGTTCGACCGGCGCGACGTTGCGCGGACGCTGCATCGCTACATCAACGACGATGTGCAGGAGTTCCAGAGCGCCTTTGCGAAGGTGATGGCCTCGCCGGCGCTGGTGGAGTTGCAGGCCGAGCGCGCGGACCCGGCAACCGGCGAGATCGAGCTTGCGCGGTATTCCACCCGCGAAATGGTCGAGATCGAATCCGGCATGATCGAGAGCGCGCAGCGGATGCACGGTGCGCATGGTCATGGCGTCGATCGCCGGCATGTCGAGCGCGCCATAGATCGGCAGGACGCCGCCATTCAGCGCAGCGCCGGCGATGCTTCCGCCCGGCTGTCCGACGAGCAGCGCGGGGCGATCGAGCATATTACCGGGCCGGAGAGGATCGCGGCCGTTGTCGGTTATGCCGGCGCTGGCAAGTCCACCATGCTCGCGGCCGCGCGCGAGGCATGGGAGGCCGAAGGCTATCAGGTCCACGGCGCGGCGCTGTCGGGGAAGGCGGCCGAGGGCTTGGAGGAAAGTTCCGGCATCCAGAGCCGCACCCTCGCATCATGGTCCCGCGGTTGGGAGAACAACCGCGGCACGATCGGCCGCGGCGACGTGTTCGTGATCGACGAGGCCGGCATGGTCGGGAGCCGGCAGCTCGCCCGCTTCGTTGGCGAGGCCGAGGCGCGCGGGGCGAAGATCGTCCTTGTAGGCGACCATGAGCAGTTGCAGGCGATCGGGGCCGGCGCACCGTTCCGGGCGATCACGGAGGAAATCGGCCATGCCGAGCTTTCCGAGATACGCCGGCAGCGCGTGGACTGGCAGCGGGAGGCGTCGGTTGACTTCGCCACGCACCGGACGGCCGAAGGGCTGGCGGCCTATCGGGATCACGGCAATATCAGCTTTGCCGAAACCGGCGAGGACGCGCGCGGCCAGATCGTGCGCGATTATCTTGCCGATCGCGACGAGCGGCCGGACGGGACGCGGGTTGCGATGGCGCATCGCCGGGCCGATGTTCGCGCCATCAATGACGCGATCCGGACGGAGCTACAGGACCGGGGCGAGCTGGCGCAGGGCGAGGACGCCGGCGCGCTGACCTTCCAGACCAATGACGG
>CAZUAL010000193.1:0-7885 GCA_964618305.1 uncultured Dongia sp. | reverse complement strand
AGTAAGACCTGTCGCTTCCCGCCCCCCACCCAACCCTCCCCCCTGAATGTGGGAGGGCGTTGAAAACAGACCGTTGCCACAGCGACTCCTCCCACCTTCAGGGGGGAGGTCGGGAGGGGGGCCGCGCTCAGACCCGGTCCATCAACAGCCTTGCCGCCGCCAGATCTTCGATCGCGGTGCCGACGGATTTGAACAGCGTGATCTCGTCGTCGGACTTGCGGCCCTTGTGCTTGCCGCGAGCGAGGTCGAAGAGGTCGGCGGCGATGCCCTGTTCCGACAGCACACCGGCGTTGATCGCTTGGACGATGTCGCCTGCTTCTTTCAGGGCCCCTTCGCGCGTGTCGACGAAGACGGTCGATTTGCGGACCGCCTCGTCATCGCTTTCGCGCATGTCGGGGAGGAAGGCGCCGACGAGGTCGAGATGAGCACCGGGCTTGAGCCAGGCACCCTTTACCAAAGGTTCGCGTGAGAGCGTCCCGGTGCTGATGATGTCGGCCAAACGGACAGCCGCCTCGATATCTTTGACCGCCTCGACTTTGATACCGGCCTGCGCCATTTCGGCCACGGCCGCCTGGGCTTTGCCGAAATCGCGGGCCCAGAGCATGGATTTCGTGATGGGCCGCACCGCGCGGTGCGCCTCGATAAGCGGGCGTGACAGCGCGCCGGCGCCGACCATCAGATGGACGCTGGCATCTTTCCGCGCCGCATAGCTCGCTGCCAGGGCCGAGGCCGCTGCGGTGCGCCGCACGGTGAGGCATTTCCCGTCCATCAGCGCCTTGGGCGCCCCGGTCAGGCCATCGAGCAGCAGATAGATGCCCTGCACGGCGGGGAGGTTCCGCCCGCCATTCCCCGGCGTGATGGTGACGATCTTGATGCCGACCGATTTGCCGGCATCCCAGGCCGGCATGAGGAGCAGGGTCTGGTCCTCCTCGCCCGGGATCGGAATGCCGTGATGGTGCCGGACGGGTACCGTCCAATCACCGGCAAAGGCGTCGCGGAGGGCATCAACGAGGCTCTTATAGTCGAGCTTGGCGTTGATGATGTCGGGGGAAAGATAGGGGATTTGCTCTGTCATGATGGCCGGCACATTAACGAGCTGGGAACAGCCTCGCAATCTGGGATTATTTCATTTATATTTCAATACGATAGAGACATTTGCGAGACGTCCCGGAATGGGGTACACCCCGCCCCTTGGGCGTGGTATCTTTTATTTTATGAATCGAGCGCATCGGCGTGTTCACCACCGCTTTAGCCACGGCCCGAGACTTGTGAGGACCGGAATCCGCCTTGGCTAAGAAGCTCTTCATCCGAACCTATGGCTGCCAGATGAACGTCTATGACTCGGCCCGCATGGCCGACGTCCTGGCGCCTTTGGGCTATGGTCCGACCGACGACCCGGCCAATGCCGACATGGTCATCCTCAACACCTGCCATATCCGCGAGAAGGCTTCGGAGAAGACCTTCAGCGAGATCGGCCGCCTGCGCCTGGAACAGGCGCGCCGGCAGGCGGAAGGAGAGGACATGATCATCGCTGTTGCCGGCTGTGTCGCGCAGGCCGAGGGCGAGGAGATCATGCGCCGGATGCCGGAGATCGACATCGTCCTGGGGCCCCAGACCTATCATCGCCTCCCCGAAATGGTGGCGCGCGCCACCCGGGCGCGGGACCTGAAGCGCGGCAGCAATGCCCCGCGCAAGCACAAGGGCGCCGGCGTGCTGGAGACCGACTTTCCAGCAGAATCGAAATTCGACCACCTGCCGCAGACATCGGAATCGCAAGGCATCTCCGCCTTCCTCGCCATCCAGGAAGGTTGCGACAAGTTCTGTACTTTCTGTGTCGTGCCCTATACGCGCGGCGCCGAGTTCTCGCGCCCCGTCGACCAGGTGGTGGCGGAAGCCAAGCGCCTCGCGACCCTGGGTGCCCGCGAGCTCACGCTGCTGGGGCAGAACGTCAACGCCTATCACGGCGAAAGCCCGGACGGATCGAGCTGGAATCTGGCGCGGCTCTGTTACCATATCGCCGAGAAGGTGCCGGAGATCCTGCGCATCCGCTACACGACCTCGCACCCCCGGGATATGGACGATGATCTCATCCGGGCACACGGCGATCTTCCGCAATTGATGCCGTTCCTGCATCTTCCCGTGCAATCTGGCGCGGACCGGATATTGGCCGAGATGAACCGGCAGCACACGGCCGACGATTACCGCCGCCTCGTCTATAGGCTCAAGGCGGCACGGCCGGACATGGCGCTTTCCTCCGATTTCATCATCGGCTTTCCGGGCGAGACGGATACCGAATTCGACGCGACGATGAAGCTCATCGAAGACGTAACGTTCGCGCAGAGCTTCTCGTTCAACTATTCGCCGCGCCCGGGCACGCCTGCCGCCGTGATGGCGGCACAGGTGCCGCAGGGTGTGATGAACGCGCGCCTCAAGCAGGCGCAGGCCCTGCTGGAAAAGCAATTGGTCGACTTCAACCGCGCCACGGTTGGCAAGACCATCCCCGTGCTGCTGGAAAAGCGGGGCCGCGACAAGGGCCAGCTGGTCGGCAAGTCGCCCTATCTGCAGGCGGTGCATGTCATCGCCCCGGAACATCTCATCGGCAAGATCGTCGATGTCGAGATCACCGACCTGGGGCATTTCACCCTGGGCGGCATCCTGGCGACGGGGCCCGTCGCGCAAGTCCAACCGGAGAGAGCCATCGCGTGAGCGCCCCCCCCCTCGCCCCGATCGCCACACCCATCCATCTGCAATTCGAAGACAACCGGCTTCTGCCGCAGCTCTTTGGTCATCACGACCAGCATCTGGCTCGGATCGAGCAGGCGCTCGGCGTCTCGATGGTGCCGCGCGGCAACCAGCTCGCCATCTCCGGGCCGGAGAATGCGGTGGCGACGGCAAGGCAGGTGATGACCGGCCTTTATCAGCGCCTGAAGCGCGGGCTTGAGGTCGATCCCGGCGAGGTCGATGCGGCACTGCGCCTGTCGCAGGAAGATGACGGGCTGGAGCCCAATCTTTTTGACGGCGGCAGCGGCAAGGACGGGATGGCGATCCGCACGGCGCGGCGGCACATCACTCCGCGCTCGGCCATGCAGGCGAAGTACATGCGCATGCTGCACGAGCATGAGCTGGTCTTCGGCCTTGGCCCGGCGGGTACCGGCAAGACCTATCTGGCGGTGGCCGTCGCCGTCGCGATGCTGACGAAGGGTGCGGTCGACCGCATCATCCTCTCGCGCCCGGCGGTGGAAGCGGGCGAGAAGCTGGGCTTCCTGCCCGGCGACATGCGGGAGAAGGTCGATCCTTACTTGCGCCCGCTCTATGACGCTCTGAACGACATGCTGCCGGGCGACCAGGTGGTTAAGCGCATGACCTCGGGCGAGATCGAGGTGGCGCCGCTTGCTTTCATGCGCGGCCGCACGCTCGCCCATTCCTTCGTCATCCTCGACGAGGCGCAGAACACGACGCCGATGCAGATGAAGATGTTTCTGACGCGTCTCGGTCAGGGCTCGCGCATGGCGATCACCGGCGACCTTTCCCAGATCGATCTGCCGAGCGGCACGAAATCGGGCCTCAAGGACGCGCTCGAAGCGGTCGAGGGCATCCAGGGGCTGGGCGTCGCCCGCTTCTCCGACGTCGATGTCGTGCGCCATCCGCTGGTGGCGCGCATCGTCGGCGCCTATGACGCACGCGACCGCAAGGCGGCGGGGAAAGGGTGAGCGCCACCGGCGACAGTCGCAGCGGCCCAACGGTCAGGATCGGCATCGCGGTCGCGGACAAGGGCTGGCTGCGGTCCCTGCCGGACGCCGAAAAGATCGCGCGCCGGGCCGCCCGCGCGGCGATCAAAGCGGCGCTCGGCGCCAAATCGCTGAAGCGCAAGCGCTTGCGCGAGGCTGGAAAAATCGAACTGGGCCTCATCCTTGATAGCGACCGCGGCGTGCACCATCTCAACCGCGACTATCGGGGCAAGGACAAGCCGACCAACGTTCTGTCCTTCGCGGCGCTCGATGCCGGGATGCCGCCCAAGGGCGTCCCGCCGACCTATCCCTGGGCCTTGGGCGATATCGTTCTGGCCCTGGGTACGATCCGGCGCGAGGCGAAGGAACAGGGTAAGGAACTGGCGCAGCACTATTGCCATCTGGTCATCCATGGTGTGCTACATTTGCTGGGCTTCGATCACGAGCGCCCCCGCGATGCCAGCGCCATGGAAAAGCTGGAACGGGAAATCATGGCTGGCCTCGGCTGGCCCGATCCATATGCATGAGAAGAGTTTGGAAAGGTTATGAGCGACATACCGTCTAGAAGCGGCGCGGCCGATGAAACGGGTAAACCGCGCCTGGGGTTCAAGGGCCTGATGCGCCTCTTCCGCAGGAAGGCCAGCAGCGAGAATGCGCTGCGCGACGCTATCGAGGAACTGATCGAAGAATCGGAAGCCGGCGATGACGGCGAGCCGCCGCTCGATTCCAACGAATCCTCCCTGCTGCTTAACGTCCTCAAGCTCGGTGACTTGACCGCCTATGACGTCATGGTGCCGCGCGCCGACATCAAGGCGGCGCCGGAGGACATCGACCTCAAAGGCATCATCCAGATGGTCCGCGAGTTCGGCCATTCGCGCCTGCCCATCTATCGCGAGGATCTCGACGATATCGTCGGCATCGTGCACGCCAAGGATGTGCTGACCTTCTTCCCCGATCCCGAGAAATTCCAGCTGAAGAAGATCATCCGCGAGCCGATGTTCATCTCGCCATCGATCCCGGTGCTCGATCTGCTGCTGCAGATGCGCCACGGCCGCGCCCACATGGCGCTGGTCGTCGACGAATATGGCGGCATCGACGGACTCGTCACCATCGAGGATCTGGTCGAGGAGATCATCGGTGAAATCGAGGACGAGCATGATGTCGTGAAGGGGCCGCATCTGGTCGCGCGGCCCGACGGCACGTTGCTAGCCGACGCGCGCACCACGATCGAGACATTCGAGGAGAGGGTCGGACCCGTCCTCACCGACGAGGAGCGCGAAGCCGATATAGACACGCTGGGCGGCCTGGTCATGTCCCTGACCGACCGCGTGCCGTTGCGCGGCGAGCTGGTCACGCATTCCTCCGGCATCGTCTTCGAAGTCCTCGACGCCGATCCCAGGCGCATCAAGCGGTTGCGCGTGCGCAACGTGCCCGATTCCAGCAAGGCGCCGGAAACGGCAGCAAAGGACTGATCCCATGCAAGTGATGGCGCGGCTTCACGCCCGCATAGCGGGGCTGGCAGGCTGGCGCCGTCGTGGCTTCGCGGCATTGCTCGGCGCGATCTCGGCCCTCGCCTTCGCGCCAGTGCATTTGGCACCGATTTTCGCGGTCTCCCTCATCGGCCTCTATTGGCTGGTGCAGGCGGCGCCGACGCGCCGCCAAGGCTTCAACGTCGCCTGGTTCTGGGCCTTCGGTCATTTCGCCGCCGGCAATTTCTGGATCGCCAATTCGTTCCTGCTCGACATCTACCGCTTCGGCTGGATGATGCCGCCGGTGATCGCCGGACTTGCCTCGTATCTGGCGCTCTATCCGGCGTTGGCTGCGGCGGCCGTCTGGCGCCGGGATGATCTCGGCCCCGGCCGCATCATCGCCTTCGCCGCTTTCTGGGTGATTACGGAATGGCTGCGCAGCCATGTGCTGACCGGCTATGCCTGGAACCTTGCGGCCTATGTCTGGGACGCGACCCCGGCAATGATGCAATCGGCGTCTGTTTGGGGCAGTTGGGGCCTTGGTCTAGTCACGGTCGGGATATTCACTTTACCGGCGAGTCTCGCCGCAAACGAAAGCCGACGCGCCCGGAGAACTTGCGCTGGAGCGGTTGCTGTTCTGGCTTTGCTGTGGGCTGCGGGGGCATGGCGCCTGTCGGGTGACATGGGCGAGCATGTTGCCGGCATAAAGCTCAGGATCGTCCAGGCGAATGTCAGCCAAGTCGAGAAGCTGCAAGGTGGATTCTGGACCCAGCATTTCGAGAAACATCTGCAGCTGACACGCTCGACGCCGGGACTCGATCAGGTCACGCACATCATCTGGCCCGAGTCGGCCATTCCCTTTCTGCTCGACCGGCAACCGGACCTGCGACAGATTATCGCAGGTATCATTCCACCAAAGGGCGCATTGCTGGCCGGCACCATCCGGGGCGTGCCGAACGTGGGAGATCTGACCCAAATCTGGAATTCGCTGGTCGTTCTGGACGATCAAGGCCGGATCACGGCAACTGCCGACAAGGCGCATCTCGTACCCCTTGGGGAGTATGTCCCCTTCCGATCTCTCTTCCCCTTCATCAGCAAGCTGACACCGGGTGCCATGGACTTCAGCGCGGCACCGGGGCCGGCAACAATCGCCGTGCCGGGCGCGCCGGATGTGGGTCCGTCCATCTGCTACGAAGTGATATTTCCCGGCGCCGTTATTGATGAAACGCATCGCCCGGATTGGTTGGTGAATGTCACGAACGATGGCTGGTTCGGAAATTCGCCTGGGCCATACCAGCACTTTGCGTCGGCACGCTTCCGCGCGGTGGAGGAAGGCATTCCTCTTGTGCGTGCCGCCAACACAGGAATCTCAGGTGTTATCGATGCATATGGACGTATCGAGAAACAATCAGAGCTTGGCACGGTAGCCGTCATCGACGCCGATCTGCCCCCCGCCTTGGCGCCGACTTTGTTCGCGCAATATGGTTTATGGACGCCGGGAATTCTCGTACTTGTAGCACTCATTCCTATGGTCCGGCGCCGACGTTCTGCGTAAGATGAACTGGAACTTCAGCCGACGGTTGAGCGTTTTCTGTGACCCCGTTTCAAGGGTATGATGAAGGAATTGACCGGCCTTCATCCGTGTGACAAGAGAAACGCGTCAGAATGACAGTGATTAGCGCATTCCGCTGTAACGACATGTCCAAAGGCCTTTGCTGAAGGCTGCAGCGGATGGCGCTGTGGGATACGGGCTGCGGCAGCCCGACTAAAGTTCCAGGCATCGGATCATTGCGCCGCGAGATCGCGAGGAGAGCGGAAAGAAATGGCAAAGTCCACCAAGCAAGGGAACGGCCCGAAGGGACGCAAATCGTCCGGCCGCATGGCGAGCAAGGGCTTCCCGAATCCGATCGACGTGCATGTGGGCCAGCGCATCAGGCTGCGACGCACCTTGCTCGGCATGAGCCAAGAGAAGCTCGGCGAAGCGATTGGACTGACCTTCCAGCAGGTGCAGAAGTATGAGCGCGGCGCGAACCGCGTTGGCTCCAGCCGTCTTTTCGATCTCGGCCGCGTGCTCGATGTGCCGATCTCCTACTTTTTCGAAGACATGCCGAACGCCGTGCAGGAGAAGAGCCCATCCAAGCTGATGGGTGTCGCGACCCCCGCCCCGGTCGAATACGAACCCGACCCGATGGCCAAGCGCGAAACACTTGAACTGGTCCGGGCCTACTACAAGATCCCACAGGCATCGGTCCGCAAGCGCATCTTCGAACTCACCAAGTCGCTCGCCAAATCATCGCTTGCCGACGAGGATTGAGGGCGGCAGGAAACCCCTAAATAGCGGTAAATGGGCCCAATTGGGCTTCGGCACACGCACTCAAAACCCGCTTGACCGCCGAATCCCGCTCAACCAAGAACCCCGCCGCACCGCGGCCGCGATAATTCCTGTCGAATCCGGTGTCATGCCCCCTCTCCCGGGGACCGAGCCCCGCCGAACGCCCCTCCCGCCACGCACGTGAACTCGTCGAACCTTTATCTTTGCGGGAATCCTGCCAGTGTCGAAATCCAGCTATTTGTTTACCAGCGAAAGCGTGTCCGAAGGCCATCCGGACAAGGTCTGCGATCGCATCTCCGACAGCATCGTCGACCTCTACCTCGCGGCCCATCCCGACGCGCGCGTCGCCTGCGTGA
>CAZUAL010000192.1:0-7886 GCA_964618305.1 uncultured Dongia sp. | reverse complement strand
GTCACCCAGCCCACATCCGCCGTGCACCAATAGATATCGCCTTCGTGATAGTCGAAGACATATTGATGCGTGAACGAGGCATAGACGAGATAGCCGCCGGTCGTGTGCAGCACGCCCTTGGGCTTGCCGGTCGAGCCGGAAGTATAGAGGATGAAGAGCGGATCCTCGGCATTCATCTCTTCCGGCTTGCAGTCGGGCGACACCTTCGCCGCCTCGTCATGGTACCAGAAGTCGCGGCCGCCCTTCATTTCGATGCCGCCGCCGGTCCGCTTCACCACGATGCAGGCCGTGACGTCGGGGCACTGCTTCAGCGCCGCGTCGACATTGGCCTTGAGCGGCACCTTGCGGCCGCCACGCAGGCCCTCATCGGCCGTGATGATCACCTTGGAATCGCAATCGACGATGCGGCCGGCAAGGCTGTCAGGCGAAAAGCCGCCGAAGACGATGGAGTGGATGGCGCCGATCCGGGCGCAAGCCAGCATCGCATAGGCCGCTTCCGGGATCATCGGCATGTAGATGGTGACCCGGTCCCCCTTTTTGACGCCGTGCGCCTTCAGCACATTGCCCATGCGGCCGACCTGCTCGGCCAACTCGCCATAGGTGATGTGCTTCGATTCGGAAGGATCGTCGCCTTCCCAGATGATCGCGGTCTGCTTCGCCCGCTTCGGGAGATGGCGGTCGATGCAGTTGGCGGCGACGTTCAGCGTGCCGTCATGGTACCAGCGGATGCGGACGTCGCCCGTGAAGTCGACATCCTTCACTTGGGTATAGGGCTTGATCCAGTCGATGCGCTGGCCCTGTTCGCGCCAGAAACCGACATTGTCCTCGACCGACTTCTTGTACATCGCCTCGTACTGCGCTGCGTTGATAAGTGCGCGGGACGCAGCCGCCGGGGGAACATCGAAAACCTGAAATTCGCTCATGCGCGTCGGGCCTCCCAAACCCGGAAAATGTCTTATTTTTCAAGCGCCCGATTGAAAACGAACGCCACTTTCAGCCGCGATTATCGACGTATCGCTGGGCCGTTACAAGCCATTGCCGCATTGCGGCAAAAAACCCGGTCAGGGTAGATAGCACCCCGACCGGGCCGGAAAGAAAATCCCTACGAAAGGAGGGGCGCGGCGGGCCGGCGGAACAGCTGGCCCGCTCCCGTGTCTAACGCGCCTGCACGCGCGCCAGGAATTGCTGGACCGCCTGGCTCAGATTCGCTTGTTCGCGCAGCATGTCCTCAAGCGATTGCGTCACATCGTTGGCGGCCGAGCCGGTACGCTGGCTCGATTCCGCGACGATCCCGATCGTATGCGTAACCTCCTGCGTGCCCTGAGCCGCCTGCTGGACGCTGCTGGCGATCTCACCGGTCGCGGCACCTTGCTCCTCGACCGCCGCGGCGATGGCCGTCGCACCTTCGCTGATGGAGCCGATCGACTGCGTGATATCGCGGATCGCCGCCACCGCCGAGTTGGTGGTGGCCTGGATCTCGTTCACCAGTTCCGAGATATCCTGCGTCGCCTTCGACGTCTGGCCGGCAAGGTTCTTCACCTCGGACGCGACCACGGCAAAACCCTTGCCGGCATCACCGGCCCGGGCGGCCTCGATCGTGGCGTTGAGCGCCAGGAGGTTGGTCTGCGCCGCGATCTCGCTGATGAGTCCCAGCACGTCACCGATCTTCTGCGCCGAAAGGGCGAGAGCATCGAAGGTTCGGTTGGTTTCCTCCGCCTTGGCGACGGCAACGCGCGACCCGTCGGCGCTGGCGGCGACACGCTGCGAGATTTCGGCAATCGATGCCGACAGCTCTTCCGTGGCGGCAGCCACCGTCTGCACGTTGCCGGCGGCCTGGTTGGCGGCGTTGGCAACGGCCTGGGCCTGCGAACTGGAGCTCGAGGCCGTATCCCGCATCGTGTCGGCAGTCTGGCGGAGAGAATCCGTCGAATTGCCGATCGAAACGAGCGATTGCTTTACCTGCGCCTCGAACTGGCGGCAGAGTTCCTGCAGTTCGCGCGCCTTCTCCAGTTCGGCCGCGGAACGTTCCTTCGCCTCGCGCTCCAGGCGCTCGGCTTCGAGAGCACTAATGCGCAGGCTTTCAAGCGCCGTCGAAAGCTTGCCCAATTCGTCCGGCTGCCGTGGCGCCGGGACAGGGTCGGTGAAGTTGCGGTCCGTGAGCTTGCCGACCGCCACCATCAGAATCTGGATGGGTCGCGAGAAGCGGCTGAGAACCGACCAGATGCCGATCACCGCGAGCAGCAAGGCGATGGCGAGACAAACGAGAGCTGCGACGAGAGACATCAAGGCAGCGTTCTTCTTGGCTTCGACATGCGCCTTGGATTGATCGAAGGCGGTAAAGCTGATCGCCAGCATCGGCTTGAAGGGAGCATTGCACAGATCGCTGAAGGCCTTGGCTTCCATCGCCGGCTTGCCGCTGCCGTCGAATTTGGCAACCATCTCGTTCATCTGCTTCTGCGTGTCCTGCGTGACGGTGCGGGCTTTCTCGACGACCTCCTTGATTTCAGGGAGCGTGCCGGGCGTTGCCAGCAATTCGTCAAGGACGATCCAGGCGCCGGTATAGACGCCGATCCCCTCGTGCCATTCATTGACCTTTTCAGGGGTAAGGGGCTCGCTCTTGGCGGTCGGGGTTCGCAGCAACGTGCATTGCGGGCCGTAATTGTCGCGCAGCATCCAGCCGATGCGCCGCACCTGGACCATTTCGGCCAGGAAAGGATCTTGCTGGCGCACGAGATTGCCCATGGCTGTCGAGATTTCGGTAAAGGCGCCGAACCCACCATAGACGGCGGTGCGCCAATCCATCGTCCGCTTGAGATCGCGCTGATCCTTGGGCAGCGCCGCCTCGTCATAGATGGCCTTCTGAATTTCTTTGACCGCTTTCAGCTTCGCATCGACATTGGCCAGGAACTGCTCCTTGCCATCAAGCCGGAGCGCTTGCACGGCTTCTATCGCCGCCTGCGCGCTGGCATCCGCCTTTGCGACGACGGCATCGATCGTCGCCTTCGGATCGTCCTCGGTCTGAATGGCTGTTTGCGTCGTACCGATCTGCCCACGCACGTCAATGACGGCCTGGAAGACCGTTCGGTCCGTATTGACGGCCTGCAGTGCGAAGCTCGAGGCGGAGTATTCGCGCCAGGCATTGACGGCGAATATGCCCATCGCTACGACCAGGCCCGTTAGAATGATGACCTGCAGCGTAATGAGCAGTTTAGAGATCGACGCCTTGAACATGTTTAGCCTCACCATCAGCAATGCAATTGTCTGACTATTCTCGGGGCCAAACCTATGTATTTCGTTAATCGCGTAGAATAAAACCTTGGAAAGGCTAGGCATTAATTCTATTTCGGCCTTTCCAAGGTTCAATATTCCTGCGCGTTTTATTTGTATTGAGGAGCAGGAATTTCATCTCCGATCGCGTACCAATCGACCTTCCTGGTCGCGATCATGGTGAGGACCAGGATGATCAGCAGGCCGATTGTGCCGGAGAGAAGGGCGTAACTCTCCATCTGCAGGAGCACGTACATGTAGCCATGGAGTGCTGCCAGCACGAAGCCGGTCAGGAGGCCGACGAGACGGCGGATGGTGGCACCCGCGTAGGCCGAGACGATGCCAATATCGACCAAGCTGGCAATCATATAGGCCCAGCCGAACGGCATCTGCTCGGCAAGTGAGAGCAGCAGCAGATAGAAGAGCGTGATCGCGGCGCCGATCAGCAGATACTGGACAAGATGAACTCGGTCGCGCTTCAGGAGGCCGATCACGAAGATCGTACCGAAGGTGAGCGCGACCACCAGAAGGCCATACTTGACGATGCGGTCGGTCTGCTGATGCACGTCACCCGGTTCGGCGAGGGCCACGCCGACGACGTTGAGGGAATTGGTATCGAGAACGAATTCCGTATCGCGCCAGGCCAGCGGGATACCGGTCGCCAGATGGTTGATCGACCAATGGCCGGAAAAACCGTCCTTGGCGATATCGCGCTTGGCCGGGAGCGGCGAACCGATGAAATTGGGATGCGGCCAATTGCTGGCGATATCGATCTCGCTCTGCCCGCCAAGCGGCCAGATGCTGAGCTGGTCGCGGCCATTGACCGCAAGCTTCATCTCGAAGGCAAAGGCGCGCGCACCGTCGAACCTGATATCGGCATGGAGTCCCTGCCCCCGCGGATGCTGTGGCAGGAGTCCGGCATCGACCCGCAGGGCCTTGCCGTCGATCGAGAGATCGACCGAGCGGAGCGAGCGGGCGCCGGGAAGCAGGATGGCAAGGCTCGCCTCATCCCAATGAACCTGCGCGCCCGGAATGTTCCAGCGGCTGAAATCGGGCACCTCGAAACGGCCGCTCACATTGATCTCGGCGCCATAGACCAGAACCTCGTAGATGCTGCGGTGCCGCTTCTCGACCTCGGTCGCGGCGGAAACCTTCGTCTCGGCCGGCAGGAAGGTGGCGAAATGCCGGCTGCGCACCAGGGTCGAGGTGCCGTCATTGTTCGGGCGCATCTCCAGCGCGTCATAGGGAACGACCAGGACCGGCGCGCTCAGCGCCTGAACGGAGCCCCATTGCTCGCCGACTTCAGCGCTCACCTCCAATTTGCGGGTGCTTCTTTCCTGCACCACGCCCTCGACCATGCCGAGCGGGATCATCATGGCGAGGATGAGGAGGCTCAGGAACAGGATGCGCTTTGCCGCTTCGAACCCGGTGCCGCGCCAGCGCGGCCGCCAGGCGGGAAGCGGATTGGGTGGTGTCGGATCGTTGGCCGCCGTTTCGCCAATTGTCTCGGTCATCGTGAAAAACCCCTGCGATGTGGATCTGCAGGGGTTTTGTCGGCTTGGATGGCGGCGGCCGCGCGGCCCAAAGGGGGCGAAATCGCGGCCAAGGCGGGGAATTATGGCTTGATGCCGCCCATCTTGCAGATGAGCTTCCACTGCGCCGGCGTGATCGGCATGACCGAAAGGCGCGACTGCTTGATGAGGGCGACATCGGTAAGCTCCGGCGTCGCCTTGATGTCGGCGAGTGTCACGGCTGTCTTCAGGGGCCGCACCGGCTTCACATCCACCATGCCGAACTTCCCCGTTTCATCCGTGTGGTCGGGGTAATATTCCTTGGCGACCTCGCAGATGCCGACAACCGCCAGCCCTTCGTTGGAATGGTAGAAGAAGATCTGATCGCCCTTCTTCATCGCCTTCATGTTGTTGGCGGCCTGATAGTTGCGGACGCCGTTCCAGAAGGTCTTGCCGTCCTTCACCAGCTGGTCCCAGGAATATTTGAAGGGTTCCGACTTGACGAGCCAGTATTTCATTTCGCCGTCCGCGGAAAGACGTTGCGATAGGGCTTCACGGTCACGGACTGGAACAGCCCGGCCTTGGTATAGGGATCGGCCGCGAGGAAAGCATCGACACCGGCGCGGTCAGCGAAATCGACCACCAGCAGGCTGCCGATCATGGTCTGGCCGTCATCGCTGAGCAGTGGACCGGCCGAGATGAGGTGCGCCTCGTGCTTGGTGAGATGCTCGATATGCGCCGGCCGGTTGCTAAGGCGCGTCTCAAGACGATCGGGCTTGTCGAGGCAATAGACCATGTAGGCCATGATGAACTCCTTCCTTCACTTTCAAGCTTTGACACCGGCGCCGGAAAGGGCCGGTGCATTTTGGTCGAGCGGCCAGCGTGGGCGCGGCGCATAATCAAAGCCGCTGCGCTCACCCAGGCGCAATCGTTCGATGCCCGCCCAGGCGATCATCGCCGCATTGTCGGTGCAAAGGCGGGGCGGTGGCGCCACGATCTTGAGGCGCCGCTTGCCGGCAAGGTCCGTCAGCGCCGCGCGCAGATGTTGATTGGCGGCGACACCGCCCGCGACAACGAGGGCGCTCAAGCCCGGATATTCCGCCTGCGCCAGATCGATCGCACGCTTAGTGCGGTCGATCAGGCAATCGACCACGGCGGCCTGGAAACCGGCGGCGAGATTGGCGCGCGCCGCATCGTCAAAGGCATGTTCGGCCCGCAGCGCCTCGACACGCTGGCGCAGCGCCGTCTTGAGGCCGCTGAACGAGAAATTGCAATCATCGCGCCCTTTCATGGGCCGCGGCAGGTCGCGCACCGGTGCCGTGGCCCGGGCGGCCGCCGCCGAGACGGCCGGTCCGCCGGGAAAACCGAGACCCATCAGCTTCGCCGCCTTGTCGAAGGCCTCGCCCGCGGCATCGTCGATGGTGGCGCCGAGGCGGCGGTAGCGGCCGACCCCTTTGACGATGAGAAGCTGGCAATGCCCGCCGGAGACGAGCAGGAGCAGATAGGGGAAGGCGACATCGTCGGTGAGCCGCGCCGTCAGGGCATGGCCTTCCAGATGATTGACCGCGATGAAGGGCTTATTGTGCGCCAGCGCGATCGCCTTGCCCATCATGACGCCCACGATGACCCCGCCGATGAGGCCCGGCCCGCCGGTCGCGGCGACGGCATCGATATCGGCAAAGCCGAGACCGGCCTGCCGCATCGTGGCCGCAATCGTTTCATCAAGATGGTCGAGATGCGCGCGGGCGGCGATTTCCGGCACCACGCCGCCAAAGGGGGTGTGCTCGGCGATCTGGGCAAAGATCGTATCGGCCAGAATGCGCCGGTCGTCGGCCACCAGGGCGGCTGCCGTCTCGTCGCAGGAAGATTCGATACCCAAAATGACCATTTTTCGCCTTTTTACGGCTTTGCAAGCGGCCCCCCTGCCGCTAGGAAAGGGCGCCAGCATGGAGCGAGGTAGTTATGGCGGGTTCGGAAGCGGGGATCAACCAAGGCAGCGGGCCGGGAGCGCAGGTGCGCATCGGCACGCGCGGCTCGCCGCTGGCACTGGCGCAGGCCGAAATGGTCCGCGCCGGGCTAGCCGCCGCCCATCCGGCCCTCCGTTCCGAAGGCGCCATCGAGATCATCATTATCAAGACAACCGGTGACCAGGTGCAGGACCGGGCCTTATCCGAAATCGGCGGCAAGGGTCTCTTCACCAAAGAGATCGAGGAAGCGCTCATCGAAAACCGGATCGATGTCGCCGTCCATTCGATGAAGGATGTCCCGACCCAATTGCCGGCGGGGCTCGAGATTTCCTGCCTGCTGGAGCGCGAGGATCCGCGCGACGTCTTCATCAGTGCCAAGGCACAATCCATCACCGACCTGCCCAAGGGCGCTGTCGTCGGCTCGGCCTCGCTCCGGCGCCAAGCGCAGATTCTGGCTGTGCGGCCCGATCTCAAGGTCGTCACCCTGCGCGGCAATGTCGGCACCCGGCTCAACAAGCTGGCACAAGGCGACGCCGATGCCACGCTCCTTGCGCTGGCCGGCCTGAAACGGCTTGGCAAGGAAGATGTCGCGACATCCATCCTCGATGTGACGGATATGTTGCCGGCGGTCGCGCAAGGTGCCATCGGGCTCGAAATCCGCGCGGCGGATCGCCGCATGCGCGAATTGCTGGCGCCCCTGCATCACAAGGCGACGGAAATCTGCGTCGTCGCCGAGCGTGCCTGCCTGGCCGAGCTTGAGGGGTCGTGCCGGACACCGATCGCCGCCCATGCCGATCTTCTCAAGGACGGTCGCCTGCGGCTCCGCGCCCTCATCGCCCGACCCGACGGCAGCAAGATGTACCGCGATGAACGAATTGGCGTGCCGAGCGAGGCGGCAGCCCTCGGCATCGCCGCCGGACGTGCGCTCAAATCACTAGCCGGGCCGGATTTCCTGGCTTAATTTCCTGCCATGCGCATTCTGATCACGCGACCCCGGGAAGATGCCGAAAGCCTGGCGGCGATGCTGGCCGCGCGCGGCATCGAAGTCCTTGTCGATCCGTTGCTGACGATCCAGCCGGTCGCGGCGCCGGCGCTCGACTTGACCGGCGTGCAGGCCGTGCTCTTCACCAGCGCCAACGGC
>CAZUAL010000191.1:6362-7915 GCA_964618305.1 uncultured Dongia sp. | reverse complement strand
CCTGGCGATTTCGATCGTGATGGTGACCATATTCTTCCTGTTCAACAGGAAGAAGACGTGACCGATCGACCGCGGCGCTCCCGCGCCCCGACTTCGAATTGCCCGTTGCGGCGGTTCGAGAACAGGGCAGGAGGGCTGACGGAAAAGGAGAGGTTGAGAGAAGGTTCGGTTGGCGTTCGACTGAAACGCGATAAGCTGGGCGCGGTAAGTCGGGACGGTGAGTTGGACTAGGGAATGCCCTAAATGTCAGGCAAAGACCTGACAACGGGCTGTGCAGCAAGTTGGAGGATCTCGTGACATATCTACCGGCATTCAAGAGTACGGCAGTAGCCATCACCATCATGCTGGCGCTCAGCGCCTGCGGTGAGAAGAAGGAAGAGGCAGCGCAGGAGTCGAGCAATACGACGACGACCGCGCCGGCCACCAACACGACGGAAGCCGCTCCGGCGACCAACACCACCGAGGCAGCGCCTGCCACCAACACCACCGAGACCGCCGCGGCGGCTCCTGCGGGCGGTGTGCTCAACATCTACAACTGGGGCAACTACACCAACCCGAAGCTCCTGGAGAAGTTCGAGAAGGAAACCGGCATCAAGGCGACGGTGACCGATTATGACTCGAACGACGTCGCGCTCGCCAAGATCAAGGCCGGCGGCCATGGCTTCGACATCGTCGTCCCCAGCTCGAACTTCGTGCCGATCTTCATCCAGGAAGGCCTGCTGGAGGAGACCAAGCCGAACGCGATGCCGAACTTCAAGAACATGGACCCGAAATGGGTCGATGTCGAATTCGACAAGGGCCGCAACTATTCGGTTCCCTGGCAGTGGGGCACGACCGGCATCACGGTCAACACCAAGGCCTATCAGGGCGATCCCAACACCTGGGCCATCCTGTTCGACACCCCGGCCGAGCTGAAGGGCAAGACCAATGTCGTTCCGGAAATGAGCGACGTCATTGCCGCCGCCCTTGCCTACAAGGGCAAGAACCCGGTCTGCAACGGCAACAAGGATGACCTCAAGGAAGCCCGCGACGTCCTGATGAAGGCGAAGCCGGACTGGATCTCGATGGATTACGGCAATGTCGAGAAGTACGCCAAGGAAGACATCATGGCGGGCCTCAACTGGAACGGCGCCTCGATGCGCGCGCGTCTCCAGAACGACAAGATCGTCTATGGCTATCCGAAGGAAGGCATCGCCGTCTGGATGGATAACGTCGCGGTGATCAAGGGTGCGGCCAATCTCGAGAACGCGAAGAAGTTCCAGAACTTCATCATGGATCCCGAAAACGCGGCGCTCATCTCCGATTTCGCCAAGTATGCAAACGGCATCGTCGGTTCGGACAAGTTCCTCGACCCGGCCTTCGCCAACGCGCCGGAAATCGTCCTGCCGGAAGGCCAGAAGACCTTCATCATGCCGGCCTGCCCGCCGGAAGTGACGGAGCTCTACACGGCCATCTGGACCGAGCTGACGAAGTAAGCTGAGTACCGCCGGCTGCCGCACCCGTTCGCCCTTTGGGACACGGCGTGCAGCGGCCGGCTTTTCTTTATCGTCATC
>CAZUAL010000191.1:2832-6352 GCA_964618305.1 uncultured Dongia sp. | reverse complement strand
GGCGCGGTATCCTTCAGTCGCCAACTGATCCCCGGGTCAAGCCCGGGGATGACGGCAACGGAGATACGGTGTCCGGCTCATGACGATCGAATCATCGAAATCTCTGCGCATACCGCGGGCCGATTGGGACCGCGCGCCCCATAACCGCTGGTCGTTCCAGCATGTGCGCGAGATCCTGCCGACCGCCGAAGTGTGGCGGGGATCGGGCCGGGTGAACGAATTCCCGCGACGCCCCTGTCGCCTCGACGAGGTCCGCTTCAAGGCGGCGCGCGGCGAAATCAGCATCGGCCGGTTTCTCGACGACAATTTCACCGACGGCTTCATCGTCCTCAAGAACGGCGCCATCGTCTTCGAGCGCTATATGAACGGGATGAACGAGCGTTCGGCGCATCTGTCGCAATCCGTCGCCAAGTCGCTGACCGGCGCGCTTATCGGCATCCTGGTGCATCAGCGCATCCTGGATAAGGATGCCGAAATCACCCGCTATCTTCCCGAACTCAAGGACACGGCCTATGCCGGCGCGACGTTGCAGCATGTGCTCGACATGCAGTCGGGTGTCGCATTCGACGAGACATATACCGATCCCTATTCGGATATCGGGCGCACCGACGTCGCGTCCGGCTGGAAGCTGAAGCCGGCCGGCGATACGCGCGACTGGCCGGCGACGATGTGGCAACAGGTGCTGACGTTGAAGAAGGGCGAGGCAGCGCATGGCAGCCGGTTCAGCTATCGCTCGATCGAGACCGATGTGCTGGGCTTCGTCGCCGAGCGCGTGACGGGCACGCGCCTGCCGGAGCTGATGAGCCGTGAAATATGGCAGAAGCTCGGGGCCGAGGAGAGCGCCTATTACACGGTCGATCCGTCGGGCTTCGCCCTTGGCGACGGTGGCTTCAATGCCACGTTGCGGGACTATGCGCGCTTCGGCCTGATGATCGCGCAGGACGGCGCGATCGGCGGCCGTCAGATCGTCCCTGCCGCCTGGATTGCCGAGACGCGGCGCGGGGACCATGCGAAATTCGGGCCCGATTATCGCGAAACCATGCCGCACGGCGCCTATCACAACCAGTTCTGGATGTCGGATCACCGTCGCCCGGCGCTGTCCTGCCATGGCGTCTTCGGACAGTGGATCCAGGCGGATCCGGAATCGGGCATCGTCATCGTCAAACTCTCTTCCTGGCCGGATTTCCTCGACGATGCGCGCTTCGTGGAACAGGAAGATGCCGCTGCCGCCATCGTGAGGGCACTCGCTCATGGTTGACCATAGCCGATTGCAGCACCCGCCACGCGACGGCTGGGACCGGGCCCCCTGGAACCGCTGGTCGTTCCAGCATGTGCGCGAGATCGTGCCGACCGCCGAGGTCTGGCGCGGGCGCGAGGAGCCGAGCGCTTTCGAGCGCCGCCCGCTGCCGCTCGAGAAGATCCGCTACCAGGGCGAAAGCGGCGAGAGATCGATCGCCGAATTTCTCGATGCGACCTTCACCGACGGCTTCATCGTGCTGCACAAGGGCGCCATCGTCTTCGAGCGCTATATGAACGGCATGCACGAGCGCTCGCTGCACCTCTCGCAATCGGTGGGGAAATCGCTGATCGGCATCCTGGTCGGCATCTACCAGGCGCGGGGCTGGATCGACATCGACTCGCCCATCACGCGCTATCTCCCGGAACTTGCCGCCACGGCCTATGCCGGTGCCAGCGTCGGGCAGATCCTCGACATGCAATCAGGCGTCGCGTTCGACGAGACCTATACCGACCCGTTCTCAGACATCGCCAAGATCGACGTCGCCTGCCAATGGCGGCCGCGGCCCGAGGATGGGCGCGACTGGCCGGAGACCTGCTGGGACGTGGTGCTCGGCCTCAAGAAGAAGGCCTTCGAGCACGGCGCGCAATTCTCCTATCGCTCGATCGAGACCGATGTGCTGGCTTTCGCGCTGGAGCGCATTTCCGGACGCCGCCTTCCCGATATCGTCAGCCGCGACCTGTGGCAGCAACTGGGCGTCGAAGAGAGCGCCAATTACACGGTCGATGCCGCGGGCTATGCGCTCGCCGACGGCGGCTTCAACGCAGCCTTGCGCGACTATGCGCGCTTTGGCGAGATGCTGACCAATGACGGGCTCTTCAACGGACGCCAGATCGTGCCGGCGGAATGGGTGCAGGGCTGCCGCGTGGCCGAGCACGACAAATTCACCGGCGACTACCGGATCGCGACACCGCATGGCGCCTATCGCCGCCAGTTCTGGCTGGAGGATCACCGCCGGCCGGTCCTGATGTGCCGCGGCGTCTTCGGCCAGCTCATCTATTCCGACCCGGAATTCGCCTTCACCGCGGTGAAGCTGTCCTCCTGGCCGGACTTCCGCAACAACACGCTGCTCCGGGAAACGCTGGCGGCACTGAATGCGCTGAAACGCGCCCTCAACAAGTAATCATCGCTGCATCATCAGGGGAACATCATGAAGAACGACGATCTCATCTATATGAGCGCCACGGAGGCGGCGGCCCTCTTCCGCAAGAAGAAACTCTCGCCGGTCGAACTGATGTCGGCCGTGATCGAGCGCGCGGAAAGCGTCGAGAAGAAGATCAACGCCTTCACCTTCAAGCATTACGACGAGGCGATGGACCTCGCCAAGGCGGCCGAGGCCAAGTTCGCGAAGAAGGGCGCCAAGGTCGGCGCGCTCGAAGGGCTGCCCATCGCCATCAAGGATGAAAGCTGGATCGCCGGCAAGCCTACCTCCTACGGATCGCTCACCACCAAGGATTTCGTCCCCGACAAGACCTCGCCCAACAACGAGCGCATCCTGGCGGCGGGCGGCATCGTGCATGCGCGGACGGCGACGCCGGAATTCTCCTGCGCCTCTTATACGCATTCCAGGCTCTGGGGTGTGACGCGCAACCCGTGGAACCGCAAGTTCACCACCGGCGGCTCGTCGGGCGGCTCGGGCGCCGCCCTCGCCGCCGGCACCGCGCCGCTCGCCATGGGCTCCGACATCGGCGGTTCGATCCGCATTCCGGCCGCGGCCTGCGGCGTCGTCGGCTTCAAGCCGCCCTATGGGCGCAATCCGGACGATCCGCCCTTCAACCTCGATCCCTATTGCCATACCGGCCCGATGGCGCGGACCATCCAGGACACGATCCTGTTGCAGAATGTCGTCTCGGGCCCCAGCCCCTACGATATCGCCTCGCTGCGGCCGAAATTGCGCCTGCCCACCGAGTACAAGCCGATCAAGGGCTGGAAGATCGCCTATTCGCTCGATCTCGGCATCTATGAGGTCGACAAGGAAGTGATCGCCAACACCAAGAAGGCGCTGCGCGTCTTCAGGAGCCTCGGCGCCACGGTGGAGGAAGTCGATCTCAAATGGACGAAGAACGCCATCGACACAGGGATGTGGCACCTTGAACATCTCTTCGGCACGCAGCTCAACCAGACGGCCAAGAAATATGGCCACCTGATGACCAATTATGCCCGCAACTTCGCCAGGAAAGGCTCGAAGTCGACGGCCGATCTCTTCTTCAAGTCGATGGAAGG
>CAZUAL010000191.1:0-2822 GCA_964618305.1 uncultured Dongia sp. | reverse complement strand
ATGTACGAGACCTTCGGGCCGATGATGGAGAAGTATGATCTCTTCATCTGCCCGACCACGGCGCTGCCGGCGGTGAAGGCCGATTTCGACGAGAACAAGGACCAGGTCCGCATCAACGGCAAGGTGTCGCCGCTGCCGAAGGTGCTGGCCTGGTGCATGACGACGCCCTTCAACACGCTGTCGCGCTGCCCGGTCCTCGCCGTGCCGACGGGCCATGCCGGGAACGGGGTCCCGACCTCGATCCAGCTCATCGGCCGCACCTATGCCGATGCCGACGTCTTCCGCGCCGGCATCGCCTATGAAACGGCGCTCGGCGGCTGGTACAATTCCCGCAAATCACGACCGGATCTCTAAGGACATCATGCGGACGATCTATACCGAAGCGCATCGCCAGCAGGACGGCGGACACGAACTGCTCGAAGGGCAGTTCGTGAAGGCGCACGAGGCGCCGAGCCGCGCCGACTTCGTCATCAACCGCGTCCGGGACGTGAAACTCGGCGCGGTGCTGGAGCCGCAGGAGTTCGGGCTCGATCCCATCCTCAAGGTGCATGACAAGGGCCTTGTCGCCTTCCTGCAATCGGCGTGGGACGAATGGGTGGCGACGGGCCGTACCTTCGACGCGCTGCCCCATGTCTGGCCGGTGCCGGGGCTTTCGCGCGGGGCCCTGGGGCGGCGCCTTTCCGACAGCATCGATGGCAGGCTCGGCTATTACGCGATCGATGCCGGCACGCCGATCATGAAGGGGACCTGGGACGCCGTGAAGGCCTCGGCCAACGTCGCCCTCACGGCGCAGAAACTGGTGGCGACCGGCGAGAAATCGGTCTTCGCCCTCTGCCGGCCGCCGGGACACCATGCCGGCAGCGACTTTTATGGCGGCTATTGCTTTCTCAACAATGCGTGCATCGCCGCGCAAGCCTTCCGTGACCAGGGTGCCAAACGCGTCGCGATCCTGGATGTCGATTATCACCACGGCAACGGCACGCAGCAGATGTTCTATGAGCGCGACGACGTGCTCACCATCTCGCTCCACGCCGATCCGAAGCAGGAATTCCCCTATTTCCTCGGCTATGCGGACGAGATCGGCGCCGGGGCCGGCGAGGGCTATCATATGAACCTGCCGCTTCCCTGGGGTACCGATTGGACGCGCTATCGGGAGGCGCTCGATCATGCGATGAAGCGGATCGAGCAATATGGCGCCGACGCTCTCGTTGTGTCGCTGGGTCTCGACACGTTCGAGCAGGATCCGATCTCGCGCTTCAAGCTCAAGGGCGAGGATTACCCGAAGATGGGCGAGCGCATCGCCTGGGCTGACCTGCCTACGCTCTTTGTCATGGAAGGCGGCTACGCGGTGGAGGCGCTCGGCGTCAACACGGTGAACGTCCTCCTCGGGTTCGAACAGCGTTGACCCGGGAGCCACACTGATGCAACGACGGGCGCGGGCGCTTCTCAATTGGCTGAAACGCCCGCCAATCCTCCTCACCCTGGTCGGACTCGTTCTGCCCAATACCGCCTTCGTCGTCTTGACCCTGGTTGGCATCAGCGTGCCGCCGCGCACGCTCCCGATCATCCTCTATCTTCTGGCGGCGGCGAGCATCCGGCATTTGCCAAGCCCGGTTGTTGTCGTTCTCTTTATCGGTGCGCTCGCCTTCGACATCATGTTCTGCGCGACGCAATTGTTCGGGCTGACATTGACCGAGGCATTCTTCGCGCTTCGGTTCATCAACGAACTCGATATCCTGCAATCGACACTCTACATTGTCCTGATCCTGCTGCTCGGCTCCGTCTTCGGCCTCACCTTCTATCTGCTGCTGCGCTATTCAAAGCCGCTCAAGTCGGCGCGCTGGATGTTGATGCTGGGGCTCGGCTTTCCGGCCCTCGGCGCCGACTTGTTCCTGAATACGCCGAAGGATTCGACCTTTTGGCTCAACGTCGGCGGTACCGACCGGCCCTTCGAATCGGCGATCACCAAGTCCGGCTATATGGAACTCATTCGCCAGCCTAACGGCCGCCCGATGCTGGTCGTCATTGTCGAGGCCATGGGTCATTTCGACAAGCCGGCAATGCAGAAGCTCCTCGAGGATGCGATCCGCAGCAACGGCGTCGAAGCTCGCTATAACGTGACGAGCGGCACCAACAGTTTCATCGGTGGCACCACGTCAGCGGAGATGCGGGAGTTCTGCCAGACGCGGGATTCCTACCTTGACCATCTCGACCGGCCAAGGCCGGATTGCCTGCCCTATCGCCTCAACGAGGCGGGCTACCGTACAATTGCCTTTCACGGCTTCTCGCAGGGCATGTTCGAGCGCGGCAAATGGTGGCCGCAGATCGGTTTTGAGGAGCGGCATTTCGGCGAGGATCTTTATCAGCCCGGCCAAAGGCAGTGCGGAGATGTCTTTGTCGGCGTTTGCGACCCGAAGCTGGTCAAGGATATCGCGGCGCGCCTCCGGCAGGCATCGGCTAAGGAATTCGCTTATCTTCTTACCTTCAACACCCATGTGCCCGTGGTGGCGAGTCCCGGATACAATCACCTCGATTGTCAGCATCACGATCCGCGGCTGCCGGAACGGGAAGTGTGCTTCATGGCGGACGGCTGGATCGAGCTTTTGGAAACGATCGCCAAAACCTATGCCGATCCCACGATGCCGCCTGTCGAGATTCTAGTGGTCGGCGACCATGCCCCGCCGCTCTGGTACCGGAAGGCGCGCGACCTCTTTGCGCCGGGCGTCGTTTCCTGGTTCCGCCTGACGCCGAAAAGCTGATCGTCCCGCCTATGGGCTTTCAGTTGGACTTGACGTAATCCGCGCCACCCAGCTGTTCGAGGA
>CAZUAL010000190.1:0-7932 GCA_964618305.1 uncultured Dongia sp. | reverse complement strand
AGATTGCGCCCTCCTTCGACCTCGCTGGGGCGCTGGGCGACGGCAAGCTTGCCATGGCCGACGTCAAGGCGGTCCCGGCCGGCAAGTACGGCAAGTCTTCGCTCGAAAAGTTGGGCGTCTGGTCCAGCGTCGAGGCGAAGGTCGCCCAGGCAGAGAATGTCCGCGCCGCCCTCGCCCTCGTCGCCTCGGGCGAGGCGCCGTTCGGCATCGTCTACCAGACCGATGCCACGGCCGAACCCAAGGTGAAGGTGATCGACACTTTCCCGGAGGACTCGCACAAGCCGATCATCTATCCTATCGCCCAGTTGACCTCCTCGAAGGCGCCGCTCGCTGCCGACTTCCTTGCGTTTCTGAAGTCGCCGGAAGCGACGTCCCTTTTCGAGAAGGCGGGCTTCAAGATCCTGAAGTAGGTTGCGTGCTCGATTTTACCCCGGAAGAACTCGTTGCGATCCGCCTCAGCCTGAAGATCGCCCTGGTGGCCACGGCAGCCTCTCTGCTGCCGGGGGTCATCGTGGCCTGGGCGCTGGCGCGGCGGGACTTCTGGGGGAAGTCGCTTCTCAATGGCCTCGTCCACCTACCCCTCATCCTGCCGCCGCTCGTCACCGGCTATCTCCTACTTCTCCTCTTCGGCCGCAAGGGGCCGATCGGCGCCTTTCTCGATCAGGTCTTCGGCATCGTTTTCGCCTTCCGCTGGACGGGGGCGGCCCTTGCCGCCGGCATCATGGGCTTCCCGCTGCTCGTGCGGGCCATCCGCCTTTCCATCGAACTTATCGACCAGCGCCTCGAACAGGCGGCGACCACGCTCGGCGCCTCACCGCTTTGGGTCTTCTTGACCATAACCATGCCGCTGGCCCTTCCCGGGATCATCGCCGGCGCCATCCTGTCGTTTGGCAAAGCACTGGGCGAATTCGGCGCGACCATTACCTTCGTCTCCAACATCCCCGGCGAAACACAGACGATTCCCACCGCCATCTACACCTATACGAATGTGCCCGGCGGCGACGTACCGGCGATGCGCCTCGTCCTCGTCTCCATTGCCATCTCGATGGCGGCTCTCCTCCTTTCCGAATTGCTGGCGCGCCGCATCGCGCGAAAGGTGGTGGGCGATGAGCGTTGAGGTCAGCCTCCGGCATCGCGTCGGCACTTTCGATATGGCGGCCGATTTCGCAACAGGTGACGGCATCACCGCCCTGTTCGGCCGCTCCGGGTCCGGCAAGACAACGCTCATCAACATGATTGCTGGCCTCATGCGGCCGAATGCCGGGCGCATCCGCATCAATGACCGGGTCCTGTTCGACAGCGAGGCCGGGACCGACATCGCGCCGCACCGGCGCCGCATCGGCTACGTCTTTCAGGAAGCGCGTCTGTTCCCGCACCTCAGTGTCGAGCAGAACCTCAAATTCGGCGCCTTCTTCGCCGGCAGCCGTGACCGGGCTGCCTTTGACCGTGTCGTCTCCCTGCTTGGCATCAGCCACCTGCTCAAGCGCCGGCCGCTTCATCTTTCGGGCGGCGAAAAGCAGCGCGTCGCCATTGGCAGAGGCCTGCTGGCGCGCCCCGACATCCTGCTGATGGATGAACCGCTGGCCTCTCTCGATGAAGACAGAAAGGCCGAGATCCTGCCCTATCTCGAACGCCTGCGCGACGAAGCGGCGATGCCGATCATCTATGTGACCCACGCCGTGCCGGAGATCGCCCGTCTCGCCACATCCGTCGTGTTGATCGCGGACGGCAGGACGATCGCCAGCGGGAGTGCTTCGGAAATACTCGGACGCCTCGACCTGCTGCCTTTCACAGCGCAGGACGAAAGCGGCGCCGGCGCGCTCATCGAAGCGACGATCGACCGCCACGAGCCGGCCGACCAATTGACCATTCTCACCTCTCCCTTAGGAGAATTGCGGATACCGGCGCTAAACGCCTCGGTCGGCACGCATCTCAGGCTGCAGATCCAGGCGCGCGACGTAATGTTGAGCCTGTCGCGCCCGACCGACATCAGCGCACTCAACATCGTCGCCTGCCGAATTCGCGATCTTTTCGAAGATGCGGGCGGCATGGTCAATGTTGATCTCGAGCATGCCGGCGCCCACTTCCTGGCCCGTGTCACGCCGAAATCGACCCGGCATCTGGTGCTTTGCCCGGGCAAGGAGGTCTATGCGATCATCAAATCGGTCGCTTTCGACCGCCGCCATGTCGGCGCGTGGAATTAAGACTTCACCTCGAATTCCGGATCGAGCGGTATCTGCATCGCTGTCACCAGATGGTTGGTTTGGGCGGCCAGACCGATGATCGCCATCAGTTCAGCATGCTGCTCATCGGTCATGCCCTTGGCGCGGGCTGCAGCCGTGTGCGAGTGCACGCAATATGAACAGGCATTCGCTGTCGAAACGGCGATATAGATCATTTCCTTGGTCAAGGGATCGATCGAGCTTGGCGTCGCCATCACAGCCTTGATCTGACCCCAGATGCGCTTCATCAGTTCGGGACTGCCGGCGAGGCCTCGCCAGATATTGTTGATGAAGTCCGATTTTCGGGTGGCGCGGATATCGTCGAAGACTTCCTTCACCGCCGGGTTCTTCTCCGCCTCGACAATGCTCGGCAGTTTCACGGTTGCCATTGGTCGCTCCTTTTCAATGCACCGCCGCATACATGATCTTCTCCTCCGTCGCGTCGATCGGGGAGAATTCCTCCACCATGCGGCCCTGGCGGCAGACCAGGATGCGGTCGGAAAGATTCATGATTTCCGGCAGATAGGACGAAATAACCACCACGGCCAAGCCCTGATCGGCCAGCCGGTTGATGAGCTGATGGATTTCGGCGATGGCGCCGACATCGACCCCGCGCGTCGGCTCATCAAAAATGATGATGCGGGGCTTCTGGATAAGCCCCTTGCCGATCACGACTTTCTGCTGGTTGCCGCCGGAAAGCTCCACCACGCGCGCATTGTCATTGATCGCCTTGATGTTGAGCGTCCCGCGCCATTCTTCCGCCAGAGCATGCATTTCGCGCATCGAGACATAGGCGTTCTTCTCGCGGCCAGAGGCGAGCAGTCCGGAAAAGAGATTCTCGGCGATCGACATGGTCTCGAAGAAGCCTTCGCTCTTGCGGTCCTCGGTCACATAGACGATGCCATCCTTGACCGCCTCGCGCGGCACGTAATACCGAACCGGCTTATTGTCGAGATGCACCTCGCCGCCGCGCAGGAAGTTGCGCTTGTAGATGCCGGAAACGACCTTAAAGGTCTCCGTCCGGCCCGATCCAATGAGGCCGAAAACGCCCGTGATCTGCCCTTCGAAGATCGAAAAGGAATTGTTGCGGACGACGGCGCCCATCGAGATGTCCTCGACCGAAAGGACCTTGTTGCCAGCTTTGCGTATCCTGGCGGCATCCCGCGCTTTGCCATAGAGTTCATCAGAAAGAGCGCGACCCACCATGGCGCGGACGATCTTCTCGCGGTCGAAGTTCCGCGCGGCATCGGTGATGACATGCTCGCCGTCGCGCATGATGGTGATGCGGTCGGCATGGGCCAGCGCTTCCTCGAGTGCATGGCTGATAAAGACGATGGAAACCCCACGCGCCTTGAGGCGCTGCATCAGCGCGAAGAAATGGCGCTTTTCTTCCGGCGTCAATGTGGCCGTTGGCTCGTCAAAGATGATCACCTCGGCCTTGTGGTGGACGGCCCGGGCGATTTCCACCATCTGCTTCTTGGCGGCACCCAGGGTTTCCACCACGGCCGTGGGATCGACGGCGAAATTGAGCGACTGAAGGAATTGCTGGGAAGAGATATAGATGCCGCGCAGGCGGTTCAGGAATTTCTCGTCGCCAAGATAGAGGTTCTGCGCCACGGTCATCGAGGGGACGAGGCTCGTCTCCTGGAACACCATAGCGATGCCGTCCTGCAAGGCTTCGTAGGGTGAGGCGAACTTCACGACCTTACCGCGATAGCGCATTTCGCCGCTGGTCGCCTCGACAACGCCAGCCATGACCTTGGTCAGGGTCGACTTGCCGGCCCCATTCTCGCCCAGAAGGGCATGGATTTCGCCGCGGTGCAGGTCAAAATCGATGGCCTTGACCGCCGGCACGCCGCGATAGGCCTTGGTGATCTGCCGCATTTCGATGATCGGGTCCATGCTCCTACCCCTTCTGCGGCATGGCGAGCAGCGCATTGCCGCCCTGCGCCGCCACCCAGACATATCCGCCATAATCGGCAACGCTGGTGACACCGTGCCGCTTGCCATCGGCGCGGCTGTGATAGCTCGCCACCGGCTGCAGGTTGGCGTCGAGCCTTGCCACCAGCCCATAGGAGCGCGACGGCGCCCACGGCTTGTGAATCCCCATTGTCTTAATGCCACCGCATTGCAGCGGCTCCAGGAAGCTGGCGCCGGATGAGAGGCTCGGCGCGATCCAACGGGGACGCGGCACCTCTGCGATCATGTCATGCCGGTACGCCTCTTCGCGCAGGACGAACTCGACGAGCCGATTGCGCGGCGCAAAGAGGCATAGCCATGCCCCGCCATCGGTCGCAGGCGCTAGGCGCGATGGATAGCCCGGGAGCTTTTCCACCACCGGGTGGATGGCACCCTGTCGGATGCGGAGCAGCCGGTGCCTCCAGCTTTCGGAAACGATCACATCTTCGCCGAGGGCGAGAATTCCGTTCGGAAAGGCAAGGCCGCTGGCGAGCACGCTGGTGGCGCCGGTCGCAAGATCGAGCCGCCAGACCGAGCCGCTCTGCTGGCGCTGCATCAGATCGAGCGCCCAGTCGCTTGGCCGATTGCGTGCCGACCCATTGCAGATATAGAGGATCGAGGCGTCACCGAAGGCGAGCGCTGTCAGACAGCGGATGCCGGCCGGAAGTTCTATTTCGCGCTGATCCACAATCAGCCGCCCATCATCGAGTGCTATGGCCAGATGACCACCGGGCGATGAGGCAAGCGCACTGATCGGCGCGTCGAAGCTGCGCACGCGATCGGCAGCCCGCTCGCCCGGCATCAATTCGAGAAGATCGTTGCCCGACGTGAAGAGCAGGCGTCCGGCATGGACAGTGAGATTGTCCGGAGACGTCACTTCAAGATGAAGGGTTGCTTCTTCCAACGCCGTATTGGGCCGGAAAGCGCCATCGAGTGGCGGGATGGTCACCGCCCTGCCGCGGAAGAGATCGAGGATGGGATCGAAGATCATTTCGCTCCTCCCCAGTAGGAGCGGATCCCGGTCCAATCGGGATCGGCGCCGGCAAGCCGATGCCGGCCGACGCGGTTGTTGAGAATACCACCGACGAAGAGCGAGCCCTTGTGCTCGCGCATCGACGTCACCATCGGATGCGACACGCCGGAGAGATCGCCGAGTGTGCCGACGATCCGGCCGGTCTCGTCGAACTTGACGATGCCGCCGGTATTGATGTTCGGGAACAGCCAATCGTCCTGCGGCAGGCGGCGCGTCATGCGCTTGCGCATCGCCGGGTGACGCAGGGAGAGGTCATAACTCGGCGTGCGCATACCCAGCCACGCCATCCAATAGGTGCCGTCGGACGCACGGTTGATATTGTCGGGATATCCCGGCATGTCCCTGATCACGCATTCGACCTGACCTGCCTTTGGTCCGTCGAACCAATAGCGGTGCACCCGGCACGCCCAGGATTCGGCAAAGAATAGCGACTTGCCGTCATGAGCGATGCAGACGCCGTTGGCATAGCGATAATTGTCGAGGAGCGTCGTCGTCTTGCCCGTCTTGGGATCGTAGCTGAGGAGGCGGCCCGTGGGCCGGCTCTCAATCGAATCGAGTGCCCAATCATGCGCGTCATAGCGCTTAGTCGAATCCGTAAAGAAGATGCGGCCGTCCGGCGCTACGTCACAATCGTTGGGGTCGCGCAGTCGCGCGTCGTCCACGACCGACGTCAGGCTGCGCCGCGTTTCCGCTGTCAGCTTGGTCACGACCCGGTCCGGCGAGATCGAATAGAGCCCCATCGCACCGACGCAGGAGATGAGATTGCCGGCCTTGTCGAAGGCGAGCCCGAGCGGGAAACCGCCGGTATGGGCGAAGACTTCCGACCGCTTATAATCCGGCGCGAAGAAACGGATGATTTCTCCGTGGCGCGTGCCGCAATAAAGATTGTCGTTCTCGTCGAGAATGACATCCTCCGGCCCTTCAAGCTCGCCGAGCCCGATATAATCCGTCCGGGCGAGTTCGTTATTGAGCGCATAGGGCGAACCGGATTGCGGTTCCGCCGATTGCGTCTCGCCCATGCGCAGATAGATGGGCGCCACATAGACCTCGTTCAGCACCTTTTGCCGGTTCTTGAGCCAGCGAATATCGAGCGTCACCGCCGCGGCCAGCATCAGGCCCAGTACCATCTGGTTGGTGCCCGTGCCGAACCCCAAGCGGATAAGGCCGTTGGTCATCACCAGCACGATGACGGCGCCCATCAGGCCTTTGACGATGGAGCCGCGACCGCCGCCAAGGCTGTTGCCGCCCACGACCGCAGCCGTCAACGCCATGATTTCGAGATTGAGGCCCGTTCCAGGCCCCGCGCCGCTTAGGCGGCAGGCGAAGAGGAAGCCGGCAACACCGCAACAGATGCCGGAGATCACATAGGTCATGAAGACCGTCTGCCGAACCTTGATTCCGGCATTGTGGGCCGACCGGCGAGACCCACCCACGGCCAGCACATGCCAACCCGGGCGCGAGCGGGTCAGCGCGATATGGGCGACGATGGCAATGATCGCGGCGACGATGACACTGATGGCGACCCCGAATACCGTGCCATCGCCAATGAAATCCCAGAGTTCCGAGGTGACGTCGGAAAGCTGCACCTGGGAGGCGAAGCTCACCACCAGAATGTCATAGACAGCGCGGCCGATAATGAAGGTGACGAGGGTCGTCAGAAAAGCCCTCAGGCGGACATAGCCGATGAGGAAACCGTTGATCGCGCCGAAGGCGATGCCGACGGAAACCGCCGCCAGCAAGGCGACCCAGACAGGCAGATCGAAGATGAAGAGCGGCGAGACGGCAGCAAAGGCGGAGAGAGCAAAGATCGAGCCAACGGAAAGATCGATGCCACCGCCCAGCATGACGATGGTGAGGCCGGTGACGACGATGGAGAACTCGCCGAGCTGGCGTGTGGAATCGCTCAATGAAGCCGGCTTGAAGAAGCCGTTGATCGTGGCGCCGAAGGCCGCGACGGTCACGACCAGCGCCAGGAACGGAATGGCACTGTCGGTCCAGCGCTTGGTCAGAATTTCGCCGATCAAGTGGTCGGGGATGTAATTGTAGCGCCAACGCTGCAGCGTTTCCCTGAGAGACATGGAAATTCCCGGGTAATGAAAGCGACGACGCGGCCGGCTCGGCGTGCCGGCCGCGTCGTCTGTGGATTTAGGTTACTGTGCCGCTGCCTGCAGGGCCTTGAGATCCCAGCAGGAAGTTGGCGTCAGATCGGCCTTCGTGGTCGCCTTTTCCAGCGTATAGATATAGGCCGACGAGGTGCCCGGTGCCTGACTGCTCTGCAGCAGATACTTGAGGATTGCGTTGATGTCGCGCGACTGGTTGTGCAGTTCTGTCATGACAACAGCGGTGAAGGTGCCGTTCTCCAACGCATCGCAATCGACCTTCTCGCCACCGCCGGTCGTGACGAGCGCGATCTTGTCCTGCTTACCAGCTTCGCGGATGGCAGCAGCCGTACCAGTCGCGTCACCGTCCCAGAAATCGATGATGGCGCAGATATCGGGGAATTGCTGCAGCATCGTCGTGGTGACGTTCCGCGCGGTCGTCGCATCCCAATTCGAATCCGGCTTCGCCACGACTTTGAAGTCAGGATGCTTCTCCATGACCTTCATGATGCCGGCATACTGATACAGGCTCGAGGCGTTGACTTGGTCGCCTTGGACAAGACCGATCTGTTTGGAGGAGTTCTCACCGCAAGCCTTGATCGCGGCTTCGGCCTCAAGC
>CAZUAL010000189.1:0-7984 GCA_964618305.1 uncultured Dongia sp. | reverse complement strand
CCTGGATCTCTCCGATCCAGTTTCATGCCTCCCTGTCTAACTTGCCGCCGGCGCTCGCGCCGGCGGATTTGTTTTTATACAAACAAAATCTCGGTGAGCTTTTGCCGCCGGACCCCCGCGGAAATCTCGACGCAACCGATCAGGATTTCACAAACGGATCACGAATGCGCGCGCACTTCTGTCAAGCATCGAATCCTGCTTGACGGGTATCGCCTCCGCACCTAACGTTCGCGGGCGACAAGTTAGACAGGTCTGAGGCTTTACAAAATTGAGAGGGCCGCAACCGGGAAACCGGTTAGCGGCCCTCCGCTTTTTGGGCTTCGCAAAGCCGATCAGGCGGCCTTGTTCTCGATCACCTGCGACGCAGGTTTGGCACTGCTGGTGATCGTCACGGTGCGCGGCTTCATCGCTTCCGGCACCTCGCGCTTCAAGTCGATATGCAGGAGCCCGTTGACCAGCTCGGCACCGACGACGCGGATGTGATCGGCGAGCTCAAAGCGGCGCTCGAAAGCGCGTCCCGCAATGCCGCGGTGCAGATAGGTCTTGGGCGTCTCGTCCTTCTGCGGCTTGCCCGCGACGACGAGCTGGTTCTCCTGCGCGGTGATGGTGAGTTCGGCCTCGGTGAAGCCGGCAACGGCCATCGTGATGCGATACGCATCATCACTCGACTGCTCGATATTGTAGGGCGGGTACGCCAGCTGCGCATCGTCGAGCCGCAGCGCTGAATCCATCAGGCGCGACAGACGATCGAAACCGACAGTGGAGCGGAAAAGGGGCGAAAGGTCATAGGAACGCATAGCCATATCCTCCATTGAGCAACATGGAACAAAATCCGGATCACCGCACAGGGTCGATCCGATCAATTTTAGGAACCCGCCAAAGCGGCATTCCCACCCAGCGATTTAGGAACAGACGCGGGCACTTCAAGTCCCTCGGCGCTCACTTTTTCTTAACCGTAAGATTGTCTGTTAACAGGGGTGATACAACCATGGTTTTATTATATGAGGGCGTGAGCCGGATCGCCGGATCGCCGGCCACCTGAGGAGTGAGCCCCGAGATGGCGGATATCGAGTTCTACGATCGCACCATGACGGAGACGATGGGTCTCCTGGTCGAAGCGCGCCGTTACCTGAGTGACCGCGCCGAAACCGATGCCCGCCACCTCAGCATCGACCAGGGCCTGGCAAGCTCTGTTGAAACGATGCGGCTTGTCTCGCGTTTGACCGAGGCGCTTGCCTGGCTGCTGACGCATCGCGCCGTTCTAACCGGCGAACTGACGATCGACGAAGCCTTGGCGCCCGAGCGGCGCCTGGGTGGCCATGGCCTCTGCGGCCGCGACACGACCGAGGACATGCGTGCGATGCCGCCCGATTTCCAGCGCCTGATGGCGCGCAGTCTCGACCTCTACCAGCGCATCGCCCATCTCGACGCGCAGGTGAGCAATCGCGCCTTGCAGCCCGGCGCGGGCGGCGCCTGGCCGCCCGAACGCACCGGCCGCGCCTAGGCCAACCGGCCGTCGCGGCCGATCATTGCGTCCTTCTTAGCCTGATCTTTCAGGGCAGCGTGACGATGGCTTCGAAGCCGTCGTCGCGACCAGAAGCCGGCGAAAGCAGTTCGAGCGTGCCGCCGGCCTGAGTGAGGATCGTGTCGGCGATGGCCAAACCAAGACCCGATCCTTCAGCCTTCGTCTGACCGCGCGCGAAACGTTCCTTGAGATGCGCCAGGCGTTCGGCCGCGATGACGGGACCGGCATTGACGATGTGGAGCCCGCCCGCCGCGTCGAAATGAATTTCTACCGGCTGCGCGGGATCGCCATGGCTAAGAGCGTTGTCGAGAAGGTTGCGCAGGACGATGGCGAAGGCATCGATATCGATACGGCGTTCCCAAACCTGTGATTCCGGCCGAGTGAAATCGAGCCGATGCGCACCGGCACGCCGTGCGACCTCCTCAACGACGAGGGTCACGACCGGCAGCAGGTCGACCGCCTCGCCGGTGATGGCGATGCCACTCTCCGCGCGGGCAAGCTGCAGCATCTTTTCGACCAGGTTGCCGAGGCGGCGAAGCGAAGCAAGAATCACGTCGACGCGCGCCTGGTGACTGCTCGGCCCCAGCTCCGCCGACAGACGCTGCAATTGCGCGAGTGCCGCGGCAACCGGCGTGCGCAATTCGTGCGCGCTGTTGGCGGCAAAGGCCCGCTCGCCCGCCAGCGCCAGTTCCAGCCGCTCGAGCAACCGGTTGACATCCTGGATAATGGGGGCGAGTTCCGACGGCAATTCGGCGGCATCAATATGGGAGAGATCCGTTCCGCTCCGCGCCCGGATCGCCTCGCGCACCGAGCCGATCGGCTGCATGACGTGACGCACCGTCCAATAGATGGTGATTCCGGCGAGCGGCAGCAGGAGGATGATGGGAACGATCATCCCGATCATGCTGTTGACGAGCGTCTCCACCCGATGCCCGGGCTTTTCGGTGACCTGGACGGCGATACCGCTTTCCGCCGACATCTCGGTATAGAAACGGCGCCCGTCGAGCGTCGCGAAGCCGGGGACGAGCGGTACCTGGAAGATCTCGGCGGGCGCATCGTGCGAGCGCATGATCAGACGGCCACGGCCATCGCGCACCTGATAAAGAATGTATTCGTGGTGATCTTCCGTATCGGCGCCGAGCGTGCGTTCGCCATCCAATTCCTCATGCTCGTCGATATCGTATAGAATGAGCGGCAGCAGGCGCTGTGCCGTTTCCTGCAGGGCGCTGTCGAGCGCTTCGTCGATTTCGTGCCACAGCACAATTGTCGAGATGCCGACCGCCCCCAGCCACAACAGGCCGAGACCCAGCGTCAGCTGGAAGACGAGACGGCGGGAAAGCGACCAGTTGCGCATCACATGCCTTCAAGACGATAGCCGACACCGCGAATGGTGCTGATCGCATCCTTGCCGAGCTTTTTGCGCAGCCGGCTGACGTGAACCTCGATCGTGTTGCTTTCGATTTCCTCGCCGAAGGAATAGAGCGCTTCTTCGAGCTGCTCCTTGCTCACCACCGCATTGGCGCGGCGCATGAGGGCATCCATGATGGCCCATTCCCGCGCCGTGAGGTCGATCCGCTTGCCGGCCAGCTTCAGAACGCGGCTGGCCGCGTCGATCTCGATGTCGCCGATGCGGACGATGGTGTTGGGATTGCCGCCGGCGCGGCGGGCGACGGCGGCCACACGCGCAGCCAGTTCGTCAAGATCGAAGGGCTTCACGAGATAATCGTCGGCGCCGGCATTGAGACCGTCGATGCGATCGCGGATCTGGTCGCGCGCGGTGAGAATGATGACGGGGCGGGTGTCCCCGCGCCGGCGCATCGACTTCAGAAAATCGAGGCCCGAACCGTCGGGCAGATGCAGATCGAGAAGAACAAGGCCGTATTCGACGGCGTGGAGCGCCGCTTCCGCGTCATCGAGCCGCAGCATGCGGTCGACGGCGTGCCCGGCATCGCGAATATGCTCCTCGACCGCGGCACCCAGGGACGGTTCGTCTTCGATCAGCAGCACACGCATCCTTCAGCACCCTTTTCTTGCGGCGCGGCGATCCTCGCCGGGTGAGGTTACGCCAAGCTGAACGGAAATCTTTCCGGCGGTCAGTTTCGCTTCAGCTTCGCCGCCGATGTTACGCCGGTCCACAACTTTCAACACCACGATTTTCAACACGAGGTTTTCCCATGAAGCGCGTTTTCATCACCACCCTGTTCCTTGGCCTCATTGGCGCCGGTTCCGCCAGCGCCGGCGATCTGTGCAGCGTGCCGGAAGGCGAATGGCAGCCCAAGGAAGCGCTGCAGAAGCAGCTTGAGAGCGAGGGTGTGACGATCAAGAAGATCAAGATCGACGAAGGCTGCTACGAGGTCTACGGCACCGACAAGGACGGCAAGCGGATCGAGAACTATTACGATCCGAAGAGCTTCGCCCTGGTCAAGGCTCAGGAAGACTGAGGCATACCATGGCGGCGACGGTCAGAATCTGGGATCCACTGGTCCGGGCTTTTCACTGGTGCCTCGTTGCGAGCTTCGCCATTGCATGGCTCAGCGCCGAGGAGATCAAGTCCCTGCACCTGTGGGCAGGCTATGCGGCGGCCGCGTTGATCGGCTTCCGCATCGTCTGGGGCCTCATCGGCTCGCGCTATGCCCGTTTCACGCAGTTCGTGCGATCACCCTGGACCGTCGCCGCTTACCTGCGCGATATCGTGCGCGGCAATGAACATCGCTATCTCGGCCACAATCCGGCCGGCGGGGCGATGATCCTGGCCCTCATCCTGGCGATGGGCGGCCTGTGCTTGACCGGCTGGCTCTATACCACCGACGCCTATTGGGGCGAGGAATGGGTCGAGGAAACGCACGAATTCTTGGCCAACCTGTTGCTCGCCCTCGTTGGCCTCCATGTCGCCGGCGTGCTCATCGCCAGCTACCGGCACCGTGAGAATCTGGTCCGCGCCATGCTGACCGGCCGGAAGCGGGCGCCGGAGACGGGCGACATCATTGCCTGAACATGAAGAGCCGCGGCATTGCTGCCGCGGCTCTCCTTGCACGCCCCCACTAGAACCTGATGAACGTCAGCCGGCCTTGATCCCGTCGAGGAACTTGGTGACCTCGTTGCGCAAGGTTTCCACCTCGCCGCTGACACGCTGGACAGCGTCCTTCACCTGAAGGGCGCTCTTGCCCGTCTTCTGGGCGGCCCCGCTGATGGTGACGATGCTAGCCGAAACCTGGGTCGTGCCGGCGGACGCCTGCTGGACGTTGCGGGCGATTTCCTGCGTCGCAGCACCCTGCTCCTCGACCGCGGCGGCAACGCCCGCCGAGATGTCGCTGAGGCGGCCGATGGTGCGGCTGATATTCTCGACCGCTTCGACTGATTGGTGCGTCGCCGTCTGCATCTCGGCAATCTTGGTGCCGATTTCGTCGGTCGCCTTCGCGGTCTGGCTGGCAAGGCTCTTCACCTCGCTCGCCACCACCGCAAAGCCCTTGCCGGCGGCACCTGCCCTGGCAGCCTCGATGGTCGCATTGAGCGCCAGCAGATTGGTCTGGTTGGCGATGTCGTTGATGAGACGGATGACATCGCCGATCCGCTGGCCGGCCTCGGCCAGGCCCTTGATACGGTCGTTGGTCGCATTGGCCGCACTCACCGCATGGCTGGTGATCTCGTTCGACTGCACGACCTGGCGGCTGATCTCGGCGATCGAGGCGCTCAATTGCTCGGCGGCACTGGCCACCGTCTGCACGTTGACCGATGCCTGTTCGGCAGCGGCGGCCACCGCCACGGATTGGTGGCTGGTATCGTCGGCAGCCTGGGTCATGGAGCCGGCATCGGCATCCATTTCGTGCGCGGCGTCGGCAAGGTTGCGGGCAACCCCGTCCATGCTGGTGCCGAAACCCTGGGCCAGGGCCGCGAGCTCGCGCATGCGGCGGTCCATCGCGGCGGTCCCGGCATTGATCACCTCGGCCGCGTTACGGAACGAGCCCGGCATGCCGCGGGTCAGCACCTTGCGGAAGGTCTTGCCTTGGCCGGCATATTCCATCGAGGCGGATGCTTCGCGCACGAAGGCGTCGACGATATCGAGCATGTTGTCGATCGAGACCTGCATCCGCCCCAGATCGCCGCCTTCGCGCCGGGTCGCCACGCGCGCCTCGAGATTGCCGAGGAACGCCTGATTGCAGACCTCGGCCGTGACGCGGATCTCGGCAAGCGCGCGGGTAATGAACCAGAGCGCCAGCCCGAGAAGCAAGGCCGGCACTGTGATCTCGGCGGCGGACAGCCACCAAGCATGAAGGTCGAGCCCGAAGCTCAACCCCTCGGCCACAAGCAGCACGAGGAAGGCGAGGCCGACGGCCAGCGCCGCTTTAAAGAGAGAAGACGAATTCGTCATAATCCACACCCTTGCTCTTCAGCAGATCCACCAGGAAATCGAAACCGCGCAGCATCCCGTCCTTGCGGCTGTCGTGGCGCTTCTCCTCGGCGAGGATCTGCGCATAGAGGGACTTCACCTTGTCGATCTGCGCCGGGTCGGGCTTGCGCCGGTTGGAGTGGAAGCCGATTACGTTGCGGTTGGCGTCGAGGGTCGGCGTCACATGGGCAAAGACCCAGTAATGATCGCCGTTCTTCGCCATGTTGATGACGTAGGCGAAGATCTCCTTCTTCGCCTGGATCGTGTCCCACAGCAGCTTGAAGACGCTGCGCGGCATTTCCGGGTGCCGGATCAGGCTGTGGGGCGCGCCGATCACCTCGTCCGCCGAATATTGCGCCAGACGCAGGAAGACATCGTTGGCATAGGTGATGCGGCCTTTGAGGTCCGTCTTGCTGACAATCAGTTCCTCGGTCCCGTAGGGGCGTTCAACACCGGTCGGATGTACGATCTGTCGTGCCATGAGCGACTCCAATTATAATACCTATCAGTCTGGTAGACTTTATACGGAAGTATCTAACCGCACATCATTCGGTATGAAAGGGAAAAAATGATGACAAAAAACACCTATAATCGAGTGATTTTCTGAAAAACTTACCTGCATTTTCGACATCTCGGCCCTTTTCCACCGCCCCGGAATTGCTATCCCTCTGTGCAACAAGGACTGCTGAAAATATTCCTCAAATTGGAGCTTGCAGAACGGCGCCGGGCTCCCTATCTGGCCAGCCACGGGCCGGGCCCCTCTGGCGAACATAGGTTCTGAAGAATCTCGTTCGTGATGTCGGACCGTAATCGGGTGATCTCGATGCCGGTCCGGTCTTTATTCCTACCGAATCCCTGCGTCGAGCGCCCTTTCAGCAACGAATGGGGATTCTCATGGATGGGTTTTTCACCGCTTTGTTCCTCGGCCAGCCGGCCTGGATGTGGCTCGGCTTCATCGGTATCGTCATCGCCCTGCTTGCCTTCGATCTTGGATTCCTGCATCGGGACAAGTCCGGGTCGGGGCATGAGATCGGCGTGCGCGAGAGCCTTGGCCTTTCAGCGCTCTACATCACACTTGGCCTTGCCTTCAGCGGCTTCGTCTGGATGCAGTTGGGATCCAAGCCCGCCATCGAATACCTGACCGGCTTCGTGGTCGAGAAGAGCCTCGCCCTCGACAACGTCTTCGTCATCGCCCTCATCTTCACCTATTTCGCCATTCCCCGCGCTTATCAGCACCGGGTGCTGTTCTGGGGCATTCTGGGCGCCATCATCCTGCGCGCGATCATGATCGGCTTCGGCGCGGCACTCGTGGCGGAATTCCATTGGGTCCTCTACATCTTCGCCGCCTTCCTCATCGCCACCGGCATCAAGATGCTGTTCATGGGCGATAAGCCAAACGACCTTGGCAATGATCCTCTGGTGAGGTTCATGCGCCGTCACTTCCGCGTCACCGAGAAGCTCGAAGGGCAGCACTTCTTCGTGCGCCGCCCGGACCCGAAGACGGGGCGCGTGGCGACTTTCGTGACGCCGCTCTTCCTCGCTCTGATGCTGATCGAGTTCACCGACGTCGTCTTCGCGGTCGATTCCGTGCCGGCGATCTTCGCCATCACCACCGACCCGTTCATCGTCTATACCTCGAACATCTTCGCGATCCTGGGCTTGCGCGCCCTCTATTTCGCGCTCGCCGCCGTGCTGCACCGCTTCGCCTATCTGAAGCAGGCGCTGGCCGTGCTGCTGGTCTTCATTGGCTCGAAGATCTTCGTGGCCGACCTCATGGGCCTTGATAAGTTCCCGGCCAGCTGGTCGCTGGGCATGACCTTTGTCATCCTCGCGAGCGGTGTCTTCTATTCGCTTTGGCGCACCAGGAGCGCGCCGAAGCTCTCTGCGTGACGAGGTCTTCCGATGGAAAGGCTGATTGACGGCTACCGCCGCTTCCACAAGGAAAGTGGGCAGGGCGGCAGGAAGACAGAGAGCAGGGCAGCGCCTGACACCTTAAACGGCAAACGGCCGCCCGAAAGGGCGGCCGTGTACCATCCATGCAGCCTCGAAGCGCCAGCATAATTCTTTAGGCC
>CAZUAL010000188.1:0-7998 GCA_964618305.1 uncultured Dongia sp. | reverse complement strand
GGATTGGAGGGCGACGCCAGGATAAGGCCGTCGAGCCTGCCCTCGACCGCTTCGAGGTCGGCGATGGTGGGCTGATACTTGGTCGCCGCATGCGTCTCGATCAGCACCGGCTCTAGCCCCAGCGCCGTGAGGATGTGGCGGTAGCAGGGATAGCCGGGCATGGCGAGCGCCACCCGGTCGCCGGGATCGAAAGCGGCCAGGAACCCTAAGAGGAAGCCGGCCGAGGAGCCGGTCGTCACCGCGATGCGATCGGCCGGGACGTCGGTGCCGTAGAAGTCGCGGTAGTGCCGGGCGATGCGCGCGCGCAAGGCCGGTGTTCCCAGCGCATCGGTATAGCCGATCAGGTCGCTGTCGAGCGCGCGCTTCGCCGCCTCGCACACCAGGCGCGGTGCCGGCGTCGAGGGCTGGCCCACCTCCATGTGGAGAATGTCGCCACCCGATGCCGCGCGTTCGTTGGCGCTACGCATCACCTCCATCACGATGAAGGGATCGATGGCGGCGCGGCGCGAGGCTTTGAGCGCCATCAATCCTCGCCGAGGATCGAGGCGAGGCCGTAGCCGCGATAATCGTTGCGGAGCTGGCAGGAATCCGCGTCCGAGGGGGCGCCTTGCGAGCAGAAGATCGAGTTGAGGCGGCCGATCCTCAGACCGTTCGCCTCGCTCACCTGCTGGTCGCCGGAATCGAAGGCGCGGGGCAGCTGCATCGCCTGGTCGAGCGGCAGGGAGCGGCGCATGACGGCGTCGAGCACCAGCCCCTGCGCCACCGCCGCCGGCGCCCCACCCGCGCCGCCACTGACGAAGTAGAGTTCGCCGTTATACTTGCTGGCGAGGATCATGGGGGCGAGCGCCGAGAAGCCGACCCCCTGATCGTTCGGCGCGGGCGCCAGCGTGATGCCGGTTCCCTGCGCCGAGCGCGCGGCGCCGAAGGGCGCATTCATGGTGAAGCTGCAGGCCACCGCGACACCGTCGGAATCAACCGCGACCACCGAGGTCGAACTGGTATTCTCCTGCGCCAGCGGCAGGCCGGACTGCGCGGCCATCGCCTTCACCTTGCCGAGATCGAGAAGATCTTCGGCCGGGACCTTGGAATCGCCCCCGGCCTGCATCCAGGAAGCACGCGCAGCCATGAGCTCGCGCGAGATGGCGATCTGCCCTGCCGGCGAATTGTCGGCACCGTTGAAGGCGGCGGCGGCCTGCGCCGCGAGCAATCCGCCGGAAGCCGGTGGCGGCGGCACGAAGAGCGTGAGGTCGGTATAGTCAGTCATCGCCGGCTGATAGATCGCGACCTTGAAATTGCGAAGATCGTCGATGGTGAGCGGAGCGCCGACCGCCTGCGCGCCGTCGACCAGCTTCTGCGCGAGGAGCCCACTGTAGAAACCGTTAACGCCTTGCGCGCGGATCTGGCCGAGACTGGCCGCGAGATCCACCGGCACCATGTTGTCGCCTTCGCCGAGCATCGATCCGTCGAGCTTGGTGAAAGTCGCCTGCAAGGTCGGGTCCTCGGCGAGCAGCTGGCCGTACTGAGCGAGGTCGCGGGCAAGCGACTTGCTGACCGGGGAGCCTGTGGTTGCGAGCCCTTCCGCCGGGCTGACCAGCGAGGCGAAGGGTAGCTTGCCGTAGCGGGCGTTCAGGGCCGCCATGCCGCGCACATTCCCAGGGACGGCGACAGCGCCGCCCGCGGCCGCCCGCGGCAGGAAGTCGATGACATCGGTCGTCTTCTCGTCGGCATTGTGGGCGATGCAGATTCCGCCGCCGCCAAGGCCCGCCGCCGACGGGTAGGTCACCGCCAGCGCGAAATAGGCGGCGACGACACCGTCCGCCGCATTGCCGCCATTGGCGATCAGCGTCCGGCCGATGAGCGCCGCCCGGGGCTCGTCCGCCACCACGCCGGCGCGGAACCCGTCGATCTGGGTGGCGTCCGAGGCAACCGAGCGGGTCGAGCCGCACCCGCCCGTCAGGAGGGTAGGCAGCAGGGCCGCCAAGCTCATCCCCATCGCAGCGATACGGCGGGATTTTCGGCCATTCGGCGCCTTCCCGGCGATTCGACGGGCAAAGCTGCCCTGTTTGCCGGTCATGGCTTGGCCGATATGATGGTCAACAGACATGTGATACTCCGCCCTGGTCGCTTTCTGGTATAGGGAAGCCCCTTCGTGACCGGGGAGAATAAAGAAGGATGCCCGGATTGATCAACCGAGCCAGTGCACAGAGGCAAAAGCGCCCGTTTCGCGCCCTCTGCCTGTCGCTTGCCCTGATTTTGGGCCTTCTGCCGGCAGCCGCCGACGCCCAGTCGCGGCGTCTCAGCTTGGTCCGCGACGCCGAGGTCGAGTCGACCATCCGGGACTATGCCGATCCCCTCTTTCGCGCCGCCGGGCTCGACCCCAGCGCCATCCGGGTGCTGCTGGTCGATGACGATTCGATCAATGCCTTCGTCGCCGGCGGGATGCGGCTTTTCATCAATACCGGCCTCCTTATCCGCTCCGACACGGCCAATCAGGTGAAAGGCGTCATCGCCCACGAAACCGGCCACATCGCCGGGGCGCATCTTTCCCGCATCCAGGACGAACTGAAGAACGCCACGATCGAGCAGGTGATCGGCATGCTGCTCGGCGTCGGCGCGGCCGTTGCGACAGGTAAGGGCGAAGCGGTGATGGCGGGTACAACGCTCGGCAATGAGATCGCCCGGCGCAGCCTGTTCTCCTACACACGCGGCCAGGAATCTGCAGCCGACCAGGCCGGGATGAGCTATCTCGACGCCACGCATCAATCCTCGCGCGGGCTACTCGAGTTCTTCGAGAAGCTCGAAGGCCAGGAATTCCTGCTGGGGCAGAACCAGGATCCCTATCTGCGCACGCACCCACTGACCACGGACCGCATCGATTCCGTGCAGCAGCATGTCGACAATTCGGCATATAGCAATGAAAAGGACCCACCGCAGGATGCGATGACGCATGAGCGGATGGTCGGCAAGCTCAAGGGCTACATCTGGCCGCTCAACCGCGTCGAGCAGGAATTCCCGAAGAGCGACCAGTCGATCGGCGCGCGCTATGCACGTGCCGTCGCCTATTATCGCGTCAGCCGGATGAAAGACGCGATCGAGGAAATGGACAGCCTCCTCAAGGATGTGCCGAACGATCCCTACTTTCTGGAACAAAAGGCGCAGATCCTGTTTGAGAATGGCAAAGTCGCCGAGGCGCTGCCGCTCTACCAAGCGGCCTATGACCAGTTGCCTGGCGAGCCGCTCCTGGGGCTGGAACTCGCGCATGTCGAGATCGAGACGGGCCAGCCCGAGTTAATCAAGTCGGCAATCAAGCATCTGGAAAGCGTGACGATCATCGAGCCGAGAAACGCAAGTGCCTGGAGATTTCTGGCAGTAGCCTATGGTCAGGACGGCAATCTGCCGATGGCAGCGCTGGCGCAGGCGGAACAGGCGATGGCGGTAGGCGATTCCAAGGAAGCCTGGGCTTGGGCGAAGCGGGCGCTGGAAGGCATGCCGGCGGGCTCCCCCGGCTGGCTCAAGGCCAATGACATCATCACCGAAGCCCAGCAGATCGAAGAGAAGAACTAGCCGGCTCCCGTAACGGCGATGCCTGCCGCCACGTAATTCTTCATACATATTATTTCAGAGTTGCAACCGAGGTCCCTGTCGAATGTCCAATTTCCTGCGCCAACTTCCCGGCCTTGCCGCCCTCGCCCTAAGCGCCGCGGCCCTCGCGGTCAGCCTTGGCCTTGTCGGCGGCAAGCAGGAGGCGAAGCCGGTCGCCACGGCTAGCTTCAGCACCGAACAGGCGAGCGAGATCGGCAAGATCTCGCACGATTACCTGCTCGCCAATCCGGAAATCATCCGCGATGCGATCCAAGCCCTGCAGGCAAAGGAAGAGGCCGCGAAGTCCGATCTGCAGGCGCAAGCCCTGAAGGAACACAAGGACGCAGTCTTTGCCGATGCCAATGACCCGGTCGCCGGCAACCCGCAGGGTGACGTCACGCTGGTCGAGTTCTTCGATTACAAGTGCCCCTATTGCAAGCAGGTCTCGCCGGCGCTGGAAGCGCTGCTGAATGAGGACAAAAAGCTAAAGGTCGTGTTCAAGGAGTTTCCGATCCTCAGCGACGGATCGGTGCTGGCGGCGCGCGCCGCGCTCGCTGCCGGCGAACAGGGCAAGTATCTTACGCTCCATCAGGCGCTGATGGGCTATCGCGGCCAGCTTGACGAAGCCAGCATCGCGTCGGTCGCCGCATCGGTCGGCATCGATACCGCCAAGCTGCTGGAGGATATGAAGTCACCGGCGATCACGGACCGGCTTAAGGCGGTGCATGAGCTGGCCCTGGCCCTCAACATCCGGTCGACGCCCACCTTCATCATCGGCGACAAGGTGCTGCCGGGCGCCATGTCGGTCGACGATCTGAAGAGCGTCATCGCCGACACGCGCAAGGGTTCCTGATCCGCAGGGCTTTGCGGCGGATCAGCCGCGCGCGGCCGCGAGTTTCGCCAATTCATCCTCGCCCGGCAGATCGCCGGGTTCATCGCGATAGGTCGTGGTGCCGTTGATCGCCTGGCCCTGCCACTTCTTCTCCAGTGCCGCGCGCTCCGGCTGGGCCCTGAACCAGCGGATGAATTCGTTGATCTTGACGAGGAGCTGGTAGCTGGCGCCCGTCGCCGCGACGCCAACGGCATAATACCAGGGCGAAGCCGCGAGATTGCCGGGGAGAAGTTCGATCTTGTCCTTCCAGCGGCTCTCAGGCCCGGTGGCCGCCCAATAATAGATCGGCTGATCGACCGCGAAAGCGTCGACCGTGCGGTTGACGAGGCAATCGTGAATCTGACTCTGATCCGAATAGGCGATGAGGTTGGCAAGCCGCACCTTGCCGCCGGGTTTCGACGCATTCGCCGCCCAGCGGATGCCGGCTGCTTCCAGCGTCGCGAAAGCACCGGGATCGTTGATGCAGCCCAAGACCTTGCCGGACAGGTCGGCGACACTGCGGATCTGATCGTCGCCGCGCCGGCGCCCGAGGCAGTAGTTGAGGTAGGTATAGCTCTCAGAAAAGGCGGTGCCGCGATAGGCGGCGTTGGGCGGCAATGCGCTCCACACCAGATCGGCCGGCGCCTCGCCCGGCTGCGATCCGAGATGCAGCAGCTCGGTGCATTGGTCCCAGGGATACTCGACGAATTCCGGCTTCACGCCGAGCCATTTGGCAAACGCGCTCGCATAATCGATATCGAGCCCCATCAAGGGACCACCCTGGCGTAAGCGGAAGGAGAGGCCGACAAAGGCCGGCTCGACCGCGATGCGGACAGTGCCGCGACGGCGGATTTCCGCGAGCCGGTCGAAATCGGCGCGCGCGGGCAGATGATGCCGCTCCAGCACGCGGCGCACCGCGTCGGTGCCGATCTCCAGCGCAGATGCCAATTCTTCCGCCAGCTGCATCGACCAGCGCGACTTGCCGACGACACCGTCATTGCGCGCCGTCGCCTGCGGAACGGCGACCGAGATGACGCGGTTATTGTCCTTGAGGTCTTCGATGCGCTGGTTGATCGTCGCGAAGTTCGCATTCAGCCGGTCGAGTTCGCGCGCCAGATGCGCTGAGATGTCCATCAGCATTTGATCGGATTTCGCCGCGGTGCCGGCGACGCGCTTCTGCACCTCGGAAAGATCGATCGAGCGGCTTGCTTCCTTGGCGCTCTGCATGGTGCGCTGGGCGAGCTGGCGTACTTCGCTCGCCACCACAGCGAATCCCTTGCCCTGCTCGCCGGCATGGACGGCCTCGATCGTCGCATTGAGCGCCAGGAGATTGACCGACTTGGCGATGCTTTCAATCTCGCGCAGAACGGTCATGGCATCGCCCGCCTTGCTTTCGATGGCAGAGACGACCTGCTCGAGCTCGGCCTTGATGTTAGCGACAACCTCGGCCATCTCGTTCGCCAGTTGCTGCCGCAAGTCGCCGGCGATGCGTCCGCTGGAGACCACCTCCTCCGTCGACTGGTCGAGGGCGGCACTCATGCGCTGGCTGCGTTCGGCGATTTCGCCCAAAGAAAGCGATTGCGCCTCAAGCACGCGGGCGATGCCGTGCTGCAGGCTTTCCAGCCCCTCGAGACCTGTTTCAATCAGGCGGGAATCCAACGCCAAATTTAGCGCCCCCGGCGTCTGCCCCTCATTTGGTGCCTCGATCGACTCCGACACGTTTCCTCCCCAGACAAGTGCCGAAATGGCGGGCTTTGCCGCCGGTATTTAGTCTTAATGTGCACTATATTAAAAAATTGTGCACCATATTAAACTCGTTCCGACTTGGTTCTCCGGATCGAGGCCGCCCCACGGTTGCCCCGGACCCCCAGCACGGCTATAAGGGCGCGAAATCGTCGTTTTAGTGCCCGATATCGTTGGGAAAATCGCTCTTGGCCAAGAATCCGACCGTGCTGGTCCTCAACGGACCCAACCTGAACATGCTGGGGAAGCGCCAGCCTGAGGTGTATGGCCGCGAATCCCTGAAGGACGTCGAGAAGGCCTGCGCCGCCAAGGCGAAGGCGCTGGGTCTTGCCCTCGATTTCCGCCAGAGCAATGTCGAGGGCGACCTGATCGGCTGGCTGCATGAGGCACGCGAGAGCGCGGCCGGCATCATCATCAATCCGGCGGGCTATGGGCATACGTCCATCGCCCTCCTCGATGCGCTGCTGGTGACGGAGTTACCCATCATCGAAGTGCATCTTTCCAACATTCACCGCCGCGAGCGGTTCCGCCATCATACCTATACCTCGCAGGCCGCCACCGGCGTCATTTGCGGGCTGGGTTCCCAGGGCTATCTGATGGCCCTGGAGGCGATGGCCAATCTCATCAAGACGAAGAAGGCGCGCTAATGAGCAAGTTCGATATCGATGAAGCCCTGGTCCGCAAGCTGGGGGCGCTGCTGAAGGAAACGGGCCTCACCGAGCTCGAGTTGGAGAAGGACGGGCAGCGCATCCGCGTCACCGCCCAGACCGCACCGGCCACTGTGGTGCATGCGGCGCCGGTCGCCACCGTGGCGGCGCCTGCTGCTGCGCCCGCCAAGGCGGAAACCGCGAAGAACGCGCTGACCTCACCCATGGTCGGTACGGCCTATCTGTCGTCAGAACCCGGCGGCGCGCCGTTTGTGAAGGTGGGCGACCGCGTCTCCAAGGGGCAGACGGTTCTGATCATCGAAGCGATGAAGGTGATGAACCCGATCGCCGCCCCCGCCAATGGGGTCGTGAAGGAAGTCCTGGTCCATGACGCGCAGCCGGTCGAGTTCGGCGAGCCGCTCATGGTCATCGAGTAAGCAAGGGCCGGCCGCGACGATGTTTGAAAAAGTCCTCATCGCCAATCGCGGCGAGATCGCGCTGCGCATCCAGCGTGCCTGCCGCGAGATGGGCATCCGCACGGTGGCGGTGCATTCGACCGCCGATGCCGATGCGATGCATGTCCGCCTTGCCGACGAAAGTGTCTGCATCGGCCCGGCGCCGTCGCGCGATTCCTACCTCAACATGGCGGCGATCATCTCTGCCGCCACGATCACGGGCGCCGACGCGATCCATCCCGGCATCGGCTTCCTTTCCGAGAACGCCAAGTTCGCGGCGATGGTCGAGGAACACGGCTTCACCTTCATCGGCCCGGCGCCCGAGCATCTTTCGCAGATGGGCGACAAGGTCGAGGCGAAGGCGACGGCCAGGAAGTTCGGCATTCCCTGCGTGCCCGGCTCCGACGGCGCCATCGCCGACGAAGCGGAAGCCGCGCGCGTTGCCGAGGAGATCGGCTATCCCGTGCTGCTCATGGCTGCGGCCGGCGGCGGCGGCAAGGGCATGAAGGTTGCCAACAATGCGGGCGAGCTCAAGGAAGCGCTCGCCATGGCGAAGGCCGAGGCGAAGGCAGCCTTCGGCAACGACGCCATGTACATGGAAAAGTATCTGGGCCATCCGCGCCATATCGAGATCCAGGTGCTGGCCGACAATCACGGCAACGCTGTGCATCTGGGCGAGCGCGATTGCTCGCTGCAGCGC
>CAZUAL010000187.1:0-8056 GCA_964618305.1 uncultured Dongia sp. | reverse complement strand
GGATAGAGGATGCTGCCGGACATCATGTCGTGCCCGCGCGGCTCGAACATTAGTCCTGTCCGGATCCAGTCGAACTCCTTGAGGAAATGCTGGCGCCGCTCGCTCATCGTGGCACCGGCAAGCTGCGGACCGCCGCCCGAGACGACGCGGACCGGGTTGCCGCAGGTATGCGCATCAATGCAGGAGAAGGTGAATCGGGCCATGGTTAACCTTTTGACGGGCAATGAAGTTTTGCAGCCGGCGGGGCATGACAGCCAGCCTGCCAATTGATATAACCCGGCCTCGAGCTTGGCAATCGACAACCGGCTGATTCTCCCGATCCATGACCCAGCAAACCCCGCTCCATCCCGGTAACGTTGCGATGGCGCCCAGGCGCGATCCACGGACACGCCGGCGACCGCGCGCGACGACGTACGCAATCGTCTTTGCCGTCCCACTGCTGATCGCAGGCCTGATCCTCGGTGCACTCCATAGCTTTCTCAGCCGCGTCAATGAGACGGTCGGCCCGGTGTCCGCCGCGCGCATCCAGGACCGGCAAGGGGAACTCTACGGGCCCGCGCTGGTCTACCGGCCCTTTGTCTACAAGCTTGAGCGCTACCGCCTGAAACAGCCGGACATTCTGATCATCGGATCCTCGCGCGCCATGCCGTTTGCGGGCGAGGTCTTCACCGGCAGCATGATCAATGCCGGCGGTGCCGCCAACACGCTGGAGCAGACCATCGCCTTCGCCCGGGAGGCGATTGCCATCCACAAGCCGAAAGCGATCCTCATTACCCTCGATTTCTGGTGGTTCAATCCGAACCGTGATGATGAGATCGATGCGACCGGCAATATGAGTGACGAAGTGGACCTTTCCCTCACGCAGTTGATGGCGCCGCTCAATTGGATTGCCGACGGCTCGCTTCGTCTTAGCTCCCTGTTCGAAGGAATAGTGCCTTTCCGATCGCTGCCGCCGGGGATCGGCGCATTTGCCAAATTCGGCGGCCGCGGCTGGGATGTGTACGGCCGTTATGATTACGGCACGCTGCTCGACGGTGGCATGGCAAGCGACGACCGGCAGTTCAAGAAGACGCTGAAGCGGCTGCAGAGCGCGAAAAAGTCGAGCAAGCTCAATGTTCGCGTCGGCCCATCTGCTGACAGCATTGCAGCGCTCGCCTCGCTCCTTTCGGAACTGGAAGCGCAGTCGATCGACGTGACCCTTGTCCTGCCGCCAATGGCCGGTCCCGTACTGCAGGCCATCGAGAAGAACGGGGACAATCGCCTGTTGCCGCTGTGGCGCGACGCCATGAACAGGCTGGGCGCCCGCCTTTTCGACTTCACGGACCCCGCCGCGATCGGCTCGGGCGATTGCGAGTTCGTCGACGGCTTTCACGGCGGCGAGGTCACGTATCTGCGCATACTCGACGCCATCGCCGGTTTCGGCGGGTCCGTCTTTGCGCGTTCCATCGACCGCGATATGACGACGAGCCTGATCGCGAGCAATGCCGGCCATGCCCGCATCGCGGAATTGCGGCCGAGCGACATTCCCACCGAAATCGACTTTCTCGATCTCGGCTGCGACAAGACGAGGTGAGAAAAGCATATGCTGTTCAACTCCTACCAGTTCATGTTCGCTTTTCTGCCGGCGGCCCTGGCGATGTTCTTCCTGCTGGGTCGATTTGCCGGGCGCGATGCCGCCATCGGATTCCTCACGCTCGCCTCGATCTTCTTCTATGCCTGGTGGAACTGGATCTACATCCTGCTGATCCTCGCCGAAGTCGCTTTCAGCTTCCTGATCGGCCGGCAGTTGGAACGGACCGATATCGACAACCGACAGCGCAGACTGATTCTGACGGCCGCCATCGCTGTCATCCTGCTCGTTCTCGGCTATTTCAAGTACGTGAACTTCTTCCTCGGCATCGTGAATGACCTGACCGGGACGGAGCTTTCGCTGGGTCTCATCATTTTGCCGCTCGGCATCAGCTTTCACACCTTCCAGCAGATCGCTTATCTGGTCGATGCCTACCGGCGCGAGGCGAAGCATTACAGCTTCCTGGATTTCTGCCTCTTCGTGACTTTCTTCCCGCAGCTTGTGGCCGGCCCCATCGTTCATCATTACGAAGCCATCCCGCAGATCCGGCGTTCCGGCTTTCTGCGCCCCCGCGCCATCAATCTTCTGGTCGGCGTGTCATTTTTCGGCCTCGGCCTCTTCAAGAAGACGGTCATCGCCGACACGCTGGCCCAGATCGCCAATCCAGCCTTCAACGCGGCCCATGGCGGCGCAGACCTCACGCTGGTCGAAGCCTGGTTGGGAGCGCTGGCCTACAGCCTGCAGCTCTATTTCGACTTCTCCGGCTATTCCGATATGGCGATTGGCCTCGCCCGGATGTTCAACATCCGCTTTCCGGCCAATTTCTTTTCTCCCTACAAGGCGGTGAACATTGCCGATTTCTGGCGCCGCTGGCACATGACGCTGTCGCGCTTCCTGCGTGACTATCTCTACATTCCCTTGGGTGGCAACCGGCAGGGCCCCGCACGGCAGATGCTCAACCTGTTCCTCACCATGCTGCTCGGTGGACTTTGGCATGGCGCTGGCTGGACCTTCATCATCTGGGGGGCCCTGCACGGCATCTTCCTGGCCGTGCAGCGTCTGTGGTCAGGCTTCGCCAAATCGCGCCACATCACATTGCCGCGGCCCGTCGGCTGGTTCATCACGATGCTTTGCGTCATGGCCGCCTGGGTCTATTTCCGCGCCGCCGACATAAGTGCCGCGCACAGCATTCTCGCCTCCCTTGCCGGGCTGAATGGGTTCGGATTGAAGACACCCAATTTGCCGAATCTCCCGCTCGATGGCTGGCCGGTCATATTGGGCGCCGGTCTCGTTGCAACTCTCGCCCCCAACAGCATCGAGATCTTCCGCCGCTATGCGCCGACGTTGAAAGTTTTGACGCTCGCGAAGCGGCACCTGCGGTCCTGGGAAAAACGCCTCGAATGGCGCCCGCTCCCGGCCTGGGCGCTGCCGGCTGGCCTCATTGCCATGGCCGGTGCCGTGGCGATCCTCGGCTGGCAATCTGAATTCCTCTATTTCCAGTTCTAGGGAGCGGGGCCGGTCTTGAGATACATCCGCTACACGCTGATCTTTGCACTGCCGCCCGCGATCGCCTTCGCGCTCCTCAGCCTTTCCTTTCTGCTGCTCGCCCGAGCTGGTGAAACGATTGACCCGTTGCGCGCGGCGGCCCTGCAACAAGACTCCGACATCCGTTACAGTTCCGCGCTCTTCTACCGGCCCCGGCCCTACAAGATCGAACGGGCCCGGCTTGCCAAGGCCGACATTCTCCTCCTCGGCTCATCCCGCGCGATGCAGTTCGTGGCCGATCCGTGGCGTGCCAAAGCGCTCAATGCCGGCGGCGCCATGCGCGATCTTGAATCCGGCGAGATCTTCTTCGACAGCGTGCTCAAGGAATACCGGCCACACCAGGTCATCATGATCCTGGACTGGTGGTGGTTCAGCGCGACCCGGCGGCCGGATGCGCCGACCGATGCATCGCCGGAAACACCGATCACGCTCCATGAATTGGTGCAGCCGGCCGTCTGGCTCTCTAGCGGCCAATTGAAGGCAGCTGATGCGGCCCAGCTGCTCTTCTCACCAGGCAGCCTTTCGCCCGCCATCGGCATTCCCGCGCACTTTGCTGACGCCGGTTGGGATCCCTTCGGTCACTACGATTACGGTATCAATCTCACCGAACAAGCCGGCGGCAGCGATATCGGCTTTCAGGAAACGCTGAAGGACATGCAGCGACAGTCGAAGCGCAACGACCGCGCGCCATGGAATCCGATCTCAGAAGAGAGCTGGCAGCGCCTCGAAACGCTGGTGCTGCGGTTGCAGGATGCCGGCACGTCCGTCATCCTCGTCCTGCCGCCGGTAGCACCGCCGATCTACGAGTGGCTTGCCCAGCAGCCGGAACCGAACCTGGTCAAGGAGGTGCAAAGGCGCCTGCCCGCTTTGCCGGCACTGACCTTTGATTTCCACGATCCCAAGACACTCGGCACCGACGGCTGCGAATTCGTCGACGGTATTCACGGCGGCGAAGTCACCTATTTGCGCTTGCTCGACGCCATCGCCGCCGACCCCAGCGCCGACCTGGAAGGCGCGGTCGACCGCGATCTCGTCAAGCGGCTGATCGCCGAGAACAAAGGCCATGCCACCATCCGGCGCGACGATCCGAACCGCGCGCCGGAGGCGGATTTCAACAGCCTGGGCTGCAGCAAGTAATCAGCGGCCGCTCTTCAGGAGATCGCGGATTTCCGCGAGCAGCTTTTCGGATTCGGTCGGTGCCGGCGGAGCGGGCGGTGCCGCCTCCTCCTGTTTCTTGAAGCGGTTTATCTGCTTCACCAGCAGGAAGATGGCGAACGCGACGATCAGGAAGTTGATGACGGCATTCAGAAAGACGCCGTAATTGATCGTCGCGGCACCAGCATCCTTGGCCGCCTTCAAGGATTCGAGATGCGGCCCGGACAAGGTGATAAAGAAATTGCTGAAATCGATACCCCCCATGATGAAGCCGATGGGCGGCATCAGGATGTCATTCACCAGAGAATTGACGATGCCGGTGAAGGCGGCACCGATGATGATACCGACAGCAAGGTCGATGACATTGCCGCGCATCGCAAAATCGCGGAATTCCTTGAACATGATGCCCCCTCGCTTCTATTGCCAGTGAGGCGTCAAGGCTAGGTCAGCCGAGAACCTGCTGCAAGGCATCTCTCACCCGCAGGACATCCGCGTCTGCCATGTCCGGATAGAGCGGGATCGACAGCTGGCGCGCGTAATAGGCATCGGCGCCCGGAAGAGAGAGATCGCCGTAAAGCGCGCGGTAATAGGGCTGGCGATGCACCGGCAGATAGTGAACCTGCGTGCCTACACCCTTGGCCTTCAGTTCTTCCATCACCTGCGCGCGCGACTTGCCGATGGCGGCGAAATCGATCAGCACGGCATAGAGGTGAAGCGCCGCATCGTCGCCCGGCTGTTTCGAGACGATCTTCAGCTTCGGCGCAAGGCCCGCCAGTTCGCGGTCGTAGAGCGCCGTCAGTTCCCGCCGCCGTGAGATGAAATGCGGCAGCTTCTTGAGCTGGCTCTCGCCAAGGGCGCAGGCGAAATCGGTGATGCGGTAGTTCCATCCCAGTGCCTGCATCTCGTAATACCAGGGATTGGGCTGACCGCTCGCGGCGAAGGCCAGATCACGCTGCCTGAATTCCGCCGCATCCCGGGTCATGCCGTGATTGCGGTAGATCAGCATGGTCCGATAGGCCTGCGGATCGTTCGTGGTGGTGACGCCGCCCTCGCCCGTCGTCATCGTCTTGACCGGATGCAGCGAAAAGCAGGCAAGTTCGGAAAGGGCGCAGGCACCGACTGTCGAGCGGCTGTTGTTGCCGGATTGGTGCAGCGTTCCCAGCGCGTGGCAGGCATCCTCAATGATCTTGATGCCCCGCGCGTCGCAGATCGCGCGGATCGCGATCATGTCCGCCGTGTGTCCGTTGAGATGCACCGGTAACACCGCCTTCACGCGCGCCGAGCCGGCGCGGGCGAGTGCCGCTTCCAAGGTCGCGGGCGTCAGCCGGCCGCTCTCAGGATCGACATCGGCGAAGATCACGTCGGCACCGCAATAGCGCGCCGAATTGGCTGTGGCGAGGAAAGTGAGGGTCGGCACGATCACCGCATCGCCGGCCTTGAGGCCAAGTGCTATGCAGGCCAGATGCAGCGCCGCCGTGCCGCTGTTGCTCGCCACGGCGTATCGCGCCCCGACTGTCTCGGCGAAAGCCTGCTCGAAGCGGCCAACGCCCGGACCGGTGGTCAGATAATCGCCCTGCAGGGCCGCGCTGACGGCCGCCAGATCGTCCTGATCGATGCTCTGGCGTCCATAGGGAAGAAAGGAATTCTGGCTCATCGCTGCGTCAATTCATTGAGAAAGGTGGAAAATCTATAGCGGGCGTCAGGGACCAGCGCCAGCGCTAGAACGTCTCGGTACACTTGCTGTTAACCATTCTTCCTTAGCGTCTAGGTAAGTCTCGCTTGCTATAGTTTTTCACGCGTAACTGAGTCGCAGCGCGGAATAGGCGGAGTGTTCGTTTCATTATGACAGATTCTGATTCTGACGAGAGCCAGACGGCCGATAGCGATTCCCAGCCGAAGGTGTTCGTCTATCGGATTCAGCAGCGCAAAGGCCTGCCCACGCTGCGCGGCGAGATTCTGGCCGAAGACGAAGCCGATGCCGAGCGCCAGCTGCGGCTGAAGCTCCTTGCGCCCACGCTCCCCCCGCATGTCGATTTCGAGGAAAAGGCCGAGATCGACGCCCGCGAGCGCGCGGCGAAATCGCGCAATGTGCGGCGGCTGCTCGACATTCTGCGGGCCCATCACGACTGGCTCCGGGGCGATGGGGGTGAACGCGCCGATTTCACCGGCCGCAACATGTCCGGCCTCAAACTGCCCCGGCTCGACCTCTCCATGGCGAACCTCCAAGGCTGCGATTTTTCCGGCACCGATCTCTCGGAAAGCAAGCTGCAGGGTGCCAATCTCGCCGGTGCCAACCTCGCCGGTGCCATCCTCAAGGATGCCGACCTCTCGGGCGCGGATCTTTCCGACGCCAACATGAAGGGCGCCAATCTCGCTGGCGCCAATCTCGACGGTGCCGACCTCTGGCGCGCCAACCTGATGGCGGTCGAGGTGTCACCAGAAGTCCTGCATCGGGCCCTTTCCTGCCGGCACCCCGGCTCGAACCAGCCTGAAGAGTAATTTTCATATTATAATTCAATAGATTAGCCCGGACGCTTGCAGCTTTGCCCCCGGGGTGGGTATCACTGCGCCAAGCAGGCCCCGACAGGGGAACGAGTCGCGTACATTTTGGAGTCCCATGAGCGATCTTTTTGAAGGCGGCAGCCGCAAGGGCAGCGATTACTCGGCCAAGGATATCGAGGTCCTGGAGGGTCTGGAGCCCGTCCGCCGGCGCCCCGGCATGTATATCGGCGGCACCGACGAGCGCGCGCTTCATCACCTCGTTGCCGAAGTGCTCGACAATTCGATGGACGAGGCGGTGGCGGGCCACGCCAGCCGTATTGAGATCGAGCTCGACAAGGACGGGTATGTGACGGTGCGCGACAATGGCCGCGGCATTCCGATCGACCCGCATCCGAAGTTCAAGGACAAGTCGGCTCTCGAAGTCATCCTCACGACGCTCCATTCCGGCGGCAAGTTTTCCGGCAAGGTCTATCAGACCTCGGGCGGTCTCCACGGCGTCGGTTCTTCAGTCGTCAACGCGCTCTCCGACGATCTCTTGGTCGAGGTCGCCAAGGACAAGCAGCTTTGGGTCCAGCAGTACAAGCGCGGCAAGCCGGTGACGAAGCTCACCAACCAGGGCAACGTCAATCGCCGCGGCACCTCGGTGCGCTTCCATCCGGACCCGGAGATTTTCGGCAAGCAGGCGCATTTCAAGCCGGGCCGGCTCTACCGGATGTGCCGGTCGAAGGCCTATCTCTATCGCGGCGTCGAAATCCGCTGGAAATGCGATCCCGCGCTGGTTCACGAAGGTGACGAGACGCCGGCCGAGGCGGTATTGCACTTCCCCGGCGGCCTCATGGACTATCTCAATATGACGTTGGGATCGCGTAAGACGATCACGGCGGCGCCGTTCGCGGGCCAAGCTGAATTTCCCGACGAGCAGGGGCGCCTCGAATGGGCAATCGCCTGGCCCGTCGATGAAGACGGCTTCATGAACTCCTATTGCAATACGGTGCCGACACCCGAAGGCGGCACGCATGAAAGTGGCCTGCGCACGGGCCTTACGCGTTCGCTCAAGGCCTATGGCGAGCTGATCGGCAACCGCAAGATCGGCCTCGTCACCTCGGACGATATCTGCGGCAGTGCCGCCATGCTGTTGTCGGTCTTCATCCGCGATCCGCAGTTCCAGGGCCAGACGAAGGAAAAGCTCGCAACACCGGAAGCGACGCGCTTGGTCGACAACATGATCAAGGATCATTTCGATCACTGGCTGTCGAACGATCCGAACCGCGCCAAGGACCTACT
>CAZUAL010000186.1:0-8066 GCA_964618305.1 uncultured Dongia sp. | reverse complement strand
ATCTTGCGCTGGCCGCACAATTCAACGAAATGCGCGCCCTTCAAGGCCGATTCCGAGAAGAGGATGCCGTTGTTGGCAATGATGCCGACCTGATGGCCATAGAGATGGGCGAAGCCGCAGACGAGCGTTTCGCCGTAGTGCTGCTTGAACTCATCGAATTCGGAACCGTCTACAATGCGGGCGATGATCTCGCGCACGTCATAGGGCTTGCGCGTGTCGGCCGGCACGATGGCGCCGAGTTCCGACGCATCATAGAGCGGATCGCGCGGCGGCATTGCCGCCCTCACCGACTGGCGCTGTGCCCCGAGCCTGCCGACGATATCGCGGCAGCGGCGCAGCGCGTCCCAATCGTTCTCGGCCAGATGATCGACGACACCGGAACGGCGGGCATGGAGATCGCCGCCGCCCAGATCCTCGGCACTGACCATTTCGCCGGTCGCGGCTTTCACCAGCGGCGGGCCACCCAGGAAGATGGTGCCCTGGTTCTTGACGATGATGCTCTCATCCGACATGGCCGGCACATAGGCGCCGCCCGCCGTGCAGGAACCCAAGACGACGCCGATCTGCGGAATGCCGGCGGCCGACATGTTGGCCTGGTTGAAGAAGATGCGGCCGAAATGATCGCGGTCGGGAAAGACCTGATCCTGGTTGGGCAGGTTGGCGCCGCCGGAATCAACCAGATAGAGGCAAGGGAGGCCGTTTTCCGCCGCGATCTCCTGCGCCCGCAGATGCTTCTTCACGGTGAGCGGATAGTAGGTTCCACCTTTCACCGTGGCGTCGTTGCAGACGATGACACAGAGGCGCCCCGCCACCCGGCCGATGCCGGTGACGAGGCCGGCGGCGGGCACGTTGTCGGCATAGACGCCGTGAGCGGCCAGGGCCGAAAGTTCGAGGAACGGGGTGGCCGGATCGAGCAGCAGCTGGATGCGTTCCCGCGGCAGCAACTTGCCGCGCGCGACATGGCGGCGGCGCGCTTCCTCGCCGCCACCTTCGGCAATGGTATCCAGCAGGCGAGCGAGGTCCGCAACCAAAGCGGCCATCGCGCCAGCATTTGCCTGGGCATCCGGCGATTGCGGATTGAGCGCCGACTTCAGGACCGGCATCGATTTTCGCCCCACTCTTCCTTGCACCCTCAAGGCGTCATTCTTCGCGGCTTCCCAGCGCCTTGGATAGTGGTTTTTGGAACTTCCGAGACAAGAGCAATCTATGACCCGGCAAGCATCGGTCTGTTATGCAATGTTTCCCGGCGGGGCAGAGACGCGCACTTTTCTGGCCCGGCCCAAACCGATCTGTCGCGGCGCCGCGAGGCCGGCCCCACTCGAATCGTTGCGCAGGGCAGCGATGATGCATTGCAACATCGACGGCGTCCGGGAGCCGACCGCCGGCTTTTGTCGTAAACACTTGTTAATCACGCCCCCCTTAGGATCGGCGGGTTTATGGGCCCATTGGGAGCCCGTGATCCTTGTCGGAGCCTTGCTTGGGCATAGCCAGATCAAAGATCGAGGCGAGCGCGGAATTGCCGCTGTCACCAGCCGTCAAGCGGAGCGGCGCGGGCGATATCCCGCTGCCGCAGCGCGACCCGGCGTTTGATGCGCCCGCCTTGTCACGCCTGCGTACGCCACGCGGGACCGGCGGCCATTGCTGCTGGTTCATCGGCAGCACCTTGGCCGGCATCGTCGTCATCGCCATTCTGACCAGCCTTGCCGACGATCCAGTGACGCGCCGCTTCCTTTCCCTGCTCCTCGTCGCGGCCGCCTGCGGGGCCGGCTTCGCCCTCCTGCGCCTGGTCAAGGACAATGCCGCGACGATCGCGGCCCAACGCCAACTGGTCGATGCTGGATTTGAATCCGCCGACGCCATCGTCGTGCTGCGCACCGAGCACGGCAAGTTGCTGCAGGCAAATGCCGTGGCCGAGCGCGTTTTGGGCTTTTCGGCGCGGGAACTCGCCAAGGGCTCGACATGGCGGGAGCGCTTTCACCAAACCGACTGGGCCGCCGAGCAGGCTGTCGAGGCGCAGGCGCTGACGAGCGGCCGGCCGGTATTCCGCGAAGCCGCCTGGATTACCAAGGGCGGCGAGCGGCGCACCATCCGCTGGTCCAATGTCGCGCTGCATCTTGAAGAGGATTCGCCACCGATCCTGATGAAGATCGGCCTCGACGTCACCGAGCTGCGACGTAACGAGTTGAAGCTGTTGCGCAACGAGACCTATCTGCGCCTGGCGCACCGCATGGCGAAACTGTGCCACTGGCATTGGCGGCCCGACAGCGACGGCATCCCCATCGACCCGACGCTCGATTGCGGTCGCTATATCTATTCAGACGAAGCCGCCGACATTTTCGGGCGCGACCCGCAAGACCTGCCGAGCGACGGTCACGATTTCGCGCGCCTGATCGTGCACCCGGACGATCAACCGATCCTGCATGCGAACTATGACATTTTCCGTGCCGGGAAGAACGACACCTATTCGCTTGAATACCGGGCGATCCACCGCGACGGACATGTCATCTATATCCGCGAAACGGGCGAACGGATGCGCGATGACCAGGGCCAAGTGATCCAGATCGCCGGTACCTTCCAGGATGTCACCGAATTGCGCGCCTCGGAGCGACGGCTGCAGCTTGCAGAGGCGGATCTCAAGCGGTCGCTGCGCATGTCGGGCCTGTGTCATTGGTCGTGGCAATTGTCGCTGGACAGCGTCGACGGATTGCCCGGCGTCTATCAATCCTCGGGCGATACGGCCGACCTTCTTGGCCTGGCGCCGGAGGATGTGGCGCTCAACGATTATGACTGGCACCAGAAAGTGGTCCACCCGGAAGAGTCCAAGCCGACCTGGGAGCGCTATCAGGGATTCATCAATGGCCCGGAGACGAGCTTCGTGCAGGAATACCGTATCCTGTCGCGCGACGGCGGCATCCGCTATGTCCGCTCGATCTGCGAGAAGACGCTGGACGCCCAGGGCCGTGTCACGGAAATCTCCGGCGCCTTGCAGGACATCACCGAGTTGCGCCGGCGCGAAATGGAACTGATAAAGGCGAAGAACGCGGCGGAAATCGCCAACCGGTCGAAGACCGAGTTCCTCGCCAACATGAGTCATGAATTGCGTACGCCGTTGAACGCCGTTATCGGCTTCTCCCAAGTCATTCGCGACCGGCATTTCGGCGACGCGCCGGAGCGCTATTCAGCCTATGCCGCCGACATCCTGAAAAGCGGGCAGATGCTGCTGAAGCTGATCAGCGACGTGCTCGACATGTCGAAGCTGGAAGCGGGCAAGGTCGAGCTGTTCGAAGAGACGATCGACGTCGCGAATGTGGCGGAGGATTGCCTGCGCATGCTGGAAAGCCGCGCCGCGGAAGGCAATGTGCGCATCGAGCGCAACTGGCAGAGCGACATGCCGCTGCTCTTCGCCGATGCCAGCAAAGTGGCGCAGATGCTTCTCAACGTTCTCTCGAACGCTGTGAAATTCTCGCCGCCAGAGCGAATCGTCTATCTCACCGGGCGCGTCGGCGACAGCGGCGACCTGCTCATCATCGTGCGCGATACCGGTATCGGCATGTCGGCCGAGGCGATGCAGAATCTCTTCTCCGCCTTCCACCAGGCGGATGCCACGATCAGCCGCCGCTTCGGCGGCACCGGGCTGGGGCTTGCCATCACGCGCCGGCTCATCGAGCTCCATGGCGGATCGATCGACGTCACCAGTGAAGCGGGCCAGGGCACGCGCGTTCTCCTGCGCTTCCCGCACCGGCGCCTGCGCGCGCGATCTTAGCGCCGAAGGGGATTATTCACCGGCAAGTTCAAAGGGCCGCTTGCGGTTGCCGCGGGCCATGATGACGATGCACTGCTGCTTGGCGGCGCTGCGGCATTTCTGCAGCGCGGCCTTCTGGGGATAGAGCGGGTCGGTATTCTGCGGCACGCCCTTCTTGCCCGGAACGCACTGCCCCACTTCCTGGCAGACGTAAAAGCCTGCGAAGAGACCGTCCGGTGAAACGGCGAAGGCGCCGTTATGATTGCCAAGGGCACTCAAATAGCTTTTCAACGCACCGGTGGCCTTGTCGGAGAGGCGCAGGCCGTCCGCAGTCGCGGTTTCAAAGCTCGTGTCAGACGGGAGCGACGCAACCTGGTCAGCGGCAGGTTCGGTTGCCGACGCAACAGGTGTTTCCGGCTTTGGGGCTCCCGTCTTGGGCGCCTCATCCGCCGCGCGCTGCGCAACCTGCGGCGCCTTGCGCAGGCGGGAAAGCTTGTCCTGCGCCACGTCGGCATGGGCACCGTCGGGATAGCGCGCCAGATAGGCGTCGAAATCGGCCGGATCCTTGCTGTCCTTCACACCGTCCCAATAGGCCAGTTCCTTCGCATTGGCCGGCTGGACATTGGCCGCTGAGGGCAGAGGATTGGCCGTGGCCGGCGCTGCCATCTGGCCGGGCTGGAAGAAGAAGGCGCCGGTGAGGGAGGAGGATTCCCAGGGCACCTGCTGCTTCGACGTGTCGGCCATGACCTTGACACGCACGTTGCGGAAGGCTTCCTCGATGGCGATGCCGGGCTTGTCGAGTTCCTCGGCCAGCGCCCGCGTATAGGGCGAGTTCCTGCCCGCGCCGTCTTCGGCGACATTGCCGGGAGACGTCGAATAGGCGATGAAGGAGCCGGTTGGCGCATCCATGCGCGCCAGGCCGCGGTCGGCCGAGCGCATCGAGCGCGGCAGCGGGTTGTTGCGGCAGGCGTCGAGGATGACGATGTTCACCCGCGCGCCGGCATATTCCATCTGCTTCAGCACGGCTTCGGCGGAAACGGCTTCGAGATCGACATCGGCCTCAGCCTTGATCGCCGCGCCGACGGGGATGAGGTAGTTGGCGCCGTCGACTTGGATGCCGTGGCCGGCATAAAAGAAGAGCCCGACCGCGTCGGGCCCGGCCGATTGCAGTGCCTGGCCGAAATTGGAGATGGCGCGTTTCATCGCCTTCTGGTCGCCGTTGACGAGCTTCGTCACCTTGAAGCCGAGGCGGTTGAGACGCTCGGCCATCAGCTCCGCATCATTGGGCGGATTGATGAGGGAACCGATCTCCTTGCCGTACTTGCCGTTGCCGATGATGAGGGCAAGGCGCGGCTCGGCCGCCGCCGGCGCCGCCATGGCAATGAGACCGGCCAGCAGCGCGGCGAGGAGTGCCAGAATATGAAGTCGTCCCTTGATCATGCTTCACAATGTAGCGCGACGGGGACCGGCGCGGCAGTGCGCGGGCGCACATTCTCTGTACTTGCGTCCGGAATAAGATGAGAGGGCGCGAATTAGGAGCGTTTCGGCCGAAATATGAATGCCGACCCGAAACGGTCATTTTGTCTCAAACACACAGTATTTAGTCACACCAAGCGGCATGGAACATTGATCTAGTAGATTGATAGAATTTTAATCAAAAAAATTCTGTTGTTTTTCAGATGTCTAGACGGAAAAGCTCGGAAATTAGGTTGACATTAACCATTTGCCAGCCTTAGCCTTCCACGATCCGGGGCGTTTTCGGGGGGACTGCGCAGGAAAAGCGGGCACTGCCAATTGGTGTAGGGCGCCAGCAAATCCATTGCAGCATGGGAATGGCAATCGACAGCATCGACGGCGCGCAGCTGCTGGCCTTGGCCAGGCTTCGCTCGGATGAATCCCGAGCCGAGCTCTTTGCTGTCATGGGCGATCTCTTCCACGACCGCAGCGATATCCTATCGGCCCAGGAACGGGCCCTGATGCTCGACATCCTGGAAAAGCTCATCGGCGACGTGGCGCGCGACGTCAAACGCAAGCTCGCTTTGCGCCTCGCCGACGCGCCGGGATTGCCGCGGGAACTCGCAATCCTGCTTGCCAATGACGAGATCGACGTCGCCTCGCCCATCCTCCTCAAATCGGCAGTGCTGCAGGATGTCGACCTCATCGAGGTGATCCGCCACCGTTCGCAACAGCACATCCTCACCATCGCCATGCGCCGCGACCTCTCCAGCAACGTCGCCGACGCACTGGTGGAAACGGGCGACCGCGACGTCATCCGCACGCTGCTCGAGAACCAGGATGCCAATATCTCGCGCGTGACGCTCGCCTATCTGGTCGAGCAATCGAAGAGCGTCGACGAGTTCCAGGAACCGCTGGTGCGCCGGCGCGACCTGCCCAAGGAACTGGCGCGCCGCATGGTCTATTGGGTGGCCGCGGCCCTGCGCCAGGCACTTCTCGACCGGTTCGACATCGATCCCGCCACCCTCGACGACCGGCTGGAACCGGTGGTCCGCGAGGAATCGGCCGAAGCCGTCAAGGAAGCCGAGGCCGACAAGGCGGCCGACGTGCTGGCCCGGGCGCTTGGTAGCGGCCGCCAGCTGACGCCGCGCCTGCTGCTGCAGACATTGCGCCGCGGCGAGATCCAGCTTTTCGAGGCGATGTTCGCGGAGATGAGCGGGCTGCGCCTCAGACTCATCACCCGCATCGCCTACGAACCCGGCGGCCAGGGCCTTGCCGTGGTGGCACGCGGCATGGGCCTCAACCGCGAGGAATTCGCGACGATCTTCCTGCTGACGCGCCGCGCCCGCAACCAGGCGGCGACCTTTGCGCCGGCCGATCTCGGCCGGGCGCTGGAATTCTTCGACCGGCTGTCGCACGCAGCGGCCGAAACCGTCCTCACGCGCTGGCGGCGCGACCCTGACTATCTGTTTGCCATTCGCTCGATCGAGGAAGGGCAGGAGAAGAAACGCGCATGAACAAGGTCACTCCCCTGGCGCCGACCATCGCCACTGCTGCCCCGCAGCCCAAGGTCGTGAGCCCGGCCAATGAGGCTGCACCTTCGCCGGCGCGCCTTTCCGAGCTCTTCCGCCAGGAGCTCGTCGAATTCGGCCCCGCCATGATGATGTGCGACCCCAAGGGCCAGGTATCGTGGGCGAACGCCGCCATGCGCCGCATCGCCGACACGCGCATCGACGGCGGCGTCATCGGCGACCGGCTGCGCCTGGCGGAGATCGCCGAGGAAATCGACCTGCGCCGCGGCACCATCTTCCGCGACTGGGACTTCTCGGCCGGCGGCACGGTCGAACGGCTGCGGGCGCGCTTCGAACCGATGAGCGAGGCCGGCACGCTGGTCGGCTTCGGCGGCTATTTCACGCTGCTCAAGGATGCGCGCACGGCGCCCGACGAAGCGACCCAGGCGCTCGACCGGCACATGGATTTCATCCGCCTTTCCGCCGACTGGATGTGGGAGACGGATGCGGCACTCAACATCAAGCTCGTCACCCAGCGCGTGGTGGCCGGGCTCGGCATGGTTCCGCAGCAGCTCATCGGCCGCAACCTCCTTGACCTCGTCGCCTCCGAGGCGCTGCGCGCCAATCTGCAGCGCCGCCTGCAGAAGCTGTCGCCTTTCCGCGACCTGCCGTTCGATGCCGAGGACGCCAACGGCAAGCGCAAGCTCTTCCTGATGAGCGCGCTCCCGGTCTTCGATCCGGTGACCGGCGCCCTTGCCGGCTACCGGGGGGCCGCGACCGACATCACCGAACTGACCCGGCGCGAGGAGAATCTGCGTTCGGCGAAGGAAGCGGCTGAGACCGCCAACCGCGCCAAGAGCCAGTTCCTCGCCAACATGAGCCACGAACTGATGACGCCCCTTAACGCCATCATCGGATTTGCCGACGTGATGCGCATGGGACTCTTAGGCCCGCTCGAGAACAACGAATACCGCGCCTATGTGAAGGACATCCACGGCAGCGCCATCAACCTCATGGGCATCATTAACGACATCCTCGACGTGTCGCGGATCGAGAACGGCCAGGCGGAGATCAACGAAAGCGCCTGCAACATCGCCGAACTCTTCGACGCGGTCGCGCGCCTCATCCAGGAGAGATTGCAGGCACAGGGCCTCGATATCCATATCGACCTGCCGGCAAGGCTGCCGCGCGTCCATGCCGACAAGCGCAAGCTGAAGCAGATCCTCGCCAACCTGCTGGCCAATGCGGTGAAGTTCACGCCCAAGGGCGGGCACATCACGCTTGCCGCCGGCATCGCCCGGAACGGCGACATGGTGCTGACCGTGAGCGACACCGGCATTGGCATCGCGGCCGAGGAT
>CAZUAL010000185.1:0-8074 GCA_964618305.1 uncultured Dongia sp. | reverse complement strand
ACTCATGTTGGCCAGGAAATCCATCTTGGCGCGATTGGCGTGTTCGGCGGCTTCCTTTGCCTCGCGCAAGGCGATCTCCGCCTGCTTGCGGCTGGTCACATCCTGCACCGTGCCGACGGATCTCAATGGCGTGCCGTCCTCGGCATAGGTCGTGCGCCCGCGAACCTCGACATACTTCACCCGCCCATCCGGCATCACGAGACGGTGGGTGAGATCATAGGGCAGATGATTGGCGACCGCTTCCGCGAACGTCTTCTGGATGAGCGCCCGGTCCTGCGGCGGCACGCGCTGTTCGAACAAGGCATAGGTCGGGTTGGGCACCGTCGCCTCGATCTCGAGAATGGCGAACATCTCGTCCGACCAGATACGGGCCTCGTTGCGCAGGTCGATTTCGTAGGAAGCGAGCTGGGCGATGCGCTGCGCCTCGCGCAGGCGCGCTTCGCTGGCGCGGAGCGCCTGCTCGGTCTGCATCATGTGATTGATGTCTTCGACGACGCCCACCAGACGGTGCGGCGCGCCGCTCGGCGTCCGCGCCAGCGTCACCGTGAGCCGCACCCAGAGCAACTCGCCCGATTTCCGGATATAGCGTTTCTCGAGCGTATAGGGCCCGCGGGTGCCGGCGATGAGTTCATCGCCGAGCTTGTCGTCGATCGCCACGTCGTCGGGATGGGTGATGGTGGCGAAGCTACGCCCGACAAGTTCGGCCGTGTCGTAGCCGGTGATTTCGCAGAAACGGGGATTGACCCGGATGAAGACGCCTTCGAAATCGGAATAGCAAATGCCGACAGAGGATTGTTCGAAGATCGCCTGGAAAAGCGATTCGGATTCTTCGCTGCGGCTTAAGCCTTCCTGGCCCCTTTGCTTGCCTTTTCTCTGCTGCATCGCTCCCTCATGGGCGGCCGGATCGATCGGCGCCCCCGGTCGTACGCGGGCAGGTCATGATGGTACCGCAAAACCTGACCGTAGAGGGAAGATGCTAAAAATTCCTTAGCCAGGACAAGCAATTGCCGGTCAAACCGCAACCCGGCCGCGCATTTCCTCACGGCCAGGTTGCACCAAGCAGGAATTAACTCCAGTCGATATTGAAATCGTTGAGCGTCATGCCCGGCTGGTAGTCGATGTTGGTGAGGATCACCGAACCGCCGTTGGAGAAGGTGAACTGAACATCGCCGGCGGAACTTGCGCCAATGCTGACATCGCCCGACCAGCCATCGAACAGCAGCGTGTCGTCCCACAGGTCGAAATCGTTGATCGCCGCCTTGCCGTCGTAATCGTCGCTCGAGAAGGCGAGACGGTCGTGGCCGGTGCCGCTCCAGGCATAATCGAGGATGCCGTCGAAGGTCAGCAGGTCGTCGCCCTCCTCGCCGAAGAGCGCGTTCACCCCGTCGCCGCCATGGATGTAATCGTCGCCGGCGCCGCCATCGATCGTGTCGTTGCCGCCGTCACCGGTGAGGAAGTCGATCCCGCCATCGCCATAGATCTTGTCGTTGCCGTCGCCGCCGGTGATGATGTCGCCGAAGCCTTCGCCGTGCAGCTCGTCATCGCCCTTGCCGCCATTCAGCGTGTCGTAACCGGCGCCGCCCCACATCTTGTCGCGGCCATCGCCGCCTTCGAGCGTATCGTCGCCGTCGCCGCCGTAAAGATTGTCGTTGTCGGCGGCACCGTACATGGTGTCGTTGCCCTCGCCGCCATAGAGAATGTCGTTGCCGTCGCCGCCGTGGATGCCGTCATTGCCTTCGTCGCCGAAGAGCTTGTCATTGCCCTCGTCGCCGACCAGGCTGTCGTCGCCACCCTCGCCGAACAGCCAGTCATTGCCTTGCCCGCCATAGAGCTGGTCGAAAAGCTCGCCGCCGGTCAGAGCATCGTCGCCGGCGCCGCCGTCGAGCACATCCTGCCCGTCGCCGCCATAGAGGCTGTCATTGCCGGCCTCGCCCAGGACCACATCATCGCCATTGTCGCCATAGAGCGTGTCATGGCCTTCGCCGCCTTCGATCCGGTCGTTGCCGCCGAGGCCATGAACCGTGTCATTGCCGCCGAAGCTCTGGATCCAATCGGATTTCTCAGTGCCGCTGAAGGCATTGTCGGCATTGGTGCCGCCAATATAGTTGTAGAAATAATAGGGATAGAGCTTCTTCAGGATTTCCGAATTGATGGTGATCGGCATGATGGCTCTCCTTCAGGAAACAGCACGACGGCCTGTTGCTAGGTCCGTCGACGGCAAGACCAGGCGCGTTCGAGGCTTGGCGGTGATGGCCGTCACCCCGGCGAATTAAGATGTATTTTCAATGAATGATTTAGCACCGGCCAACTGCCCGCTTTGCGGCCGACCGCTGCCCGAGGGTGACGCGGCCGACCGGCATCATCTGGTCCCCCGCAGTCACGGCGGAACGGAGCAGGTGCTGCTCCACAAGATCTGCCACCAGGCGATCCATTCCATGCTGAGCGAGGCGGAATTGGCCCGCGACTTTCAGACCGTCGCCGCGCTGCAGGCCCATCCCGGCCTTGCCCGCTTCATCACCTGGGTCCGGAAGCGCCCGCCCGACTATCAGGACCGCAGCAAATGGACCCGCGATCGTCGACGGAGATAGGCCCGTTGCCGGGTTGGGGCGCCGGAATTAGGCCCATTGCCGGGCCGGGCGCGGCCCTGTAGGTTCCGCCCGATTTCAATCGAGGAATAATGCCATGCGCCCATCCGGCCGCTCTGTCGACCAGCTCCGCGCCGTCGAGTTCATCGTCGGCTTCAACCGCCATGCCGAAGGCTCGTGCCTGGTCAAGTTCGGTGACACCCATGTCATCTGCACGGCTTCGCTCGACGAGAAGGTGCCGCCCTTCCTGAAAGGTACCGGCAAGGGCTGGGTCACGGCGGAATACGGCATGCTCCCGCGCGCCACGCATACGCGCGGCGAGCGTGAGGCGGCCAAGGGCAAGCAATCGGGCCGCACGCAGGAAATCCAGCGCCTGATCGGCCGCGCGCTCCGCGCCGTCACTGATCTCACGGCCTTTGGCGAACGCCAGATCAAGATCGATTGCGACGTCATCCAGGCCGATGGCGGCACGCGCACGGCGGCCATCACCGGCTCCTATATCGCCCTCCACGAATGCTTCCGCCTGATGAAGAATATGGGCATGGTGAAGGCGCTGCCGCTCATCGACCAGGTGGCGGCGATCTCCTGTGGGCTGCATCAGAACCAGGCGGTGCTCGATCTCGACTATGCCGAGGATTCGAATGCCGAGGCCGACGCCAATTTCGTCCTCACCGCCAAGGGCGGCATGGTCGAGGTGCAGGCGACGGCGGAGAAGGAAGCCTTCACCGACGCGCAGTTCGCGAGCCTCCTCAGCCTGGCGCGGAAGGGAACGGGCGAACTTTTCGACATGCAGCGCGCGGCCCTTGCCGCCGCTTCGGAGAAAAAGAAGAAGTGATGGCGCGGGCCTTCAGCGGCGGCAAGCTGGTCCTTGCCAGCCACAATCCCGGCAAGCTCAAGGAGATCGCGGAACTCCTGGCGCCCTACCATGTCGAGATCGTGCTGGCGGGCGCGCTTGGTTTGCCGGAGCCCGAGGAGACGGAGACGACCTTCATCGGCAATGCGCGCTTGAAGGCCGTGGCGGCGGCGACCGCCAGCGGCCTGCCGGCGCTCGCTGACGATTCGGGCCTTGAAGTCATGGCCCTCAATCGCGATCCCGGCATCTATTCAGCGCGCTGGGCGGGACCGACCAAGGATTTCGGCGCCGCCATGGCGCGCGTGCTGGATCTGCTCAAAGACAAACCAGACCGGGACAAACCAGACCGGGACAAACCAGACCGGGACAAACCAGACCGCCGCGCCCGCTTCGTCTCGGCGCTCGCCCTCGCCTGGCCCGATGGGCATTGCGACGAGTTCGAAGGCGATGTGTGGGGCGAGATCGCCGACGCGCCACGCGGCACGCGGGGCTTCGGCTATGACCCGATCTTCCGCCCGGACGGATACGAGATCACGTTCGGCGAGATGGAACCGGCGAAGAAGCATGAAATGAGCCACCGCGCCGTCGCGTTCCGGCTCTTCGTCGCGGCTTGCTTCAAGAAGTAGGCGCCTTCAGACGGCCCGGCTGTGACGCTTGGGGCTGGGTGTCAGATAGGCATCGAACACGGCCGCCACCACGCGCTGGAAGGGCAAACCCCGCTCACTGACAAAGAGCGTGTCGCCGTCAAGATGCGCAAGCCCGTCTTCGATCAGGGGCGCAAGTGCTTCCGTGAAATCGGCGGCACGCAGGGCGTAGCGGCCGAGATCGACCTTGCCGAAGCACATAATCTGTTCGATGACAGACCGGCGGCGGCGATCCTCGTCACTCAAGGCAACGCCTTTGACCGCGGCGAGCCCGCCTTCGCCGATCATCCGCGCCCAGGGCGCATGATCCGGGGCATTCTGCACATAGCCCTGCGGCAGGGCTGAAATCGCCGACGGGCCGAAACCGATGAGGCTTTCGGCGCGGTCGACCGTATAGCCCTGGAAGTTCCGCTTGAGCGTGCCATTGTCGCGTGCGACGCGCAGGGCGTCGCCGGGCTTGGCGAAGTGATCGAGACCGATCCGCGCAAAATCGGCCGCGGCCAGTGCCTGCGCCGCCGCTTCGAACTGGCGGAAGCGCGCATATCCGTCAGGAAGTGCCGCTTCGTCGATCAGGCGCTGGTGTGCCTTCATCCACGGCACATGGGCATAGCCGAAGAGCGCGATCCGGTCCGGATCGATGGCGACGGCCTGCTCGACCGTGCGGCGCAGGCCGGAAACGCTCTGGAACGGCAAACCATAGATGAGATCGAGGTTGAGCGAGCGGATGCCGTTGGCGCGGAGCTTCTCGGCGCAGGCCTGCACCTGCTCGAAGGGCTGCAGTCGGTTGACCGCCTTCTGCACAACGGGGTCGAAATCCTGGACGCCGAGCGAGGCGCGGTTGACGCCGGTCCTGCGCATCGCGGCGAGGAATTCGTCGTCGAGGGTGCGCGGGTCGAGTTCGATCGCCAGATCGAGATCGGCATCGAGCGTGAAGTGATGGCCAAGTGCGCCGATGATGCGCTCGAATTCGGCCGGCAATAGGCTGTTGGGCGTGCCGCCACCGAAATGGATGGAACTCACGAACCGGCGGTGGCCGGCCGCCGCCAGCATTTCGCCGACGCGGGCAATTTCCGCCAGCAGCAATTCGGTGAATTCGGCGACCGGCTGATGGCGCGCGACGATCTGCGTGTTGCAGCCGCAATACCAGCACATCTTCTGGCAGAAGGGGACATGCAGATAGAGCGAGAGCGGCGCTTCCGGCGGCAGGGCGGCAAGCCAGGCCGCATAGGCCGCGGCATCGATGCCGGCATGGAAATGCGGTGCCGTCGGATAGGAGGTATAGCGCGGCACGGGCCGGTCATAGACCGAGATGAGATGGTCGGTGATCATCATGATGGCTGGAAGGCTAAGTGTTGACCCGCTGCAAGTTCTTGATTCAAATCAAGCCTTCACATGGGCGCGAGGGCAAGAAGCTTCGATGGGTGCGACAAAGTTGACAATTCCGGCCCGTAAGGGCTTGGCCGTGCGGGTGGCGAAGGGCGGGACCTTCACCGTGATCAATACCCATGGCACGCAAGTGGTCGATAGCTGGGCTTTCAATGCCGACGATATGACGGAATTCATGTCGATGGAGCATAGCCGCGCCGGATTCCGCCGCCTGGTCAGCCAGATCGGCGATTGCTATCTCACCAACCGGCGCCGGCCGATCCTGACCGTCACCGACGACACTTCGCCGGGCCGGCATGATACGCTGATCGCCGCCTGCGACACCTACCGCTATCAGGCGCTGGGGCATCGGGGCCATCACGACAATTGCACCGACAATTTGCGCGACGCGCTGGCGGCGCTCGGCCTCAAGACACCGGAGACGCCGTCGCCGCTCAATCTCTTCATGAACATCCCGTGGGAACTGGACGGTGCCCTTTTCTGGCGTGAACCGATGAGCCAGCCCGGTGACGGCATCACCTTCCGAGCCGAAATGGATCTGGTCGCCGTCTTTTCCGCCTGCCCCATGGACCTTCTGCCCATCAACGGCAAGGATTGCATCATCCGTGATGCGGAAGTCGTGTTGAACTAACGGATGGCGCGGGCCATCTGTCATGTGTCTGCCGCCGATGCGGCCTAGAATCTGAATGCGCTAGTGAAGGAGCTGAAGATGCAACTCAAAGGGAAAGTGGCCCTGGTGACAGGAGCCGCAAGCGGTATCGGCAAGGCCATTGCTGAAACCTATGCGCGGGAAGGTGCCGCCGTCGCCATCGCCGATCTCAATCAGGCGGGCGCCGATGCGGCGGCGGCCGAGATCGTGGCCAAGGGCGGCAAGGCGATCGGCATTGCCATGGATGTCACCAGCGAGAAGGCGGTCGATGACGGCACTTCGCTTTGCATCGCGAAGCTGGGCGGGCTCGATATTCTCGTCTCCAATGCCGGCATCCAGATCGTGAAACCGCTGGTCGAGTTCGAATATCGCGACTGGCAGAAGATGCTGGCCATTCACATGGACGGTGCCTTCCTGACCACCCGCGCCGCCATGCGCCACATGTACAAGGACAATAAGGGCGGCACGATCATCTATATGGGATCGGTCCATTCGCATCTCGCTTCCAAGCTCAAGGCGCCTTATGTGGCGGCGAAGCACGGGCTTCTCGGCCTCGCGCGCGTTGCCGCCAAGGAAGGGGCCGAACACAATGTACGTGTCAATGTGATCTGCCCGGGCTTCGTGCGGACACCGCTCGTTGAAAAGCAGATCCCCGAACAGGCCAAGGAATTCGGCATCAGCGAGGAGCAGGTCATCAAGACCATCATGCTCAAAGACACGGTCGACGGCATCTTCACCACACTCGACGATGTGGCGGAAACGGCGCTCTTCCTCGCCGCCTTCCCGTCGGCCGCCTTGACCGGACAATCGATCACGGTCAGCCACGGCTGGCACATGCAATAGGCGATGGCCAGGAAGATCGAGCTCCCGGCCTACGAGACTGTCGCCCTGGTGCTGCAGGGCGGCGGCGCGCTGGGGAGTTATCAGGCCGGAATCTATCAGGGCCTTCACGAGGCGGGGATCGCACCCAATTGGTTTGCCGGCATTTCCATCGGCGCCCTCAATGCCGCGATCCTCGGCGGCAACCCGCCGGAAACGCGGATCGAGAAGCTCACCGAATTCTGGGAGACGATCTGTCAGTCTGCCCTGCTGCCGGCCTTGTCGCTCGGTGCCGATCTCGCCGGGCTGGTGGGTGACGGCGACATCCGCTCGGTTGCCGCCAATTGGTCGTCCTTGCGGGCGCTGGTCGAAGGCCAGCGCGGCTTCTTCGTGCCGCGCCTGCCGCCGCCAATCTTCGCCTTCGGCGGCGGGCCGCAGGCAACGAGCTTCTACGACACGGCGCCCTTGAAGGAGACGCTGGAGCGGCTCTGCGATTTCGACCGCATCAATGCGCGGCTCGAACGCGTCTCGGTCGGCGCCGTCGATGTCGAGACCGGCAATTTCGTCTATTTCGACAATGCCAAGGAGAAGCTCGCGCCCGAACATTTCATGGCCTCGGGCGCGCTGCCGCCGGGCTTTCCGGCGGTCGAGATCGACGGGCGGCATTACTGGGACGGCGGCCTTGTTTCCAACACGCCGCTCATGGAAGTGCTCACCTGCCCGCCGCGGCGCGACACGCTCACCTTCCAGGTCGACCTCTGGTCCGCCAAGGGGCCCTTGCCGCAGAACCTGCTCGATGTCGACGAGCGGCGGAAGGACATCGTCTATTCGAGCCGCACGCGGCTGGTGACCGATGTCGCCGGCTATATCCAGCATCTGCGCCACTCGCTCGGCAAGGCGCTCGACCGGCTGCCGCCCGACCAGCAGAACGACCCGGAGGTGGCGAAGCTGCGCGAGCTTGCCTGTTCCAAGGTCTACAACACGGTGCACCTCATCTATCGCGACAAGGAATTCGAGAGCCACAACAAGGATTACGAATTCAGCCCGCTCACCATGCGCGAACATTGGCAGCAGGGGCTCGATGATATCCGCGAAACGCTGAAGCACCCGGAATGGCTGGCAAGGCCCAGCGGCGGCC
>CAZUAL010000184.1:0-8092 GCA_964618305.1 uncultured Dongia sp. | reverse complement strand
GTCCCAGAAATGCGCGTCGAGATCGGCGATCAGGCTTCGCGCGGCGGTAAGGTGCTTCTGATCGCCGCCCGCCTGGAAGAGCATGAGGGCGGCGCGGGCAAGATGGGCATGATCATCGAGTGTCGCCGGATGAGCGAGGCGGCCCTTGCACCAGGCATGTTTCAGCCTTCCATCGTCACCGCGCAGATTGCTTTCGACGAAGGCGAAGGCGCTGGTGGCGAGGTCAAGCCAATCGGGCTTGGCGAACACCATCGCCGCTTGTGCGAGTGCTGCGATCATCAGCCCGTTCCAATCGGCGAGCACCTTGTCATCAAGGCCCGGGCGGATACGCGCTGCGCGCGCGTCAAGCAGCTTGGCGCGCAAGGCAGCGAGGCGCGCCTCGTCGGCGGGGGCGAGCAGGCCCATCTCGTGACAGCGGGTGAGGATGTTCCGATCCTCCCAATTGCCTTCCGGCGTCACGCCATAGACATGTTTGAAGAAGGGCGCGTCGGCGCCCAGCACCGCATCGATCTCGGGCTCGTCCCAGACATAGAACTTGCCTTCGACACCTTCCGAATCCGCATCGAGCGAGGCGGTGAAGGCGCGGTCACCGTTGGCATCGGCGCTGGAGAGCATCTCGCGCGTGAGCCAGCCGACGATCTCCGTGGCGCGCGCTTCGAACAATGGCTCGCCCGTCTCGGTCCAGAGTTCAGCCAGGAGCGGGAGCAGCTCGGCATTGTCGTAGAGCATCTTCTCGAAATGCGGCACCAGCCAATCGGCATCGGTCGCATAGCGCGCCAATCCGCCACCCAGATGATCGTAGATGCCGCCCTGGATCATGCGCGTGACGCTGAGCAGCACGGCTTCGCGGAAACGTCCGTCCCCGGTGCGCAGGTGGGCGCGCCAAAGCAGATTCATGACCGGGCTTTGCGGAAATTTCGGCGCACCGCCGATGCCGCCCCGCACCAGATCGACCTCCTGCAGCAACCGTTCGGCGATGCGGTCGATGATATGCGGCGGCACGTCGGCGCCGGACGGATCAGCGGCTGGATTGGAGAGGCGCTGCATGGCCTCGGCCAAGCCGTCGACATTCTGTGCCACGCGCGCCTTGTCGCTGCGGTAGGCGTCGGCCAGCGCCTGCAGCACATGACCGAAGCCGGGCCGGCCATAGCGCGGTTCTTTCGGGAAATAGGTGCCGCCCCAGAATGGCTTCCCATCCGGCGTCAGGAACATGGTCAGCGGCCAGCCGCCCTGTTGGCCCAGGAGCGAAAGCGCCTGCTGGTAGATCTGGTCGAGATCCGGCCGCTCCTCGCGGTCGATCTTGATGTTGACGAAGAGCTCGTTCATGAGCGCCGCGATGCCCTCATCCTCGAAGCTCTCATGCGCCATCACATGGCACCAATGGCACGCGGCATAGCCGACGGAAAGCAGGATGGGCTTATCGGCTTCCCGCGCCTCTTTCAGTGCCGCCTCGTTCCACGCGCGCCAATTGACCGGATTGTACTTGTGCTGAAGGAGATAAGGGCTGGTCTCGTGGGCGAGAAGATTCTGCGGGTTGGGCTTGGCGGGATGATCGGGGCTTGCGTTTCTGGTCATATAGCTGACCTTTACCTGACCATACTTTCTAATCAACCCGATAATACCGATGGGTAATGGCTGACGAATTTTGTGGGGACTATTTTAGGCTCGTGAATCGTTGGAATGATCATGACGATCGACGAGCCAGCCATCATCTTGCCATGTCCTGAGGCAGCGGAATCAAAGCGCTTGAACGCGCTGATGAACTGCTGGCGCGAAGCCGCGGGCGAAAAGCCGTTGCCTTGCATTGATTCGATCGATCCGATCGCGCTCAAGCCCTTCCTCAAGGATCTCGTCGTGGTTTGCGTCAGCGATCCGGACCAGCCGCGGTTCCGCCTGTTCGGGTCGGGTTACCGCGAATTCTTCGGTGCCGATTACAGCGGGTTGGCGGTGCGGGAAGCGCCGTTCCCGGAGCGCGACATGATGGCCGATACCTATCGCGCGGTGGCGCTGAGCGGCAAGCCCGCCTTCGGCCGCTATTGCTGGCACGCCGGCACGGGCGGTCTTTACCATTCCAACTTCGTCATCCTGCCCTATGGCGACGGGGAGAAAGTGCTGCGCCTGGTGGTCATGGAAGACCTCGACGAGGCGCGTCAGGTACGAGCCAAGGCCGTGCACCGCATGTCGGCCTGAAGCGGCCGCATTCATGATCCCTGATCGGGCCTAGCCCTTGATCGGAAAGGTGAATTCCACAATCAAATCGACCGTCTCGCCATCCGCCGCGAAAGGCAGCTGGATGCCGATGATGCTGCGCACCCGATCGTCCAGATGGTGCTCCTCCGCATAGAGCCGCGGCCGGCGGCTTTTGACGATGCCGTCGTAATCGCTCATCAGCATCATGTTGAATTCGGGCGTGGTGCTCGGCCCGTCCAGATAAGTCCCGCTGCTGTCGATGCCCACCGTCGCCACGACGCCGGGCTCGTCTTTTGCCACGAAATAGCGCTGCTTGCCCTTCTCGCGCCGGACCTCGATCAGGCTCGCCTGGTCCTTGCCCTCGCCGAAGCGGTCGAAAATGGCTTGGCTGAAGGCCGGCAGCTTGCCGTCGCGGCACAGCCCTTCCCAAACGGCGCGCAGGCGCAGCAGGAGCGGATCGGGTTCGCGGTCGAGATAGTTGATATAGCCGGTCATGGTTACATAGAGATCGACACGAGAATTTCCGATTGGTCTAGCACCAACCGGTCGTGCCGGTCACTTGGGATCAAAACCGGTCACACTTTTGTTGGCGGCATCAATCGGCTAGTGTCAAATGTCATCTTAACTATTCTGGCGGCCGGAGTTCCTGATGAAGATCAAGGTCGATGTGGATTGTACCCCGGAGGAGGCGCGCGCCTTTTTCGGCCTTCCCGACGTCGCGCCGATGCAATCGGCGGTGATGAAGGAGATGCAGGACCGGGTGATGTCGGCGATGAAGGGGACCGACGCCGAAACCCTTTTGAAGACCTGGATGCCGGCGGGTGCCGCCGGGATCGAGCAGATGCAGAAGATGTTCTGGAACGCCTTCGGCGCTGCGGGCGGCGGAAGCAAGGAAAACGGCAAGTAAATTGAGTAACCCCAAAGCAACCGATCGCAGCAAGCCGGGCGATCCGGCCCCCTATTACGAAGCCCATCTCTTTGCCTGCGTGAACGAGCGGCCGGCGGGGCACAAGCGCGGCTGCTGCAAGTCGCGCGGCGCCGAACCCTTGCGCAACTACATGAAGGCGCGGGCCAAGGAACTGGGGCTCGACAATATCCGCATCAACCAATCCGGCTGCCTCGACCGCTGCGAGCTGGGGCCGACACTCGTCATCTATCCGGAAGGCGTCTGGTACACCTACCACTCGATCGAGGATGCCGAGGAAATCATCCAGCGGCATCTCATCAAGGGGGAGCGCGTCGAGCGGCTGATGCTGCAGCCGGAAGAAAAGCTGCCCGAGGACCGTCTCGTCAAAGCGGGGCAATGAGCGCCGACACGATCTTTGCCCTGGCGTCGGCGGCGGGAAGATCGGGCGTTGCCGTCTTCCGGATTTCCGGCCCGCACGCAGGTGATGCGCTGCAGGCGCTGACGGGCAAGGATTTGCCGGAGCCACGGGTGGCCGTGAAGCGGCGCCTGTATGCTGCCTCGCCTGAAGAACAAGCCCTCCCACCTCTAGGGGGGAGGGTTGGGTGGGGGGCCGCCAGCGATGATATCGACCACCGTGAAACCCCCCTCCCGACCTCCCACCTGAAGGCGGGAGGAGAAAAGAGCATTCCTCTCGACGACGCACTTGTCCTTTATTTTAAGGGCCCGGCGAGCTTCACCGGCGAGGACGTCGTGGAGCTTCACGTGCATGGCGGACCGGCGATCATCGCCGCCTTGACCAAGGCGCTTGGTGCGCTCGGCCTGCGGCTTGCCGAGCCCGGCGAGTTCACGCGGCGCGCCTTCGATCACGGGAAGCTCGACCTCGTCGAGATCGAAGGTCTTGCCGATCTCATTGCCGCCGAGACCGAGGCGCAGCGCCGCCAAGCCCTGCGCCAGGCCGAGGGCGAATTGTCGGCGCTCTACGAGAAATGGCGCGGCGCTCTCATCTCGGCGCTGGCGCGCATGGAAGCGGCGATCGATTTTCCGGACGAGGACCTGCCCGACGATCTCATCGCCAATGTCGATGCGACGATGGGGGCGCTGGCCAAGGAGATCGGCGCGCATCTTGCCGACAATCATCGCGGCGAGTTGCTGCGGGATGGTTTCTCTGTTGCGATCATCGGTGCGCCCAATGTCGGGAAATCCTCGCTCCTCAACCGCCTAGCGAAACGCGATGCAGCGATCGTCTCGGCCCAGGCCGGCACCACGCGCGACATCATCGAGGTAAAGCTCGATCTCGGTGGATTTCCCGTCCTCGTCGCCGACACGGCGGGCCTGCGCCAAAGCCCCGACGAAATCGAACAGGAAGGGGTGAGGCGCGCCCTCAAGCGCGCCGAGTTCGCCGACCTGAAGCTCATCGTTTTCGACGGCGCCACCTGGCCGGATTTCGATGCCGATGTCGCGGCGCAGATTGACGAAACGGCGATTGTCGTATTGAACAAGGCTGAACTCGCTGACGGGCGGAAGACCGCTATCGGCGAGCGGGAATTGCTCCTGGTGTCGGCGAAGACCGGCCAAGGCCTCGACGCCCTGGTGGCGATGCTGACCGAGCAAGCGGGGCAGGCCCTTAATCCCGGTTCGCAACCGGCCCTGACCCGGTTGCGGCACCGGTCGGCACTGGAAAGGTGCCTGGGCGCCCTCGAGCGCGGGCGCGCGGCGCGGGTGGTGGAGTTGAAGGCGGAGGATCTGCGGATCGCCGTCCAGGCTCTGGGCCGGATCACGGGCCGGGTGGAAGTCGATGATGTTCTCGATTTGATCTTTCGGGAATTCTGCATCGGCAAGTGAAAACGTAGCAAGCCATTGAAATATATGGCATATATGAAATTGTTTCACGTGAAACATGAACGCTGAACAGACATACGACGTCATTGTGGTCGGTGGCGGCCATGCCGGAACGGAAGCCGCGGCGGCTGCGGCGCGCCTCGGCGCCCGGACCCTGCTGCTGACCCATGATCCGCAAAAGATCGGCGAAATGTCGTGCAACCCGGCGATCGGCGGCCTGGCCAAGGGCCACCTCGTCCGCGAGATCGACGCTCTTGACGGGATCATGGCGCGCGCCATCGACCAGGGCGGCATCCAGTTCCGCATGCTCAACCAGTCGAAGGGCCCGGCCGTGCGCGGCCCCCGCGCCCAGGCCGACCGCAAGCTCTATCGCCAGGCGGTCCAGGCGCTCCTTGCCGAGCAGCCGAACCTCACCATCATGGCCGGTGCCGCTGCCGATCTGGAAATCGGGCCGGATGGCAGGGTCGCCGCTGTCGTGACCGAGACCGGCGAGCGGCTGGCCTGCGGCGCCGTCGTGCTGACCACCGGCACTTTCTTGAACGGCCTCATCCATTGCGGCGAGGAGCGGGTGCCCGCGGGCCGGGTCGGCGAGGCGCCGTCGGTGAAATTGGCCGAGACACTGAAGCGACTCGACCTGCCGCTGGGTCGGCTCAAGACCGGGACCCCGCCGCGCCTCGACGGCCGCACCATCGACTGGAAATCGCTCGATTCCCAGCCTGGCGACAATCCGCCGGCGCCGATGTCGTACCTGACCCGGGAAATTACGACGCCCCAGATCGCCTGCGGCATCACCTATACCAGCCAGGCGGCCCACGAGCTGATCCGCGGCAACCTCCACCGGGCGCCCATTTATTCGGGCCAGATCGAGGGGACGGGGCCGCGCTATTGCCCCTCGATCGAGGACAAGGTGGTCCGCTTTGCCGAAAAGGACCGGCACCAGATCTTCCTGGAACCGGAAGGGCTCGACGACGATACCGTCTATCCCAACGGCATTTCGACCTCGCTCCCGGCAGATGTGCAGGCGGCGCTTCTGAAGACCATCGCCGGCCTCGAACATGCCGTGATGCTGCGGCCGGGCTATGCGATCGAGTACGATTTCGTCGACCCGCGCGCGTTGAAACCCACGCTGGAACTCCGTGCGCTGCCCGGCCTGTTCCTCGCCGGGCAGATCAACGGCACCACGGGCTATGAAGAGGCGGCGGCGCAGGGGCTGATGGCCGGTCTCAATGCCGCGCGGCTTGCCGGCGGAGCGGGGGAGGGCGTCACCCTGGACCGCGCCACGGCCTATATCGGCGTCATGATCGACGATCTTGTTTCACGTGGAACAGCAGAGCCCTACCGCATGTTCACGAGCCGCGCCGAATATCGGCTGCAGCTGCGCCAGGACAATGCCGACCAGCGGCTAACGGCCCTGGGGCTCGCCTGGGGATGCGTCGGAAGTGCCCGTGAAATGGCCTTTTCCGCCAAGATGGCGGCGCTCGAAGAGGCCCGCGCCCTGATGGCGGCCCTGTCGGCAACTCCCAATGAGCTCAAAAACCACGGGCTCACCATCAACCAGGACGGCCAGCGCCGGACCGCGATGGGGCTCTTGGCCTACCCCGAAATCGACCTCGCCCGCGTGGCCGGGATCTGGCCGGAAGTAGCCGGTTTCGCCCCGGAAATCGCCGAGCAGATCGAAATCGACGGCCGCTATGCCGGGTATCTGAAGCGCCAGGACGCCGACATCGTCGCCTTCCGGAAGGATGAGGCGCTGCTGCTGCCCCCCGATCTCGACTATGACCAGGTGGCGTCTCTCTCGGCCGAGGTGCGGGAAAAGCTCAAGAAGGCGCGGCCCACCTCGCTCGGTGCCGCCGGCCGCATTTCCGGCATCACCCCGGCCGCCCTCACTGTCCTGCTGCGCCATGTGCGGCGGCAGAAGGCGGAGCGGCAGAGCGCGTGAGTCTTCAGTTGCCGACACCCCCTCTCCCTAACCCTCCCCCACGTAGGGGGGGGGGAACTAGAGCCGACTTGAACGCTGCCATCGAAATCACCCTCGCTCGAACCCCCTCCCCCCTACGTGGGGGAGGGTCGGGGAGAGGGGGCAAGCGATGACTCCCGCCCAATTCAGCTCCGAAATGAGCCGGCTCGGGCAAAATGTTTCACGTGAAACATTTTCCAAGCTCGAGACCTATGATGCGCTGCTGCGGAAGTGGCAGGCCAAGATCAATCTAGTGGCGAAGGACAGCCTCCAGGATCTCTGGCGGCGGCACTTCCTGGACTCCGCCCAGCTGTTGCCGCTGCTCCCGCCCGGCAACGATCCGATCACCGATCTGGGCTCCGGCGCCGGCTTTCCGGGCCTCGTTCTCGCCATCATGACCGAGCGCCAGGTGCATCTTGTCGAATCAGATCAGCGCAAGGGCGCCTTCCTCATCGAATGCGCCCGGCAGACCGGCGTGCTCGACAGGGTCAAGGTGCATACGACCCGGATCGAAGCCGCTGACGCTTGGAAGGCGCCGATCATCACGGCGCGGGCGCTGGCGGCACTCGACCAGCTCCTCGGCTGGGCCGAACCTTTCCTGATGCCGGAGACCGTCTGCCTCTTCCTCAAAGGGGCGAAGGTGGAAGATGAATTGACCCTGGCAAGCCGGTCCTGGAATATGGCGGTGACACGCCACGGGAGTCTCACCGACCCCAGCGGCATCATCTTGAAGCTCTCCAACATCGAGCGCAGGGGACAGATTTGAGCGCCGGTCCATCGCATCCCAACAGCCCGCACCCCCGCATCATGGCCGTGGTCAATCAGAAGGGCGGGGTCGGCAAGACGACGACGACCGTCAATCTGGCGACGGCACTGGCGGCTTGTGGGAAAAAAGTCCTGATCATCGATCTCGATCCCCAGGGCAATGCCTCGACCGGTCTGGGCCTGGAAGCGGCCCAGCGCGAGACCGGTTCGTATGAAGTGCTCATCGACGGCGCCACGATCGCGGAGGCGACGCAGCCCACCATCGTTCCCGGCATGTCGATCGTGCCGACGACGCCGGACCTCGCCGGGGCCGAAATCGAGCTCATCGATCTGGAGCGGCGCGAATATCGGCTGAAGGATGCGTTGGCGGCCGCGAACCTCGCTTACGATTTCGTCCTCATCGATTGCCCGCCCTCGCTGTCGCTGCTCACCTT
>CAZUAL010000183.1:0-8093 GCA_964618305.1 uncultured Dongia sp. | reverse complement strand
CTACGGCCCATCGCAGCCACGGCTGATGGGTCTCAGCGGGCGGCCAGAAAGCCGTGATGGCAAGACGCTGGAACCGAAGCAGAATTTCGGGGTCAAGGTCATGTCGATGGGTTTCCTCATCGAGGAAGACACGCCGATGATCTGGCGTGGTCCGATGGTGATGAGCGCCATCACCCAGCTGTTGCGGGAAGTCAATTGGGGAGATCTCGACATCCTGGTCTGCGACCTGCCGCCCGGAACCGGTGACGCGCAGCTCACCATGGCTCAGTCGGTCCCGCTCTCGGGCGCCGTCATCGTTTCGACGCCACAAGACATCGCGCTGCTCGACGCCAAGAAGGGCCTAAACATGTTCCGCAAGGTCGATGTGCCGGTGCTCGGCATCATCGAGAACATGAGCTATTTCTGCTGTCCCAATTGCGGCCACCGCACCGATATCTTCGCGCATGGCGGCGCCCAGCGCGAAGCCGCCAGGTTCGGCGTCGATTTCCTGGGCGAAATTCCCCTCGACATCCAGATTCGCGAAACCTCGGACGCCGGCCGACCCATCGTCGCCAGCGAGCCGACATCGCAGCATGCGCTGGCATATGGCGACATCGCTCGGAAGATCTGGGAGAAGCTCGACAACACGCCGCGCCGAGCAGCGCCGCGCATCGTGATGCAGTAAAGGGACAAGCAAGATCATGAAAGCCCGCGTCAAGTGGATCGAGAACAACACGTTTCTCGGTGAAAGCAATAGCGGCCATGCCGTGGTGATGAGCGCCGCGACGGCGCCCGGCGCGCCCACAATTGCTCCCTCGCCCATGGAGTACCTCCTCCTCGGTACGGGCGGCTGCACCTCGATCGACGTGGTGATGATCCTGCAGAAGGGGCGCAACGACGTCACGGATTGCGAGTGCATCCTCGAAGCCGAGCGGGCGCCGACGGATCCAAAGGTGTTCACCAAGATCAACATGCACTTCGTGGTCAGCGGCCGGAACCTGAAGCCGGAAACAGTGCAGCGCGCTATCGACCTGTCGGCGGAGAAGTATTGCTCCGCGTCGACCATGTTGGGCAAGATGGCCGAAATTACGCACAGCTTCGAGATCGTCACAGCCGACTGATCGCCGTAGCTTCCCACCGCTCACGGTTGACAGGCCCACTGCCCCCCTGCACCAATAGGCAAGCGTAGCGACGGGTTGGGGTGATGGGGTGGTGGCACGGCTCACCTTCAGATCGGCGGCCGTGGTCATTGCGGCCATCCTGGTAGCGATCCTCGTCTACGGCATAGGCGAGTATACCTATCGCCGGGACGTTGCGATTGCCACCGAGGCGCGGACCAAGGCACAGCTCAGCAGCCTGGCGAACCGCTTTCTGACCGAAATTGCCGCCGGAACCGATCTGGGCATGGGCCTGGCGGCCGTGGTCGCCGCCGAGCCTGGCATCGGCGAGCACAAGTTCACGGCCATCTGCCGCTCCATCCTTTCCGCCCAACCTAAGGTTCGCAACATCGCCCTCATTGTCGGCGACATGGTGACGGTGAACTGCCCAACGGGCGGGCGGCCTCAGAAGATTGGCAGCGAGTTTGATGGCAATGGCAACGTCACCTCGTCTTTCGAACGGCTGAGGGCTTCTTCGGAACCGGTGGCATCCGGGCCCTTTCAGCTGTCGACGGGGGAATGGGTGATCGTTGTCCGCATACCCGTCCGCCGCAAGAGCGAGACGGGCTTGTTGGAATATTGGGGTGCCATCAGCCTGCCGCTGCGAATGCAAGGACTGATCTTCCAATCCGGTTTGGCCGAGCCCGGGATCGGCCTCGACCTTGGCTTGCGCGGCAGCCGCGAACCGATGCGCAAACAGGAAACCGTGTTCGGTACCGAACAGGCATTTGCCGATGGGGCCATGTCAGTACCAATTGCCCTGCCGGAAGGAACTTGGTTCCTCTACGGTCGGCCCAATTCGGCATCACCCACGCAATTTCAGCCGCTGCAAAGGCTCTTTATCGGGATTGCCGCCTTGTTCTGCGGCGCCGTCGTGCTGGTTGCGATACCCTACGTGGCGCGCCGCCGCCGGCTCGAGCTTGAAGTCAACCGGAACCGCGATCTTCTGCGCGCTCTCATGCGCAATTCGCCGATCGCGATGTACGTCAAGGATATCGAGGGGCGTTATCTCGATCTCAATGACGAGGCATTCCGTGCCTACAAGTTGATTGGCAGCAGCTATCGGGGGCGAAAGGCGCGAGATTTCGTGTCGCCGGAACTCGCCGACGAGCTTGAACTGGAAGATGCGCGCGCGGTGAAGGGAGAGGTCGTGCGCAGAGAGCGCCGTTCGGATCCATCCAGCGGATATGAATGGGAACGCGAGATCAAATTCCCTGTCATCGACGCAAGCGGCAAGGTTATCGCCATCGCCGGTTATGTCCTCGACATCACATCGCAAAAGCACAGCGAAGCCAGGATGCTTGAGGCCTTGCGCCGCGCCGAGGCCGCAAACCGCGAGAAGTCGAACTTCCTGGCAACCATGAGCCACGAACTGCGCACGCCGCTCAATGCGATCATCGGGTTTTCCGACATCCTACGCCGAGAGATGTTCGGTCCGCTGGGAAGCAGCCAGTATCAAGCCTATGCCAGCGACATTCACAAGAGCGGGCAGCTCCTTTACGACCTTTTGGGCGGCATCATCGATCTGTCGGTGGTCGAAGCCGGCCATCTGACGGTCAAGACGGAATCCTTGACGCCGGATCAGGTGATCGGCGATTGCCGCGCCATCCTTGAAGCTCTGGCGCGCGAAAGACAGCACCAGCTTGCGGTGAGCGTCGACACGGACCGGGCCATTATCGGCGACAGGCGCTTGCTGCGCCAGGTCATCATCAACCTCACCAGCAATGCCGCAAAGTACACCCGCAAGGGCGGGCGGATCGACGTAAAGGTTGAAGATGACGGCCCGGCGGTGGTCTTCCGCGTGATCGACAACGGCATCGGCATGGAGCAAAGCGATATCGAGCGCGCATTGCAGCCCTTCACGCGGCTCGGCGACCCGATGCGGGCCGATGTCGGCGGCTCCGGCATCGGCCTCACCTTGGTCAAACGCCTCGTCGAAGCAATGCAAGGCAGCCTGATCATCCACAGTTCCCCCGGCGTCGGCACCGACGTCGAAGTGCGGATACCCGCCGCCGCCTGAGACCCGGCCTCTTCAGCGCTTCAGGAAGAAGTCTTCCGGCAATTCGGAGATATCCGGCGGAACAACCAGCTTCGGCTCGAACTGCAGAGATCTCTTCTGCGCCGCCTCGATCTGTGCGGGCGTCATCGCTTCGGCGACCTTCTCGCGACGTGCGACCATGTCGCGCCGGTCTTTTCCTTGCGGGAGCTGGCCGGCGGCGATGTTGAACCAAGTGTAGGCCTGGCCCGGGTCGGCGGCGGTTCCAAGGCCTTGCTCGTACATTTGAGCGACCAAGGCATATGCCTCAAAGCAGCCCTGCATCGCCGCCTTCTCGAACCAATTCAGCGCCGTCTGATAATCCTGCGGGACGCCCTGACCATAGAAATAGACGAACCCCATCAGGCTTTCCGCCACGGGATGGCCGATCTTTGCCAGCTTTTCGAAGATGGGGACGGACTTGGTGTATTCGCCGTCGCTATAGGCCTTCCAGGCCACATCCGTGTCCCGCTCCAGCTTGTCCCACGTATAAGGTATGCCCTCGACCGTGACTGTTCGCTTGCAGGCGCGGCCGTCCTCGACCGATCCTGGTGGCAGAGCTGGGCCGATCCCGGCATCCGCACCGGCCGGCGCCGCCGGGCTTCCCGGCATTTGCGGTCCAGCCGGCACATTTGACCCGGCGTTTCCGACCCCGGGCGGAGGTGGCAAGGGTGTCGCTTCCTGCCCCAGAGCGCCCTGTCCGGCCCCGGCGAGCATCCCCACCAGGAGGGTTATAAGAAAGAAAGGTGATTTCATGGCCATGCCGCTGCTTAACGCCCTGCAAACTAGCACTTTTCGGGCCAAGTTGGGGTCACAATCCGTTCAGGGAGCGGATTTTCGCCCCTGAAACGGCACGCCACTTGCAGCCTGATGGCATCGCCACCATGTCCAGCCGGACAGGGAGGCAGAGCCGTTGGACAATCCACAGGAAACCCGGGGCGAACTTGTTGATTCGCGGAAGCTCGCGCGGGACCAGGCAAAGGTCGAGTCTGAATTCTGGCCGAAGCTCAGGCGTCTGGCTGGGCGCGTGCCGTTCCTCGACGAGCTGCTCGCCGCCTATTTCTGTGCCGTCGATCCCGCCTCGCCGCTGAAGGTGAAGGCCGTTCTGATGGGCGCCCTCGCCTATTTCGTGCTGCCCCTCGATGCAATCCCGGATTTCCTGGCCTTTCTTGGCTTTGCCGATGATGCCGCCGTGATCTATGCCGCGGTCAAGACGGTCGCCGATCACATCACGCCGGACCACCGCCGGAAGGCGCGCGAAGCTCTCGAAAAACTGAAGGCCTAGGCCGTTTCCTCGCCGGCCTTCTGCCGCCCCAGACGCGCCTCGCGCTGGGCGATGTAGACCGTGCTGCCGATGATGAGCACGGCGCCCAGCAGCGTCCAAAGATCTGGCAATTCGCCGAATGCCAGGAAGCCGATCATGCCGGCGAAAAGCAGCCTGAGATAATCGAAGGGTGCCACCACCGAAGCCTCGCCCGCCTTGAAGGCCAGTATCCACCAATATTGAGACAGGGCGCCGGTGACGCCGATGATGGTGAGATAGAACCACTCGGCCGGTGTCGGCCACACCCAGGTTACGACGGCAGGCGGTGCCACCAGGAAAATACCGATCAGGCCATAATAGAACAGCATCACCAACGGCGTTTCGCTGGCCGGAAGCCGCTTCAGGATGGTAATCAGCAGGGCGATCGACAAGGCGTCACCCATGGCAAGCAAGGCCCATGGATTGAAGGCCCCGCTGCCCGGCTGCATCATGACGAGAACGCCGATGAACCCGACGATCGTCGCCGCCCACCGCCGCCAGCGCACATCCTCCTTGAGGATGATGACGGCCAGGATCACGGCGAAAAGCGGCTTGGTGAAACTCAACGCCGTATAGGTCGCAAGCTCCAGCTTGGCGATACCAAGATAGGCGCAGACCATCGCCACGAAGCCGAGCACCGCCCGCAAGGCGTGCGCCTTGACGTATTGCGTGCGCAGCGAGGACATGCCCGACCGGACGACAAAGGGCGCCAACGTCGCGAAGCCGACCGCCACGCGAAAAAAGGTGATCTCGAAAATGCTGACATGGCTTGTGCCGACCAGTTTGATGAAGGCCGCCATGATCGAAAAGCCAAGGCCGCAAAGCGCCATCCAGATACATCCGCGCGCATTGCCCGATAGCCTGTTGAAAATGTTCTTCATCCGTCTTTCCTGCCGCGGGCGGCATCATCGATCCCGCCTGAAATGCCCGTGAGCGCATTGTCTGCGCTGGTGTGAATGGCAATGGCCTGGCTTGCCTGCCCGCGCCGCAGCATCGCCTCGCGCTGGGCAATATAGAGGCCGGCGCCGACGATGATGGCCGAACCGACCCAGAACCAGCGGTCAGGTTGTTCGCCGAACAAGCTCATACCGATGATGGTGGTAAAGATCAGGCGCGAATAGTCGAAGGGGACCACGGCGGAGGCGTCGGCGATGGCGAATGCCTGCGTCCAGCACAGGTGCCCCATCGTGCCGAAGAAGCCGAGAGCGACCACATAGGGCCACGCCTCGGCGCTTGGCCAGGTCCAATAGAGCGACGCCGGCAGCAGGGCCAAGGGGGTCGACAGAAGCACCATGTAAGTGACGATGGCCTGTGAACTTTCGCTGCGCGACAAGGTCTTCACGATGATCGTGCCGACGGCGGTCAGGAAGGCCCCGCAGATCGCCAGTGTCTCGCCGAAACCGATCCCGCCCGTGCTGCCCGGCTGCAGCACGATCATCGCCCCGGTAAAGCCGATGAGGGTGGCGCTCCAGCGCCGTAGCCTGACCTTTTCCTTGAGGAGGATGACCGCAAGGATCGTGGCAAAAAGGGGCGCCGTGAAGCTCAACGATGTCGCGTTCGCGATCGGCATGTAGCCAAGCGCCGTGAAGCCGCAGAGCATGGAAATGACGCTGATGCTGGAGCGCAGGACATAGGCGCCGAACCGGCCTGTCCGCAGGCGCCCGAGACCGTGCCGCCAGAGCCAAGGCACCATGAAAAGGAAGCCGAAAAAGTTGCGCCAGAAGACGATGACGAAGCCGTGCAACTCGCCGGAGAGGTGCTTGACCGTGGCACTGAGCCCGGCAAAGAACACGCAGGCCCCAAGCGCCAGAACAGCGACCATGAGATGCTCAGGCAGGCCCCGTCTCTTATGGTCGGACTTTGTCATGTGTATGTCGGGAATCGTCTTGCCAGGAAGGTCGCCCCCCCGGAATATGCGCCCCGGAAATGGCCGTTTGCCAGACTAAAGGGCTGCAGCGGCAAGAAAAAGGGTCGACAATGCGGCCAAGCCTTGCAAATTACGCAAGGCGACCCGGTTCGGCGGCCCTGGTGCCGCTCCGGATCGGCGCAGAAGCGAGGGGATGAAGGTATGGACGATTTGCTGTGGCAACCGAGCGAGGCGACGATCGCCGGCGCGAACATGACCAAGTTCCGGACGCAGGTCGCCCGCGATTGGCAAGTGAACCTCCATGACACGGCGGCCCTGTGGCAATGGTCGGTCGATGAGATCGAGAAGTTCTGGCTTTCGCTCTGGCGCTATTGCGATGTCGTCGGCGACGGCCCGCACCAGCCGGTTCTCAGCGACGGCGACAAGATGCCGGGCGCGAAGTTCTTCCCCAACGCCAAGATCAACATCGCCGAGAACATGCTCCGCTTCTCCAAATCGGGTGACGAAGGCGACGCGCTGATCTTCTGGGGCGAGGACAAGGTCAAGCGGCGCGTCAGCCATGGTGAACTTGTCGACAGCGTCGCGGCGCTGGCGGCTCATTTCCGTGGCATCGGCCTCAGGGTCGGCGACCGCGTGGCCGGCTTCGTTCCCAATATGCCGGAAAGCATCATCGGCTCCTTCGCGACCGCATCGCTCGGATGCGTCTGGTCCTCCTGCTCGCCCGATTTCGGCGTCCAGGGCGTGCTCGACCGCTTCGGGCAGATCGAACCCCGGGTGCTCATCACGGCCGACGGCTATTGGTACAATGGCAAGAGCCACGATTCACTCGGTCGCGTGGCGGAGATCCTCGCGAAGTTGCCCAGCGTCGAGGAAGTGCTGGTCATCCCCTATATCAGCCGCAACCCCGACATTTCGAAACTTCCGAACGCGCGCCTCATCACCGATGTCATCGCCGCCAACAAGGGCGCGGCGCTGAAGTTCGAGCGCGTTCCGTTCAATCACCCGCTCTACATCATGTTCTCCAGCGGCACGACGGGCGTCCCCAAATGCATCGTTCACGGACAGGGCGGGACCCTCCTGCAGCATTTGAAGGAGCATCGCCTGCATGCGGACGTGAAGCCCGGCGATCGCGTCTTCTACTTCACCACCTGCGGCTGGATGATGTGGAATTGGCTTATCTCCGGCCTCGGCTCGGGCGCCACGCTCATGCTCTACGATGGCTCTCCCTTTGCGCCGGACGGCAATATCCTGTGGGACTTCGCGCAGGCCGAACGCTGCACCTTCTTCGGCACGTCGGCGAAATATATCGATGCCTGTGCCAAGGCCGGGGTCAACCCGATCAAAACCCATGACCTCACCGACCTCCGGATCATCGGTTCGACCGGTTCGCCCTTGGTGCCGGAAGGCTTCGACTATGTCTACCAGCACATCAAGAAGGATGTCTGCCTGTCGTCCCTGTCGGGCGGCACGGATATCGTTTCCTGCTTCATGCTGGGCAATCCGACCGGCCCGGTCTGGCGCGGCGAAATCCAGATGCGCGGTCTTGGCATGAGCGTCGAAGTCTGGGACGACAATAGCAAGCCCGTGCGCGGCGAAAAGGGCGAACTGGTCTGCACCCGTCCCTTCCCCTGCATGCCGGTGGGTTTCTGGAACGACGAGGGCGGCAAGCGTTACAAGGCCGCCTATTTCGAGCGCTACCCCAATATCTGGCACCACGGCGATTATGTGGAGCTGACCGAACATGACGGCATC
>CAZUAL010000182.1:0-8128 GCA_964618305.1 uncultured Dongia sp. | reverse complement strand
GGCGGCTTCGACCTTGGCGCCGAGCTGGGTCAGCCCCGCATATGCCGCTTTCTTCGCCATCATCTTCTCCTTCAAACCGGTATGTCGCCCAAAGCCTGCTGCCGGTGGAATTCCTCGATAAAGGCACCAAGCGTGCCCTGCTCGATCGCGGCGCGCATGCCCTGCATCAGTTCCTGATAATAATGGAGATTGTGCCAGGTGAGCAGCATCGCCCCCAGGATTTCTTTCGCCTTCGTCAGGTGATGGATATAGCCGCGCACATAGGATGCGCAGGCCGGGCACTTGCACAAGGGGTCGATCGGCCGGTCGTCGGTCGCGTGTTTGGCGTTGCGCATATTGAGATCGCCATAGCGCGTATGGGCAAGACCGGTGCGGCCCGAGCGCGTCGGCATCACGCAATCGAACATGTCGACACCGCGCGCGACGGCACCCACGAGATCGCCAGGCTTGCCGACGCCCATCAGATAGCGGGGCTTGTCGGCGGGCAGGAAATCGGGCGTGTAGTCGAGCACGCCGAACATCTGCTGCTGCCCTTCGCCGATGGCCAGGCCCCCGATGGCGTAGCCATCGAAGCCGATCTCGGTGAGCGCCTTCGCCGATTCCTCGCGCAGGTGTGGATAGATACCACCCTGCACGATGCCGAAAAGGAGATAGCCGTCGCGGTCGCGGAAGGCCTTGCGGCAGCGTTCCGCCCAGCGCATCGAGCGGCGCATGGAGGTCGCCGCCTCGTCCGGCGTCGCCGGAAAGGAGGTGCATTCGTCCAAGACCATCGTGATGTTGGAATCAAGAAGATCCTGGATCTCGACCGACCGCTCCGGGGTCAGCATGTGCTTCGAGCCGTCGAGATGCGAGCGGAACTCGACGCCGTTCTCGCTGATCTTCCTCAAGTCCGACAGGCTCATCGCCTGGAAGCCGCCGCTGTCGGTCAGGATCGGTCCCGGCCAGTTCATGAATTTGTGCAGGCCGCCGAAGCTTGCCACCCGCTCGGCGCCGGGGCGCAGCATCAGGTGATAGGTGTTGCCGAGCACGATCTCGGCCCCCGTCGCCTTGACCGATTCCGGCATCATCGCCTTCACCGTGCCGGCGGTCCCGACCGGCATGAAGGCCGGGGTGTTGACGATGCCGTGCGCCGTGTGGACGCGGCCGCGCCGCGCCTTGCCGTCGGTGGTGATGAGATCGAACTTGCCGCTCATGGCGCACGCTCCAGCAACGAGGCATCGCCATAGGAGAAGAAGCGATAGCCCTTGGCGATCGCATGGGCGTAGGCGGCCTTCATGCGCTCCGTGCCCGCGAAGGCGCAAACCAGCATGTAGAGGGTCGATTTCGGCAAATGGAAGTTGGTCATCAGCAGGTCGACGATCTGGAATTTGAAACCGGGTGTGATGAAGATATCGGTGGAACCGGCAAAGGGCAAAAGCCGCTCATTTTTGGCGGCACTCTCGAGCAGCCGCAGGCTTGTGGTGCCCACGGCGACGATGCGGCGCCCTTCCGACCGCGCGCGGTTGATCGCCGCCGCCGTCTCGGCATCGATCTCGCCATATTCACTGTGCATCTTGTGCGCGGCGACATCATCGACCTTGACCGGCAGGAAGGTCCCGGCGCCGACATGGAGCGTCACCCGCCGCTGCTCGACCCCCCTCTCGGCAAGACGTGCCAGCAGCGCGGGCGTGAAATGGAGGCCGGCCGTGGGCGCGGCCACCGCCCCTTCGCGTGTCGCAAAGATGGTCTGGTAATCCACATCGTCCCGCCGCTCGACCGCGCGGGATTTGCGGATATAGGGCGGCAGCGGCATCCAGCCATGCTGTGCGAGATTGGCGCGGAAATGGGGCTCGTCGCTGCCGAAATCGAGCCGGACCTGCCCGTCTTCGGCCTTCTCCCGGACAATGGCCGAGAAGCCCGGCCCGAACTCGACCCGGTCGCCCAGGCGCAGCTTCTTTCCCGGCCGGGCGAAGGCCCACCAATTAACCGTAATTTGGCCGGGAATCTCCGTCAGCAGCGTGACCTCGATCCGTGCCTCGCCCCTTTTCCCCTCGAGCTGGGCCGGGATCACTTTGGTGTCGTTCGAGACCAGGACATCGCCCGGCCGCAGGATATCGGGGAGGTCGCGCACGATCCTGTCGGAAAGCCCGTCTTGCCGGACATGAAGCAACCTTGCCGCATCGCGCGGCTCCACGGGGTGGAGCGCGATCCGGTCGGGGGGCAAGTCGAAGTCGAAATCGGCGAGGCGCATGGGCCGGTTTTTAGCCAGCGGGAGGGCCGCCCGCCACCAAAATCGCCGCTTGGCGCTGCGGGCCGGCGGCGCTATAACCCCGGAAAATCCGGCATTTCCGAAAGATATCATCCATGAACGCCACCCAGCCCGGCGCGCTTCCCGGCCGTCATTCCACCCTCTTCGTCGTGGTGGTGGCGGTCTTCGTCACCGACCTCATCATCTCGAACGTCATCGCGGTGAAGGCGATCAACATCGCCGGCTATTCGCTGCAGGCGGCGGACCTCATCTTCCCCATCACCTATATCCTTGGCGACGTGCTGACCGAGGTCTACGGCTATGCCCGCGCCCGCCGCGCCATCTGGATCGGTTTCGGCTGCAATCTCTTCGCGGTGGCCGCGATCAATCTGGGCCAGGCCCTGCCCGCCGATCCGAGCTGGACCGATCAATCGGCCTATGACGCCATTCTGGGATCGCAGTCGCGCATCCTCGCCGCGTCCTTCGCCGCTTATCTGGTGGGCGAATTCGTCAATTCCTTCATCCTCGCCAAGATGAAGATCTGGACCAAGGGCCGCTTCCTTTGGGCGCGCACCATCGGCTCGACGCTCTTCGGCCAGGGCTGCGACACGGCGATCTTCCTGACCATCGCCTTCTACGGCATGTGGCCCAACGATCTGCTCGTGGCCGTCATTCTCAACCAATGGCTCTTCAAGGTCGGCTACGAGACGCTGGCGACCCCCTTCACCTATCTCATCGTGAACAAGCTGAAGCGCGCTGAAGGCATCGACGTCTACGACACCCACACCCATTTCAGCCCCTTCGCCGTAAGAGAATAGCCGTCAGGGCTCGGCGGCGAGGGCCGCCAGTTCGGCGTTCGTCATCGCCTCAAGCGGCGAGCCGGGATCGCAGGCGGAAAGCGCCTTGTCGAGAAGGCGCTTGGCGAACTTGCGCTCGCCATCGCTGGCCGTGAACACGCCGGCATAGAAGGAAAGCTCGCAGATCTGCTGCCGCTTCGTCTCGAAGGAATTGCCGGAACGGCCGATCTCGTCGGCGACCTGCTGCAGCTTCCGCTCCTCCAGCAGATAGGCGATGACCGGGCGCGGCCAGGCATTGCTCTGGTGCGCGGCGATGGCGGCCCCCATCAGGCTGCGCCCGTCGCCGCCCATCTTCAGCGCAACGAGACCCTGCAGCAGGGCGAGGCGGTTGAAGCTCTCATTGTCGGCCAGGGCGATGGCGGCGCGGATCTTCTCGTCGGCCGGGCCATAGGCGCCGGCTGCGATATCCGCCGTCGCGGCCTTTTCAAGCTCCGCGACTTTCCCCGCATCGTCGGCCGATGCCGGCAGCGAAAGGCCGCCGAGCAGGCTGAGAAGCAGCAGCGAAACAAGAAGGCGAAATCCCAAGGCGGGCCCCCATCGGGCCTTTGGCGGCGCCTCAGGCCCCGCGCGCGCGGCTGGCCTGGCGGCCGCTGGCCCATCCCAGTCCGGCAATCGCCAACAGGATAAGCCCCATCCCCACCCCTTCGACAAGCCCCGGCCTCTCACCCAGTTGCAGGCCGGAGAGGATAATGCCGACAAGCGGCGTCAGCATGATGCCGAGCGCTGCCAACCCGGCGCTCAAGCGGCTGATGAGCGTGAACCAGATGACATAGGCCAAGGGTGTCGCCGGCCCGATATTGTAGAGGATGGCCGCGATGAAGGCTGGGCTCCAATTGATCGGCGGCTCCGGCACCAAGAGCGCCACGATGGTGAGGATGATCGCCCCCACCAGCATCTGCCAGGCGGTCAGCGCCATCGTGTCGAGCGGCGCCTTGCCACCCAGATTTCCTTGCGGATGGGCCTTCATCGCCCGCTTGGTGACGATGACGCCGATGCCCCAGGAAAATCCGGCGGCAAGGCCCAGGCCGACATTGAAGAGATCGCCGGTCTTGCCGCCGGCAAAGACGATGCAGCCGATGCCGACGATCGCCACCGCCGCCGCGATCCATTGCGCCGCCGGCACCTTTTCCTTGAGGAAGGCCACGGAGAAGAGCAGCACCCAGACCGACATGGTGTAGTTGAGGATGGCGGCGCGCCCGGCTGTCCCCGTCGAAATGGCCCAAGTGATGAAGCCGAAGCAGCAGGCGGTCTGGAAGAGGCCGACCAACGTCACAATCTTCCAGTGCCGCAGCATCTGCGCCGTCTGCAGATCGCGCCCCATCAGCTTGAAGGTCGCCATCAGCACGATGGCACCGCCCAGGAAGCGCAGCGAGGCGAAGGCGAAGGGCGGGGCATCATGCACCGCCACCTTCATCATCACCCAATTATAGCCCCAGATGAGCGAAAGCGCGGCGATGAGCGCCAATGCCTGCCAGCGGGGAAAGGTCTTTGCCTCGTTCATGCCGGCGAGACTAGACCGCCGCCGCGCGCCGCGACGACAGCTATTTCCGTGCGCCCGCTTGCTGAAATTGCATCGCTGGTGCCGCGCGCGGTCAGACTATGGGGCGAGGATCAATCGCCAGTCACGAGCCGTTCGACCAGCTGCTTCACCGTGGGGATGAAGCCGTTGGCATAGAAGGGATCGTCGCGGAAGCGATAGGCATTGTGCCCGGCGAACATCAGCTGGTCGTCCGTCTTGTCGGAATGGCTGATGGCCTGCAGCGTCTTCTGGATGCAGAAGCTCCGGGGATCGGCCTTGTGGCCGGTGGTGCCTTCCTCGTTCTGCGCCCAGTTCGAGAAATTGCAGGCGGAGAGGCAGCCCATGCAATCGATCTGGTCCTTGAGGATTTCATTGGCCTTATCGCGGGTGACGAAGATCAGGGTCGATTCCGGCGTGCGCAAAGCTTCGGAGAAGCCTTCCGCGATCCAGCCTTCGGCGCGCAGCTTGTCGGCGGCGGTGACAAACACCTGGCGGCCGCGGGCACCGATCGCCATCGGCCATTCATGCTCGCCGACCTTGTGCTGCGAATAGGCGATCTGCCGTTCCGAGCGCTCGCGCAGCTCCTGGATGAAGGCGTTGTTGACCGCCGAGGAATAGAAGCCCGTGGGGCTGAAGCGGTTCAGGAAAACGTCGCCCTTCTTCAGCGTCAGCAGGCGCTTCTTCCACGCGTCGGAGATCGGGCTTTCCTGGGTAAGCAGCGGGCGCGTGCCGAACTGGAAGGCGACGGGCCCGAGATCCGGATTGCCGATCCAATCTTCCCATTCGCGCAGGTTCCAGACACCGCCCGCCATGATGATCGGCGTCTCCGCAAGGCCGCATTCGTCCTTCATCGTCTTCCTGAGCTCGCGCACGCGGTCGAAGGGTGGCTGCGGCTTGGTCGGATCCTCGACATTGGAAAGGCCGTTATGGCCACCGGCGAGCCACGGATCCTCATAGACGACACCGCCGAGGAGATGGCTGAACTTGTGATAGGCGCGTTTCCACAGGGCGCGGAAGGCACGCGCCGACGAAACGATCGGGTAATAGTGAATGTTGTACTGGGCGCAGATCTCGGCGATGCGATAGGGCATGCCGGCGCCGCAAGTGACGCCATGGATGAGGCCCTTGGCTCCTTCCAGGACACCGTGCAGCACGCGCTCGGCCCCGCCCATTTCCCACAGCACGTTCATGTGCAGGCGGCCGTTATTGCCCATCACGTCATGGGCGATCTTCGCCTGGGCGATGCCGCCCTTGATCGCGTAATCGAGCAGTTCCTCGTGCCGTTCACGGCGCGTCTTGCCGTGATAGACCTGCGGGATCGGCTTGCCGTTCTCGTCATAGGAATCGGCATTGACGCCGGAGAAGGTGCCGACACCGCCGGCGAGCGCCCAGGCGCCCGAGGATTGCCCGTTCGAGACGGAGATGCCCTTGCCGCCTTCCACCAGCGGCAGAACCTCGCGACCCGAAATCATCAGCGGCTTAAACGACTTCAACCAACCCTCCCCATGGGTCCCGCCTCGTCGGGCGGCACCATCCAATTTATATAATTTTCAGCCGACGACCGCCAGAACGCGCGCCGGCGCGTCCGTGAAGACGCCGTCCACACCCCAACCGATCAGTTCTTTGGCCCGCGCCGCGTCATTGACCGTATAGACGAGCAGGCCGTAGCCCGCTTCCTTGATTTCCGCCACCCATTCCTGGGTCGCGGCGCCGTCCCAGATATTGACCGTATCGGCCTTGAGGTTTTGCGCCAGTTCCAGCCAGTTGGCCGGATGCTCCTCCAGGAGCAGGCCGCGCGGGAATTCGGGCGCCAGGTCGCGGGCGATCTCCAGGCATTCCAGCACGAAGCTCGAGAGCAGCGGCTTCGGCTTGGCCGCCGGCCACAGATGCTTCAGCTCTTCGATGATGATGCGCGCCGTGTCGCGGGCGCGGCCGGGGCAGGGCTTCAGTTCCAGGTTGAACTGCAGATCCTCCTGGGCGAAGAGCGAAAGCGCCTCGGCCAGCAGCGGCATCTTCTCGCCGGCGAATTGCGAACCCTTCCACGATCCGGCATCGAGCGCACGGATCTCGTCATAGCTCATCGCCCGCGCCGGCCCTTTGCCGTTGCTGGTGCGGTCGACATTGTCGTCATGCAGCAGGAAGACGCGGTCGTCGGCGGAAAGCTTGGCGTCGAATTCGACCCACTGGGCCCCCTGGCGCTTCGCTTCACGGAAGCTTGCCAGCGTGTTCTCCGGTGCCGCTTCGGCGGCACCCCGATGGCCGATGACGCGTGGCAGGGAAAGGTGGCGAATGGGCATGGCGTCAGCCTGGCGGGATGTGGCGGGCGGCAGCCTTGTTGGCCGCCACCCGCGCGTTCCTTAGTCAGCCCGGTCCGGGCCGCCGGCCGACTTCTCGGCGGCGCGCTGGGCGCGGCGCTCGGCATCGGCCTTGGCGATCTCTTCCGAGATGTCCTTGCCCGTCGCCTGGTCGACGACGCGCATGGAGAGCTTCACCTTGCCGCGATCGTCCATGCCCAGCACCTTCACCTTCACCGCCTGGCCGACTTCAACGACGTCCGAAGTCTGCTTCACGCGGTGGGCGGCGAGTTCGCTGATATGGACCAAGCCGTCCTTCGAGCCCAGGAAGTTCACGAAGGCGCCGAAATCCATCAGCTTCACGACCTTGCCGTCATAGATGACGCCGACTTCCGGCTCCGCGACGATACCGCGGATCCAGTTGATCGCCGCCTCGCCGGCCTTGCCGTCGACCGCCGCGACCTTGATCGTGCCATCGTCCTCGATGTCGATCTTGGCGCCGGTCACTTCGCAGATTTCGCGGATGACCTTGCCGCCGGTGCCGATCACTTCGCGGATCTTGTCCTTCGGGATGTTGATGACGGTGATGCGCGGGGCGTTCTGGTTGACGCCTTCGCGGGCGCCGGTCAGGCCCTTGGCCATCTCGCCGAGGATGTGGATACGACCGTCCTTCGCCTGGGCGAGGGCGATCTTCATGATCTCGGACGTGATCGAGGTGATCTTGATGTCCATCTGGAGGGCCGTGATGCCTTCCGACGTGCCGGCCACCTTGAAGTCCATGTCGCCCAGGTGATCTTCGTCACCCAGGATGTCGGAGAGAACGGCATAGCCGTCCTTTTCCTTGATGAGGCCCATGGCGATGCCGGCGATCGGACGGCCGAGCGGCACGCCCGCATCCATCAGCGCCAGCGAGGAACCGCAAACGGTCGCCATCGACGAGGAGCCGTTCGATTCCGTGATCTCGGAAACGACGCGGATCGTGTAGGGGAAATCATCCTTGCCCGGGAGCAGCGGATGCACCGCGCGCCAGGCGAGCTTGCCATGGCCGATTTCGCGGCGGCCCGGCGACCCCATGCGGCCGGCCTCACCGGTCGAATAGGGCGGGAAGTTGTAGTGCAGCATGAAGGTTTCGCGGAATTCGCCTTCCAGCGCGTCGATGATCTGCTCGTCATCGCCGGTGCCCAGCGTGGTCGTGACCAACGCCTGGGTTTCGCCGCGGGTGAACAGCGCC